>CAILNN010000178.1 GCA_903835555.1 uncultured Verrucomicrobiota bacterium
CCACCATGGTGGTCCCAGTCTTTGTGGTAGAGCTGGATGAACCGCACACCCCGTTCAGCCAAACGACGAGCCAGCAGCGCGTTGGAGGCAAATGATCCATCGCCTGGCTTGCACCCGTAAAGGTCCAGAATGCTCGCCGGTTCATGCGACAAATCCATAAGATCCGGCACGCTGGCCTGCATCTGGAACGCCATTTCATACTGGGCAATCCGGGTGGCAATCTCCGGGTCGTCAACTACCGCATCATGTTGGGCGTTTAGCTGATTAATGGTCCGGACAACATCTAATTGCTGTTCGCGGATGACTCCCGGTGGGGTGCCGAGGTACAAGACCGGGTCGCCCTTGCCGCGCAAGTGAACACCCTGGAACCGACTGGGAAGGAATCCTGAAGCCCACTGTCGGGCGGCAATCGGCTGATTCTGACCGCCGCGCCCGAGGGAAGTGAGAACGACGAATCCAGGTAAACTTTCGGCGTCCGACCCGAGACCATAGACGGTCCAAGAGCCCATGCTTGGACGTCCGGCGATTTGCGACCCGGTGTTCATGAACATGTGGGCCGGATCGTGATTGATGGCTTCTGTCGTCATGGACCGAACCCAACAAATTTCATCCGCCACTGACCCGATATGGGGGAACAAACTGCAAATCTCCACTCCAGAATTTCCAAAGCGCTTGAACGGATGTTGAGGGCCGAAACAGGTGAGCTTCTGCCCCTGAAGTTGGGCGATCTGCTTGCCGGCGGTGAACGACTCAGGCATCGGCTGACCGTGCATGGCCGCCAACTTGGGTTTGTAGTCCCAAGTTTCCAAGTGAGAAGGGCCCCCGGCCATGGTCATCCAAATAACCCGTTTAGCCTTAGCGGGAAAATGGAGCGGCTTGACTGCTCCCGGCCACCGGTCCGAACCTGTTGATGTCGCGGAAAGCAAACCGGTTCGCAGCAGGGAAGCCAGCGCCACGGCTCCGACACCTTGTGATGTCCGACCGAGGAAAGCGCGCCGGGTCTGACGTTGTCCAAGGTATTGCCGCAAATCAGGTAGGGGATTCATGACCGGGTAATGGTTTCGTGGAGATTGAGCAGGGTGCGGGCGACGTCCATCCAAGCGGCCAATTCAGCCGCATTCAAATCCGCCGGTGCTGGACTGGCACCCACATGGATGTATTGCTCTGCGGCCGCACGGTCATTCTGATATTGATGCCGGTGCTTGTCTAGAAGGCTGCGAACAGTAGTCCTTTCCTGGTCGGTCGGCATTCTCCCCATGGCTTCATTCCAGCCCCAGGCGATTCGTTCCGTTTCGTCTCCAGAGCATTCCCGAAGCATGCGAACAGCGAACGCGCGTGCCGCTTCCACGTAGCTCGGATCATTCAGCAGAACCAAGGCTTGCTGCGGAATGTTTGAGCGGTTCCGCTCGGCGGTGCATTCCTCGCGGGGCGGGGCATCAAATGCCAGCAAGCTCGGATGGAGAAACGATCGCTGCCACCAAGTGTAAATCCCGCGCCGATACTGCGATTTGCCGGAACTCGCCTCCCAACTGCGTTGTGGAAAATTCAGATTCTCCCAGTAGCCGTCTGGCTGATACGGACGAACGCTGGGGCCACCCACATCCGGGGCCAGCAATCCGGCAATCGTCAAGGCATTGTCACGCACCAATTCGGCTTCCAACCGCCATCGTCCTTGTCGGGCCCATTCGCGATTGTCTGGGTCGCGAGTGAGAAGTTCGTTTGGAACCACCGACGTTTGTCGGTAGGTCTCGCTGCAAACCATCAGCCGAACCATGTGCTTGATGTCCCAACCACTATCCATGAATTCAACCGCCAGCCAATCCAGCAGGGCTTGATTGCGCGGTGTCTCGCCCTGAGAGCCGAGGTCATCAAGAACCTTGGATAATCCCATTCCGAAGAATTGCTTCCACATCCGATTCATGATCACCCGGGCTGTGAGCGGGTTATCCCGCGACACCAACCAATTGGCGAGGTCGAGTCGATTGAGCGCCCGGTCGCCATTCGTCCTGGCCAAAAACGCAGGCAGCGCTGGATTCACGCGGTCGCCGGTTTCCAACAGGAAGTTGCCCCTGGGCAGGATGCGGACCACCCGCGGTTCCGAAGCCCGCTCGGTTACAATGCATCGCGCCACCGTCGATTCAAAATCTGCCTTGGCCTTTTCCGCCGCGTCACGCCGTTCTCGCCAACCCGCGAATTCCGGTGCCCGTTGCTTGAATTGGTTCCTCAGCTTTTCCCGCGTTTGTTCGGTCACAGGGAGTGATTCGGCGATTTCCGAGGGAAGCGGCAAAGCGACCGTCTCTCGAACTGCCGATGCTTCTCCAGATGCGGCCAATCGGAAGCACCCGAGGTTGTGATTCGCCCCATGCTGCTGGCGCAGCTCGATCACGAGGGAGTCTGAATGTTCCAACGTTACCGGCTTCTCAAATTCAACCACTAACCGCTGGGGCCGACCCACATCGGGCAAGACCGCCCAGCCATAGCCGACTCCCAAAATGTCGCGGTCGATGGCGGAATTGGCCGACCAGCGGCCATAAACAGTGTCCTTGGCGACCTCGGTTTGTTCGATGGTCGCTTGGGCCGACTTAAACCGTATCTCACGCGGCGATTTTCCCTCCGACTCGATCCGGGCATAGATTTCGGTCAGGACAAAGTTACCATTTCCCGCCCGCCCTGGTCCGCGAGCGGGAAGGGAATCATCCGGCAACACCTCCAATCGTAATCCGAGCGATTTCGAGAGAAGGTTGGTAAACGTCAGACGATAATCGTCTCGCTCGGGATTGGTCCCACTGGCTAAAATCGCTTGATCGTTGCGGAACTTGAGTGTGGCACCGCCGGTCGAAACCACGGTAGCTGGGACCAGGGGAACCCACCGCTGCTCGCGATCGAGAATCGCCTGCTGATCGCCTATCCACCGGTCCAGCGCCGAATCGAGTTCCAAGTGAGGTGCCTCATAGTCCTGTTGCGTGGCCCGGACCCTGGTTTGAACCCGATCCAGTATGGCCGCCTGGGCGTCGTTAGGGACCAGGATACCGTCCTCCCGCCGACCGATGATGGCTTCCTTCACGTCGGCAAAAAAAGCACCCATCGAATAAAAATCGCGGGACGTGATGGGGTCAAACTTGTGGTCATGGCATTGAGCGCATCCAATGGTTTGCCCCAGCCATACCGCCCCAACCGCCCGGACTCGGTCGGTCAGGTAGCGGGCTTCGTAATCCTTCGCTTGGGCACCCCCTTCTTCAGTCGTCAAGAGCAGGCGATTAAAGGCCGAGCCCACCCGCTGTTCGAGCGTCGGATTGCGAAGGAGGTCACCGGCAAGTTGTTCCCGGGTAAACTGGTCAAAGGGCTTATTGCCATTAAATGAACGAATGACGTAATCGCGGTAGGGCCAGATATTGCGCGGATTATCAGAGTGATAGCCGATGGTATCGGCAAAGCGCACCGCATCCAGCCAGCCGATGGCCATCTTCTCTCCGTAATGAGGAGATGCCATCAGGCGCTCCACCACCCGTTCATAGGCATCTGGAGCCTCGTCTTCGACAAAGTCTTGAACCTCGGCGGGGGTAGGCGGCAGACCGATCAGATCAAAGGAAAGGCGTCGAATCAACGTCCGCCGGTCCGCTTGCGAAGCCGGTTTCAGTTGCAAATCCGCCAATCGTTGCCGAACGAGGTGGTCGATGACTTGTGCGGCGGGCAATGGTGTTCCCTTGGTCGGAGGAGTGTAGGACCAGTGACCTTGATATATGGCTCCGTCGCGAATCCAGCGTTGGAGAATCTCTTGTTCAGCTGGGTTCAGCGGCTTATGGGATTCCGGTGGGGGCATTCGGATATCCGGATCGGTCGAAAGAATTCGCCGGACCAGTTCACTTTCGCCTGGGTGGCCGGCCACAATGGCAATCTTGCCCGATTTAGCCGCATTTGTGGCCGATTCCAATTGGTCCAGTCGAAGCCCGCTTTTGACTTTCTTGGCGTCAGGACCGTGACAGGCAAAACAATGGTCGGAGAGAATGGGATGAACGTCTGCGTTGAAGTCAACTCTGCGAGCCGCACGAGCCGTTGACGCAATAGACGCTGTCAATAACCCAGCGGCGATCATCCAGCGACTGCGAGTCAGAAAACACAGCTTCATGGTCTATAGAGACGGGTAATTACCAGATTCGCGTCAATTTTTCCACCATTTCCTGGCTGGAAAAGACGCAGCAACAAATCGCGGTAACCGAAGCCGGGGTTTCGGCCCGGAAAACAGGTCCCATGGTCACGGAATAAACCGCCGCTGGAAAATCGCAGCCCCTGATACCAGCCACGATTGGGAAGCGAACAGCACCCGGCAACTTCTAGGCGAACCGTGACAGCACCCGTTTCGGCCAATCTTTTTTCATAAATGGCTTCTCAAATAATAGAAACAGAACCGCACTAGCCCCCCAAACCAATGGTAACAGGATTGCGGACTGTACGCAAAAATAAGCAGCAAATGGCAATCCGGAGCCAATTCGCTTGACGAAGTGATAACCGATTCCAAAAAAACTATGGTATAGATAAATCGTGTAGCACATGCCACCGGTAATCCAAATGAATGGGAAACCCAGGATGCGTTTGGCCACGGTTCCCCGCAATGCGCCACAAATCATTCCCAGGAACCCGATCGGGCCAACGAATGCCCAGCAGTAGGTCAAATTCGAAATCTTTTCCCCCGTGGCAAAGATCATCCAAATTGCCAGGCCACAGAGAAAAAACAAATCTGGATACAGGCCATCGCTCATCTTGGACCAATGATTTTTCCAAAGGTCGGCTGCGATAACTCCCGTGAAAAAGTACCCAATCCCGCCCAGCAGCGTGTATTTGGTCCAGGCGGAAGATTCGTACCCGTAGATTTTGAGCAGGACGCCGATTCCGATTACGGTGGCATAAATAAAATATCGGACCATCTCAATCCTTCGGACGATGAAGGAGGCGAAGAGCGGAAGGAGGATATAAAATTGAACTTCCAATTCGAGCGACCAGGTCACCGAATTGAGGTTACTCGCCTTATGGTCCAGCAAGAAATTGGAATACGAAAGGGTTTTTACCAGATCCGGGAGCATATCGGCGATGGGCACCCTTAGATGATGGACTGCGATAGCAAAACAGATAATAATATTAATTATAAACGGAGGCTCGATTCGCGTCACTCGACGCCAATAAAACGATTGAAGGGAAACCGGCCTGTCAAGATCCAGAAAGGGAAGATAAAGAATAAAGCCACTGATACAAAAGAACAACGCCACGCCCGCTCCGCCTTTGGAAATGAAATAGAGGACCGAGTGGGCAAAATCAGTCGGCACGCTCAGCGATGCGTGAAAGGAATAAATGTCATTGGAAAAGTGGAACAGCACTACCCCAAGAATCGCGATGAAGCGGAGTCCGTCGATTCCCGTCAGGATGGATCTTCCAGAGGTGACTCGTTGAAATGGCCTCAGCCACGCCGGAATTCTGTCGAAAGGTGTTTGTTGTGGTTCCATATCGATCGTTGCCAACTACTTGGTTTACGACGTTGAAGGAATGCCAACTATAGTCAAGGACCTAGGATTTCAGGCACCCACCGTTTCGAGAGTTTGTTTCCGGGCTTTAAATCTGAGATAGCCGCGATTCCAACTGAAGGAGGGGTAGCGCCTCGGTTCGCTCATTCATCGGATAACCCTCCTTTCCAGGATAGATGACAAAGAGGCGGTCCAATTGCAGATCGTTCAAGGCGGTGTGCATGGATTTGGTCAAGGTGGGTGCGTCGCCATGCTTGAATTCAAAGCCATACCGCCTCCCGCGCCGGTGGACCAGGAGGTCCAACTCCGCTCCGCCATGGGTGGCCCAAAAGTAGGCATCGCGGTCGCCAGTGAAACCCAAGACTTGTTCGAGGGCGAAGCCTTCCCAGGAAGCACCCAACTTGGGATGCACCTCCAAATCTGAGAACGCGTTCTGTCGCATCAGGCAGTGCAACAAGCCGGAATCTCGAAGGTAGATTTTGGGGGCTTTCACCTGCCGTTTGGCCAGGTTTTCATGCCAGGGGGGCAATTGCCGAATCATGAACGTCGCACTCAGTATATCCAGATATCGCCGCATCGTTGGCTCTGAGGTCCCAAGCGAACGCGCCATTTCCGCCCCTTTCCACACTTGAGCATGGTAATGGGTTAACATCGTCCAAAACCGACGAAGCGTTGCCGACGGAATGGCTATGCCCAATTGTGGAATATCCCGTTCCAATAAAATATTGAGGAATTCCTCCTGCCAGAGTCGGCAGAGGCCATCGTTGGGGGCAAGAAAGGCTCGGGGATATCCGCCGCGCCACCAGAGCTTTTGGGCTTCATTCCCACCCACCTCTTTAAGATGAAAACCGGAGACCTCAACCGATGCGACACGGCCCGCCAGCGACTCGGATATACCGCGAACGAGTCGCGGGGACGCACTTCCGGTGAGTAGAAATCTCGCTGGAGCAGGATTTCGATCGGCCAATACCCGGACCAAAGGAAAAAGATCTGGTTTTCGTTGGACCTCGTCCAGAACAACCAATCCCTCGAGACGTTCAAGAGCGAACTTGGGTTCAGCCAGGCGGGCAAGGGCATCTGTGTCTTCCAAGTCGAAAAAATGGCTCGGACGCTCGGCGGCGATGGATTGCGCCAAGGTGGTTTTTCCTACCTGGCGCGGCCCTAGGACCGAGACGACCGGGAAATGGGTCAGCAGTTCGCGAATGGACTGCAAATATTGAGGGCGGACCAGCATGAAACAACAACGATCCTTGAAATCTTAAAGGATTGATTTCGATTTTCAAGAATCGTTGGTCGTTAGCCAACCTTTTTTCCCAAGACGCATCGTTCCAAAATGGCTTCGGGTGGACCACGCCAAGGTACCAAGACGCCAAGAAGAATGCAGATGCAACGAATTTCGTCCCCTCTTCCTTTGCGCCTTTGCGCCTTGGCGTGCCACTATTCCCGGAAGCTCAAACCAACGACCTCACAAACGGATACAGACCGATTTGGTCTCGGTGTACAATTCCAAGGCTTCGGCTCCCATTTCCCGGCCCCAGCCGGATTGCTTGTACCCTCCGAAGGGCAAGGCGGCGTCGAAGATATTGTAGCAGTTGACCCAAACGGTTCCCGCCCGGATGGCTGAGGCGATTTGGTGTGCCTTGGAGAGATTGGAAGTCCAGACCGCTGCCGCCAGGCCATAAATGTTGTTGTTGGCAGCCTGGATGACTTCCTGTTCGTCGGTGTAGGGCACGGCACAGACCACGGGACCAAAGATTTCCTCTTCCATCACCCGCATTCCCGGTTGTGTATTCACCAGGATGGTCGGTTGGACAAAATAGCCGGACTTGCCGTGTCGGGCACCGCCCGCCAAAGGCTTGGCCCCTTCGGCTTGGCCCGATTTGAGCAAGCCCATCACCCGGTTGAGTTGCTCTTCGGAAACCAGTGGCCCCATTTCCGTATCAGCGGACATACCAGGCCCGACCTTGATTTTCTTGGCCGCTGCGGCCACGCCTTCGACCACGGTATCAAAGTGCTTCGTATGAACGTACAAGCGCGAACCGGCACAGCAGCACTGACCGTGGTTGAAGAAAATAGCACTCGCGGCACCGGGGATGGCTGTTTCCAAATCGGCGTCTGGCAGGATGATATTGGGCGATTTGCCCCCGAGCTCCAGCGACACCTTCTTCAGGTCGTGCGCGGCTGCCTTGACAATCAGCTTTCCAACTTCGGTCGAACCGGTGAAGGCGATCTTGTCCACCCCCGGATGGCCAGCCAAGGCCGCACCGGCGGTTTCACCGAGCCCAGTCACGATATTAACCACCCCATCGGGAATACCGGCTTGTTGAATCAGTTCACCCAATCGAAGGGCGGATAGCGGGGTTTGCTCGGCGGGTTTGAGCACAACCGTGCAACCAGTGGCCAAGGCGGGACCGAGTTTCCAAGCAGCCATCAGCAAGGGGAAATTCCATGGGATGATTTGCCCGACAACACCGATCGGTTCGCGCTGGGTATAGCTGAAGAAGCGGGCCCCTGGGGCATACGGGACCGAAATAGGGAAGGTGCTTCCGTGCAATTTGGTTGCCCAACCGGCCATGTAACGGAAGAGATCAATCGCCAGAGGAACATCGGCGACCCGGGCAACGGCCCGTGGCTTGCCGTTGTCGAGCGATTCCAATGTAGCGAATTCATCGATGTGTTGCTCCAGCAGGTCGGCCAGACGCCAAATGGCCCGGCCCCGTTCGGAAGAGGTCATGGTACGCCATGGACCCGACTCAAAGGCGGCGCGTGCAGCCGCGACGGCCTTGTCGATGTCCTGCTTATCACCTGCGGGAACGTGGCAGAGGGTTTCGCCGGTCGAGGGGTCGAGGGTGGCGAAGGTCTCACCAGAGGCAGCGTCGACCCATTTACCGTTGATCAGGAGACGTTTGGGTTCCCGAACCCAGGGAGGCAGTTCGATAGATGCGGTGGTTCCGTTGGTGGCGGGAGCCTTGGCACGGGAAGACCGAGCCGAAGAAGTCTTGGAAGCCTTCATAGACAGGAATGACGATTGCTACGGTGGGGACTGCGCTTGTAGTACGGTCAAAGGCCGTTCGCATTCGAGGAAAAAATCAAGAATCCACCGGACTAAGTGGCACCCCAGTTTTCTTCCGGCACTACAAGGGCGCTACGTTGAGTCCGTAATGGAAGTGCCGATAGACCCGAATCTCGCTGTGCTCAGGACCGACGGATAGTACTTCGATGCCGAGCGCGATGAATGCAGTCGCAGGAAGGAAAAATTTCAATGCTTCCCACCGGTCAATCAACATCGCTAACAATCCACCCTTCTGAACGTGCCTGATGGGCCATCGCCGTGAAGGATTCGTCCGAGCCAAGTTCACCCGTAAATTCTTCCGGCATGACCTTGCCGCATCGATAG
>CAILNN010000179.1 GCA_903835555.1 uncultured Verrucomicrobiota bacterium
ATGGCGTTCACGGAGGTCGACGCGTCCGACGGTGGCCGCAGGAAGGCCAGTGCTGCCCAGGATGGCGGCGATAATGTCATCGGATGTGATGCCCATGGTTTCCCCGATATTCATGTACAAGCGTGACTGATCGGCGGCAGGCGCGCGGCTGACCTTGGGAGCGGCGGACGGAGAGGGACGGCGAGGTGCCGTGGATTCCTTGGCACCGGAGGACGTTGCGGCTGGAATTGCGGTTGGAGAGGCTTCCTTGGGGATCGAGTCGACTTTCGACAAGACCGGGGGAATTGGCGGGACTGGAGCTGGCGTTTCTGCGGATGTCGTCGGCGGAGTTCTTGCGATGGTGCGTGGTTTAGCCGGTTCCTCCCCCTCGGGCGGGTGGACAGGCGAACGGGGGGCTATTGGCGTTTGCGCAACTGATATCCGGGCGGGCGAAGCGGATGACGGCAAGCGGGGCGGGACTTCTTCAGTGGCCCGGGCCTTTTGAACGTCAGCGCGGCGGGCGGTTGGTCGCTCAGCGCGTACCGGTTCGGTTTGATCGGGATTTTCGGTTGATACAACACCCGACTTGCCGGGGAGATTTTCGGCAGGACGTTCGATTGGTTTTCGGGAGACCGGAGTGCGGCTTGATGGGGCCGGATCGGCTGCAGGGCGATCGATGGTAGGCCGCTCCGCCGGGGTACGCTCCGCGGGCAATGGAGGACGAGGAGCTTGTGGTTCAACCCGATCACGAGCTGGAGCTTCACGTCCTGGCGCTGGTTTGGCAGGCGCTTCGCGGCGTCCTGCACTTTCGGAGCCGCCTTGAAGTTCGTGCAACAAAGCCGAGGCGATGTCGGTGGAGCTGTAACCTTCTTCCATCAAGCGACCGAGCAATTGTTCCTGCTGCTTGTACTCGCCCTTTTCCAAAATGGATCGCAGGCGAATAAGAGTGGCGTTGGCGCGTGCTTCCTCGACCTCGGTGGCGGTGGGAATCTTACCACGCTGAATCCGCATGCGGGTGAAGCGCTCGATCTGCTGAAGCAGAAAGACTTCCCGACCAGAGACGAAGGTGATGGCCTGACCACTCCGCCCGGCACGACCAGTGCGCCCGATGCGGTGAACATAATCTTCGCCGTCGTAGGGGAGATCGTAGTTGAAAACAACTTCGACGTCATCGACGTCGATGCCGCGGGCAGCGACATCGGTGGCTACGAGAAATTCAAGATTGGACCGGCGAAAGCGGGTCATGACCCGATCGCGCATCGCTTGGCTCATACCGCCGTGGAGGCGGTCGGCGGAATAGCCTTGGGCATTGAGATGTTCGGTCAGGTCATCGACCATCTGCTTGGTATTGCAGAAAATGATACCCAGCTTGAGATCGTGGATATCGATTAAGCGGGTCAGGAGCTCAACTTTAAAGCGCCGGTCGACTTCGTAATAGTGCTGTTCGACAGTGGGGACGGTCATCGCCGTCTGCTGAATACGAACGCTCTTGGGGTCTTTGGCGAAGCGTTGAATCAGGTCCTGAATGGGACGTGGCAGGGTGGCGGAGAAGAAAACGGTCTGCCGAGTTTCGGGCAAGGCTTCCAGGACAAATTCGATGTCTTCGCGGAAGCCCATGTCGAGCATGACGTCGGCTTCATCGAGGATGATCATTTTGACTTGGTCGAGGCGTAGAGTTCCACGCCGCATGTGGTCCATGACCCGCCCGGGAGTACCGATGACGATTTGGGCTCCCTGCTTCAGGCCCATCAACTGTCGGTCGTAGGACTGTCCGCCGTAAATCGGGAGCGCATTCACCCCGCGCTTGAACAATGCCAGCTTATGGACTTCCTCCGAGACCTGGATGGCCAGTTCGCGGGTGGGGCAGAGGATCAAAATTTGGACAGCCCGTACCTGAGGTTGGACTTTTTCGATGGCAGGAACGGAAAAGGCGGCGGTCTTCCCCGAACCGGTCTGGGATTGGCCCACCAAATCATGGCCTTGAAGCAGAAGGGGAATGGCTTCGGCTTGAATCGGCGAGGCCTGCTCGTACCCGAGTTTATCGATGGCTTTCAGGACCTCGGCGGAGAGTCCTAATTCAGAAAACAGTTTGGTGGTCACGCAATTGTCCGGCTGGACAGAGGGGATACTAACTGAAGAGGGAGAAAACCGAGAGGCAATTCTTTACCGAGCCCCCTTTACAGGGCCCGCTTCATTTCAGCGGCAAGCCGGGCGGTGAACTCGCGGGCGGCGTTGTATCCGGACAAATTGAGCTTGGTCTGCAATGCGGCCACTTCGACGAGATTTCCCAGGTCACGTCCTGGTCGAACGGGGATGGAAAGATGCGGTATCGATTGCCCCAGTAAAGGCACCACCTCTTGTTCGATTCCGAGTCGATCGATGTCTTCCCCAGGATTCCAGTTTTTCAAGGTGACAACCAAATCGATCCGTTTCTGTCGGCGGATGGCCCCGACTCCAAACATGGCAGCCACATCGATGATACCAATGCCGCGCACCTCCATCAGGTTGCGGCCCAACTCTTTCGCGGTTCCAATGACGTCCTCACCATCTTCCAAACGAATGAGTATGACGTCATCGGCCACGAGGCTATGGCCTCGTTCGAGCAATCCGAGGACGGCCTCGCTCTTGCCGATGCCGCTTTCGCCTTGAATCACCACACCGACTCCCTGGATATCGACCATGGACCCGTGCAATTGCCCCCGGGGTGCGAACAGATTTTCCAGGGCAATGGTGGCGCGACTAATGAGGGTCATGGTAATCAGCGATGATGTAAACAGGGGCACATCGTGATCTTCCGCTGCCTTCAGCCAAAGTCTTGCCGGCTTGAGATTGCGACAAATGACCAGGCAAGGAATGCGATATCCGAACAGTTTTAACACGCGTTCCGTGCGCAACTCAGGGGTAATGGAATGGAGATAGGCGGTCTCAACATTTCCAATGACCTGCACTCGTTTGGGGGCAAAATACTTTTCAAAACCGGCTAGAGCCAGACCGGGACGATTGACGGTAGGTTCCCGGATGGGACGATTTAGACCTTCGGCACCCGCGACGAGGTGCAGGTTTAGTTCGGTGGCGTGGCCCTTGTAGAACTGGTCGACCGTGACAGGTCCCTGATTCGGTCGGGTTTTCATGTACACAAGAAGCCGGCGAGTGAACTCTTACAGGTTGAAATCAGGCCCCAGATAAATCTCACGGGCCTTGGGGTCGTGAATCATCTGTTCAGCCGACCCTTGATAAACGACTTGCCCCTTGTTAATGAGGTAAGCGCGGTCAACGAGCTTTAATGTTTCCCGTGCGTTGTGATCGGTAAACAGTATCCCGAGGCCGCGCTCTCGCAATCTTCGCAGGATCTTTTGAACTTCATAGACGGCGATGGGGTCGATGCCGGCAAACGGTTCGTCCAACAACAGGAGCTTGGGACTGGTCACCAAGGCACGGGTAATTTCGAGGCGACGTTTTTCTCCGCCGCTAAGCTGGTAGGCATAACTCTTGGAGAGGCGGGCCAGGTCGAGTTCATCGAGCAGCAGACTCAATCGAATGGCACGGTCAGCGCGACCCAGGTCCAAGGTTTCGAGGATGGCGAGGATGTTTTGTTCGACCGTCAGTTTGCGAAAGACACTGGACTCTTGGGTTAGGTAACCGATGCCCAAACGAGCTCGTCGATGCATGGCCATCGTGGTAATGTCTCGGTCGCCCAAGGAAACCAAACCGGAATCTGGGCGAACGAGACCGACCACCATGTTGAAAGTGGTGGTTTTCCCGGCACCGTTGGGCCCTAGAAGTCCGACGATTTCACCAGGTCCCACGTCAATCGACACGCCATCGACTACGCGTCGATGCTGATACGATTTGGCGACCGACCGAACAGTGAGGAGTGGAGCGGCGGTAGACATGAACGGGAATGAACCAAGGCGGGAATCGGGGCGGCAACCAGGGCGGCAATCAGGGCGAATTGGTTCCCAAGTCCTTCTTAGGATTCAAATTGAACTGGCCCACCTTGAAGCGGCTTCTCGACTTTCCGGTACCGGTAAACTTCCCTGTTGTCCGATTGTAGATCAATTCCTCGGCGGTGATTTCGGCACTGCTGGTCACAACCCGAGGCGAACCGGTCTCGGGAGAGCCGGTTAAAATCACGGAGTTATTTGTTCCCGTAAAGACGGCTCTAAACCCGTAGGCCCAATTGGTTTCAGTCACTTTGTTAGTCAGTGGGATGAGATCGGACCCGGAGGCGGGCGAGTTGGTCGTGCCCGGCTTGGGCGGATTGGATTCGCTGACTTGCAGAAACTGGATCACGAGGTTGGTGGTGGCAATGATGGTCGAGAACTTGCCGGTGTCGTCGCGTTGGGCGAGAAGGTCCTCGCAGGTCAGATTCAAAGAACCGGGAATGGTGAGATGAACGTCGCCCGTATGCCGGATGAGGCCTTCGCGTTTCTCAAAGCTAAATCCCGTGGATCGTATTTCACCTTCGCCCAACGGAATGACCTCCGGTTCAGATGCCGCCAGCGTGGAAGCGACGATTGCGGCGAAAAAAAGAGTGATGACAGGGAGGAACAGACGTGGCAGGCGCATTTTCACAAGATATGTTAGGGATGGCTCAAGGCGGAGTCGGCGAGACGGAAAACGGTGTGGGCCTGATTGGAAATGACCAACCGACCGGATATTTGTTCCCACACGAAACCTTCGCCATTGACGCGAAAAGCTCCGCTGCTCTGGACCACGTTCAGTGGGCCGCTGGAGGTCACTGTCTTGGTTGCCAGTGAATAGACACAATCGGGGGCATCTCCGACAAGGTTGGGTGTGCCATCTTCATTGAAGGTCTCGATGTGTAACTGTCGAAAATGAAGTTGGTTGCCGCCGAGGGGTTCCACCGAGGCACCGCGAAGATTGGCTTCCAGATGCCCGTCCTTATTGTAGAACGGATAGTTAACTCCGGCACCCTGCCCAATCGCAGGCGTCGAAGTGGCCTTGTCGAGATTCGATTTCACGAGGTTGGTCTTCGTAGCGCTGGACTTGGGACCAGTCGCTTTGGCATCGGTTGCAGATACTTCCAAATCCGCAGGTAGAATGCCCACACACACACCCAACCAGTAAAATTTCCGCACGGTACTAAACAAGGGGCTCCTCCTTCACACAGCAAATTTTTCCACCAGGGCGTCCCAATGTCCTTGGGCTTTCAAGAGCAGTTCCACGACCTCGCGGACGGCACCGCGGCCCCCGGGGAACTGGCAGACATAGTGCGAACGGTCTTTGGCTTCAGGACGGGCATCGGCGGGCGTAGCCGAAAAGCCGGCGCGGCGAAGGGCTCCAAGGTCCAAAACATCGTCGCCAATAAAGCTGACGTGTTCCCAGGACAATCCAGTTTCGGCGAGCAAGGCTTCGATAACAGCCACTTTGGGGGTAGACGATTGAAGGACATAATCGACTTTCAGATCGGCGGCACGGTCGCTGGTGGCCGTGGAAGGACGGGCGGAAACCCAGCCAACCTTGATCCCGTGGGTTTGAAGCAAGCGAAGGCCAAGGCCATCCCGGATGTCGAACGTCTTCCACTCGCCTCCCGGCCCCATCATTACCATGCCATCGGTCAAGACCCCATCGACGTCGCAGAGGAAAAGTCGTATGGCCCGGAGTCGGGTCAGGAGATCGGGAGACAAGGATGTCACGGGAAGGATTGGAGCGTATCCAACGTCGGGAACCAAGCCAGAATGAGGGGGCACCGGCAACAACTGCAAGCCGATCGGGTTCAGGACGAGAGACAGGACGTGGGCAAGAGACGACAAGCTGAAATCGACGGATGGATATTGGGTGTGCCGACCGGAAGAGATGGGGTTATAGTGAGCTGAAAGGACCAACCGCCCCGGCTGGAAGCAGGAGGTTGATGACTGAATTGAATGCCGATTTATACGACCGAACAGTGGTTGCCGCGTCCATTGGATGAAATTTTCCCATTCTTCGCAGATGCGCGCAATCTGGGTCTGCTGACGCCTCCCTGGCTTCGATTTACGGTCAAAACCAAAGGGGCGATTAAAATGCGCGAGGGTGCTCTGATCGATTATCGGATTCGCTTTCGAGGTCTTCCGCTCTGGTGGCGGACGCGTATTTTGGAATGGAATCCACCGAATCGATTTCGCGACGACCAGGTGTGGGGACCATTTCGGAGATGGGTGCATACCCATTCGTTTGAGCGGCGGGAAGGCGGGACGGTTTGCCGGGATGAGGTCGACTACGCCGTATGGGGTGGAACGATTCCTGATCGCCTGTTTGTCAGGCCGGACGTGGAACGCATTTTCAGATTTCGGCAGGAGGCATTGTCCAAACGATTTCCGGTGTTGGTAGGATAATGTGTGTTCCAAACTTGAGGTTAGCCATGGCCCCGATCATGCATTGGCAGCATAATTCCCGGCATTTTCCAAAGCGCCAGAGGGCTGGCGCAGTCCAAGACCTGGCGGACAACCGCCATGACGTTCGACACGAAACGTCAAGGATGCTGGATGACAATCTCCGGTCCGCCGTCGCTCTTGATTTCGGATTTCTGCCCTCCTGGCCAGCGGACCTGGACCGCCTCGGGCGTCGCCGGGTATCCGAGGACTTGGATGACGCCGTCTTGGGAGCCCATCCCGGAGCCTGCGTGAATTTCGCGGCTAGGCCCCCATTTCCCGGCGCATTTCAGTCGAATCGCTGCTCCGATTCCGTGCGGGTTTCTGGAATTCCCTTGTAGTCTAACGCGAAGTCCTAGTTTGGCGGTTTCGTTGTGGAAAAGCCGGGTCTCGGCTCCATTTTGGGTCACGACTAAATCGACACGACCGTCGGCATCATAATCGCAAGCAGCGGCTCCGCGCTGGTCTCCATAAACCTGGATGCCAGAGAGAGAGCCGTCGACGGTTTGAAAATGTCCGGCTCCGTCCCCTCGCAGGAGCAACCCCCGTCCGGCATCCAATCTGGGCACTTCAGGCTGGTTGGGAGTGAAGTTCTGGCTTAGGAAAATATCCTCGAAGCCATCGCCATCAAAATCGGCCACCACGGGTGTCATTGCTGCGCTCCACTGCGCTTCCGTCGGGAGAACGACCGGGTCGAAGTGATCGCCGCGATTGAGGAAGACCATGGAGGCTAATGTGCGGGCTTCGACTGTTTGGGCACGGTCGAGATACGGTCCCAGTATCTTTTCAACGGGAGCTTCGCTAAACGCACGATGAGTGGGAAACCGTTCGGTAATGTCTGGAATTGCCTGGACAATGGCACGGCGCAGTCGTCGCGCCTCATATTGCCCTCGCCAACCGTCGAATTCAGATTCGACCAAATCGAGCCCACCTCGATCGGAGAATTCCCCGAAGTAAAGTCGGGCAGGGTGTTCGGGACATGCTTGATAGGGGGAATTGAGACCCCAGTTCGCCGCCACCAAATCCATCCGACCGTCCCCATCAAAATCTCCGGCGGCGATCCCGCTCCACCATCCGGTCCAAACATCCAATCCAAGGGCGTGAGTGTTCTCCTTTAGATGGCCTGATTCCATCCGGAACACGCGAATTGCTCCCCACTCACAAGCGAGGATGAGCTCCGGTGTTCCGTCGCCATCCAGGTCTGTCCAAACGGCACCGCTGACCAGACCTACCTTCTCCAACACCCGGGAGTTTTCTGAGTCTGCGGTCAGTTCATTTCCGCGGGTCCAATACAACTGGGAAGAAGCCGGTTCGGGGTAACGTCCCGGCACCACGCGTCCCCCAACGAATACGGCAAATGAGCTATCGGCATGAAGTTCAGCCACGGCTATAGGACCGATACTTGAACCGTAAGGCGGCAGCAGCCCCTCGAGACCTGAGCAGTGGGGGGCAATGCGGAGCAGACTGGCCCCATTCGTTTGGCCGTCCTCATAATTGGAGGATGCAATCAGCAGGGAAAACTCCGGGGTTGGACCGGGAAGTTCCGCCATGGCGACGAGATCACGATCGAGGACGGTATCAAAGGGGGCATTGGTCAACCGCTCGAAACCGCCATGCTGATCATTCCGGAATGCTCCCAAGCGAGCCCCTTTTGCGGCACCCACGACCAGATCAGGCCACCCGTCCCCGTCGAGATCGAGCCAGCCTGCCGAAGGTCCCAGTTGACTCAATTTTCGCGGTAGCGACGGCTGCCGGGCAAAATCATCGAACGATTGTTCGCTAGCCACATGCCCCAGCTTGGCACTGACATCGGAGAACCAGGGGATCGGCTTGACGGAAGGGGCTCGTGGAAGTACGGGCGAAGAGCCATCCTCTTCAATTTCGTAAAGCCGATTTGCTTCGATTCCAGGGACCGTCAAACGTCGACCCGTTCGCCAAGTAATTTCCAAGGTCATGTCATGCTTGGTGGCTCCAGTGGCAAAGACCAGTTCCGGGTCGGACCCCGACATATAGCGTCCGCCGGAAACAACTTCTTGATGCTGGCGAGGCACGGCACCTCCCAGGAGGGCGACCTCGGCACCGATTGCCTGAGTATTGGGCAACAGTCCTTTTAGCCTGATGGCCACGCGCCCTTCAGTGGAATCATTTCGATAAACTGCAAACGGAGAGCCGAGATTATTCACCGCCAGGTCCAGGTCGCCATCTCCATCAAAGTCAGCGACGACCATGGCGTGATGAATCCCCGGGGCGTCGGTACCCCATTGCCTGGTCACTTCTTCAAATCGATACCCCCCCAAGTTGTGAAAAGCCGAGATGGGCATTTCCAAACGGGGATAATACTTGGAATTGGCGAGTTTTTGTCGAATGAAGGCCTCTCGCCGGGCGACCGGATCAGCCGGGCGCTCCCGTTGGTTGGGGGCGGACTTCATGGTCTCATTGGCATCCAAATCCTGAACGTCGCGGTAATGGCCAGCCGTGATGAGCACATCGGGACGCCCATCGAGGTCGACATCGATAAATAATGGACACCAAGCCCAATCAGAGGCGGAAAGCCCGGCAAAGTTGGCAATTTCGGCATAGGTTCCGTCGCCCCGCGCGACCTGAAGGGTATTTCGCATGAATTGCGGGCGATTATTGAAGGCCCCGAGCGGGAGCGGGACCGGTTCCTGGGCGAACATCTGACGGTGCCGCATGGCGGGATCGCGAGCCAGCATGTCGACCACCAAAAAATCGTAGTGGCCACTTTGATTTAGATCGGCGAAATCAACGCCCATGGAGCTGGCACTTGTATTTCGAAGCGATTTATAATCCAACGCCCTGAAATGACCTTTGCCGTCGTTAATCCAGATTCGATCAGGTGTCCAATAGTCATTGCAAACATACAAATCGGGATATCCATCGCCATTCATATCCCGAAACGTCGCCGTGAGGCCCCAGTCCAATGGGGGCGAGTTGAACGGGTGTCCAGAATCGCTGGTAAACGTCCCGTTGGTCCACGAAACAGGAGAAAAATGGCCGCGCCCGTCGTTGAGGTAGAGGAAGCTAGGGTCGCCGTATTCGAGCACGTGGTTGTTCACTACCAGGAGGCGACTTTGGAGCTCAGGGGGAACGATAAGCTTTCCCTTGTTCATCTTGAGGTCGACCTCTCCCCGGTCACGGATGTCGTCGGTGCGATTATTGACGACATAAAGGTCCAAGGTCCCGTTGCCGTCGACGTCGGCCAGGGCCATCGATTCAGTGCCGTAGGGGCTGGCTAACCCTGCAGCTTCGGTTTGGTCGGAGAAATGGCCAGAGCCGTCGTTGATGAAGCAGCGAATGCCGAGTCCCGTGACAGCCACGAGCAAATCCAGCTTACCATCGCCATTCACGTCGGCAAAGGTGGCACCGCGGCAGTAATTATTGGTCAATTGGATGCCCGATTCCCGGGTGACATCTTGGAATCGCAGTCCTCCAAGATTGCGGTATAAGAGGTTGCGGCCTTCGAGACCGCAGATGAACAAGTCGGGGAGTCCATCTCCATCGAAATCGCCAGCGGAGACGCCGGAACCATTGGAAAGGACCCGGTTTGACTCTGCGGCCCATTCGCCAAGGGTGTTGGTAAAGGCAATTCCCGTATCTGACGGAGGTAGGAGAGTGAAGCCGGTCTTGCCCGATTCAGGCACTGGCAAGGGACGCCACCGAACATGAGGCTGGCCGTTTGATTCGGCGTCCGTGGTTGTTAAGAATGGAAGTAAGAACCCAAAAGTTGCGAAGAGAATACAAATGAGCATGCCGAGTCGATAAGAACCCGGAAGAATCCGAAAGGACGACCATGGGTACATCCGTGGCACTAGATAGAGGAATTGCGTTCTCTATTAGCGAAAAACAGCGGCCCAATTGTCAAAGAAAATCCGCGTCGTTGAATTGGAAAATTGGGGACCGATGCTCTGTCGGTAGGCGGGCTGCCAAGGCTCAGCGCCTTGCGAGGCATAAAAAAGCCCGGTGGCCCGCCGACACACAGACCTACGGCGCGCCACCGGGTGACCACCACACGGTGGTCAAAAGTGGAATTGTTCGGCTGGTCCGAAAAAACGATTCCGACTGAAACAGTCAGCCTAAATCATTCTTTTTGAATCAGCGCGAACGATGTGACATCGACGATCTAAATCCCGACGATGAAAAAAGGGGTAGAAAAGAATGGTCAAAAATCGGGCGGACTGACAACCCATTTTTTTGAAAAAGCGGCATCCATCTGTTTGGCGGGCGACGTATCGCGAATCAGAAGCCGAGTTTGACCAATTCCCGTTCCAAGGCGATCTGGAACTCCTGCATGTCGGCAGTATTGGGTTTGTAACCCTTTTTGTCGGCAGACAAGCCGGGACGGCCCATTTGATCTACAAACCAAGTTCCCCCTTGACCGTCGCTAAAGGTGACGCGCCCGCTAACCAAGGCTCCTGGGCGAGTTACCCGATCAACAGTCACTTTCACATTGACCACGGTTGTCTCATTGGCTGGAGCGGCAGATGGGTCAATCACCCCCGAGGCTACGCTTGGTGCCGGGTTAGGCGCAGGTGGTTCCACTTTCTTGGGAGGCTCCGGGTCTTTGAGAGCCACCTTCAAATCATCGACGAGGAATCGGACCTCCATGTAGGTGACGCGAAGGCCAAAATCGGTTTCAAGACGCCGTTGGACATCGGAAAGCTTGAGACCCTGAACCAACCACTGACGAACCACGTCCTTTTGCGCTTCGGTTAACGACATTGGCAGACAGTAGGGTCGATGCGGGACTGGTTCAAGCCCACCTGCGATGAAACTAAACTCTTGGTGACTGAAGAAGAGTTATCGTGTCTCGGTAAGGCCTAGGCTGAAATAAAATCGGGCCTTTGGCTCGTTTGAATGAGGGCAGCGCGACCTGCGGCGTCACGGATATTGACAACCGGCTGACGAATAAAAGGACGCCAGCCGCTGTCCCACTCGTACGATTCCAAACCGAAAAAATGCTTCTTGTAGTCCATGCAGGAAGGCGACTCGAGAGAATACCCGGGATAGTAGTAGCGCAGACCGCAGCTTCGAGCATGAGCGATCTCGAGCAGCATGGTGAAAATCCCCAAGCTGCGGTCCGCTTCATCGGGATCAAAAAAGCCGTAGAGGCTGGCCAACGCCGTTTCACCTTGAGCGACATAACTCACGGCGACGAGACGATCCCCATCTCGAAGGTCAAACTCCAGCCCCTGGACCGGATGAACGCCGGGCGAAGGACCCAAGAAATCGTCAAGAGATTCGGGAATTCCCTCCACGAACCGGCACTTATGGCGGTTGAAAATCAACCGACGCTCATCGTCGATGACGGGAGCCCGGATGGTGAGTTGAAGGTCGTGATTCCTGCGAATCACGCGCCGCTGACTCTTACTTGGATAGAAACGGGGGAGAGCGATGCGCAGGTGAAGCAACTCTGCGGGCTTTCCGCGCCAAACGATCATATTCTGGCGAAAAAAGGTGGTTCCAAGAAACCACCAAGCGCCCGACCATAGCTGGTCCATCAGCCGCGGCGGAACGGACCAACTGACAAAGCTATCCTCGTAGGGTGTTCGCACCTAAAGAAGAACAACCACCCGCAAGTCATCCGAGTCAAATTGAAACGGATGGGAATCTAGTCCTCGCTAAAGAGGTATTCCAAGTCATCTTTAGTCAGGTTACTGGCGAAGCCTTCTTCGCCGAGCACATCCAGTATAGTCTGGGACTTGCGTTGCTGCAGCTCCCAGATTTTCTCCTCAACGGTTCCCGGGGCGATCAAGCGGTAGGCGTTTACCGTCCTGGTCTGACCGATACGATGGGAACGATCGATGGCCTGCGCTTCGACCGCCGGATTCCACCACGGATCGTAGAGCACCACGTAACTGGCAGTGGTAAGATTGAGGCCGGTGCCTGCGGCTCGCAAGGAGAGCAAGAAGACGGTGGCGTCGGACTCGGCCTGGAAGGCATTGACGACTTCCTGCCGTGCCTTGGTTTCCCCGGTGAGCATGAAGGTCTTAATGCCTCTTTCTTTGCAGGCCGCTTCCAAGATTCGCAACATTTCGACGAATTGGGAGAAGAGCAGAACTTTATTTCCACTCGCCAAAATCGGTTCCAGCAATTCGAATAAGGTCTCGGTCTTGCCGCTTGGGCTTTCGTTGCCGACCAATTTTGGGTGGCAGCAAATTTGCCGCAGTCGGGTCAGAGCTGCCAGGACGTGCATTTTGGATTTGGCGACTCCCTTTTCCTGAAGGGCCTTCATGACTTGCTCGCGGCTTCTGCGTAGTTCGGCCAGATACAATTTTCGCTGTTCTTCGTGCAGGTCGCAGTCGCGTCTTTCCTCGATTCGGTCCGGCAAGTCTTTGGCGACCTGTTTTTTGAGTCGGCGCAGCATGAGTGGGCGCAGGCGGGCGCTGAGTCGACGGCGGGCCGTACTAAATTCCCACGGAGCCCCATCTCCTTTGGGCTCATAGATTTCGTGGAATGAGGCTTGGCTACCGAGGTAGGCGGGTTGGATGAAATCCACAATGCTCCAAAGGTCGAGCAGGCGATTTTCCAGGGGAGTACCGGTGAGCGCCAAGCGATGATCCGCCTGTATCTCCTTTACTGCAATGGTGACTTGAGCGTTGGGATTCTTGATGAATTGAGCCTCGTCGAGAACCAGGCATCGGAATTCGAACTTGGACAATTCCTCCAAATCGCGGCGCAAGATGGCGTAATTGGTCACGACCAAGTCGTTCTCGGGTATTTGTTTGCGGAGATTATGTCGGGCTTGGCCTGACTGGAGGACCAGCACCTTAAGATGCGGGGTAAACTTCTCGGCCTCCCGACGCCAGTTATACAGAACCGACGCCGGACAGAGAACCAAGGCTGGTTTCGGGTCTTTGGCATGAGTCTCATGGAGCCAAGTCAACCAAGCCAGCGTTTGAAGCGTTTTGCCCAGTCCCATGTCATCTGCCAAAATCGCCCCCAAGCGAAGCCGACTGAGGTGGCACAGGAAGTCAAAGCCCTCCTTTTGGTAGGGACGCAACTCGGCGTTGATCCGCTCCGGCAGGACCGTATCAGGAACACCTTTGAACTCCTTCAACCGATCTTTGAGGGCATTGACGGCTTTTTCAGTACCCAAGGCTTCCAACGCAGCCTCGTCCAAGTGTGTCGCGTGGATAAGCGATGTTTTTTGAGCATCGGCACTCAGACCATCCAATCCCAGCGTAGCAGCAATTTCATGGGCTTTCTTGTTGGCATCCATGTCCACCTCGACCCAACCGCCATCGGGCAGCTTGACAAACCGCGTGGAAGCGGCGGCGAGGCGCTGAATATCGCCATTGGACAAGCGCAATCCCTCGGCTTCCCATTCAGCGCTGACACTGAGCCAATCGATTCCGCTGCCCTTGAGGACCAGTTTGGGTTTGACCAGTCGCCGATTGAGGAAGAGGCGCTGAAAAGGGGGGTTGCCGAGAAATTCGGCCTCCTTCGGGCGGTCTCCCCAGGCGGTCGCCAAGGCGCTTAGGAAATGCTCGTTGGCGTCCCCGACCCAAAGCCCGGCTTCCGGGGTGAACCAGTCCAGTTGTTGCAGCCAATGAATGGCTGCTTGGATTCGGGAATCGTCGAGTACTTCGGGACGGTCGGCGACAGCGGCAATCTCCTTGGTACGCGACCAGTCGTGTCCATTCCACTGCCATTCGGTTGCGTCCCGATCACTGGTGGCCAGCAGGCGTAGTCGAACCACTTCGTCCGCCAGTTCAAAAACAAACTGCGGTTTGGCGGTGTGGGTAATACACAACTGGCTCCAATCTGCTTCGATCGAATGCGATTTGCCATTGGCTTTGGACTCGGAAGTGCCCGGCGCGGATGAATCGGTCGATTTTGGGCGAGTAGTTTGCGATCGACGCAGTTCAGTCAGAAGCCGGTGCGACAACTTCTTGACGGGCAGCACGGGACGCTGAGCCCAGGGTCCCAGGAGGCTGGCTGGCGGGGCATTCCGGAGGATGTAGACCTCATGATCAACCAGCACAAGGACGGGCTGTCCGACCATGAATCGGCAATCCGCCAAGCTCCGCACCTGTCCGTCGGGCAGGCCAAGCAAGTGGGTAAAGCTGAGGTCTCCTTCCTGAGTTTCCAAGTGCGGTTTCAACTCGGCCAATTGGCCATGAAATTGAAGATTGGCGGCAGCTCCGGTCAGTTCGAGGCGATTCCCGTGTGCCCACATGGCGAGCCAAGTCAACAGATCGGCGCCTTCGAGGAGCAACGCTTCATTTTCGACGGCTTTCTCCGCCCAATTTGCATGCAGCCAATCAATGACCGCCCAATCCTCCGCCGGAAACAGTTCGGCCTCATGGGCGGCGCGGGTTCGCAAATCGCAGAGATCGACGAGGAACCGTTCCTTTTCCCCTGTTCTGGAACGAAACAAAATAAATCGAACCGCCAATCGCCATTGATTCAAATCAGGCGTTGCTCGAATCGGCTCACAAAGGATACGAAGGGCAGCCTTGGGAGCATCCAAATGGGTATGGGTTGCCGGCAACAACCAATTCTCCAACTCGCGAACAAACTGGAGTTCCTTTTCTGACTGCTCCACTTCATGAAACCGGTCAAAGTTGGCAAAGCTGATCAGCTCGGTTGGAAGCGAGCGATTTGCCCGCAGAAACAGCATGGCGACCTCCTCCAACCGGGCTTTGGAAAGGGTATTTTGAATGCGGGTCCACCAATCGGTTTGTCCGAAATCATTGCGGCGCAGGGCCAGCTTTTCCAGATAGTCGTCGAACAGCAGGTAGGCCCGCTGGGGATCGGCACAGTCCGCGAGCAATTTTAGGACGTTTTCGCGCTCGGCGACCTTTTCCTTGGAGTCGGCCAGTTCGCGCCGCAGTTCGGCTAGCGAACCATAGGTGGTATTTAGGACGCGATGGTGGGCATCATACTTGGTGGCGGCGGCACTCGGGCGGGTGGTCGGCGCTGACTTACGGACAGTTCTCGGCATAGGGGGCGAATCCAATTAACGCAGTTCGCCATTATCTCTCCAATCCATCCCCAGAGGGTCAACAAGGAAGTGATTAAACCTCATTTCCTTTGAGGGGGAGACTGCGGGTATTGACCGTCATCTTTCCGAAATGGGTGTTGCTACCGAGCGAGTGGCGGGTGCACCACCATCGCTTAACAGCACGACACTAGGGCCCATTTCTACTTGGCGTACTCGACACACCGTTTCTCGCGGACCACGGTGATGCGAATCTGGCCAGGATAAACGAGGTCCTCTTCAATTTTCCGCGCCATCAACCGCGCCAATTGATGCGCGGCACCGTCGTCGATGTCTTCTGGACGAACAACCACGCGCAGTTCTCGTCCGGCCTGCACAGCGAATGCTTTTTCAACCCCGGTAAACGAGAGGGCGATCTGTTCCAAGTTTTCCAGCCGTTTGATGTAGGTGGTCATGCTCTCGCTACGGGCACCCGGGCGACTGGCACTGATGGCGTCCGCTGCCGAAACCAAAACTCCCAGCAGATTTTCATGTGGAACTTCATCGTGATGCGAGGCAACGGCATTGATGATATCGGGGGTTTCCCCTTCCCGTTTCAGAAACTCGGCACCCACCAAAGCATGAGGGCCTTCCACTTCATGTCCCATGGCTTTACCGATATCGTGTAACAAGCCAGAACGTTTTGCCGCCGAGATATCTTCTCCCAGTTCAGCGGCCATCAGTCCGCACAGATGGGCAACTTCAAGCGAGTGCTCCAGCACATTTTGAGAATAGCTATGGCGGAACCGGAGCTTGCCCAAGGTGCGAGCAACTTCCGTGGCCATGGGCGGCAAACCGGCGCGATATACCGCTTCGGTACCGGCCCGCAGAATGAATCCATCCATTTCCGAATTGACCGCTGCCACGACCTCTTCAATGCGGACGGGGTGAATTCGTCCGTCGAGAATCAGACGCTCCATCGCTTGTCGGGCGACCTCCCGGCGCACCGGGTCAAACCCAGACAAAACCACGGCATTGGGGGTGTCATCCACCAAAACGGTGATCCCGGTAGCGGCTTCGAAAGCCCGAATATTACGACCTTCGCGCCCAATAATCCGCCCCTTCATGTCTTCCGTGGTCAACGCCACGGTCGCGGTCGTGGTTTCAAAGGTATGGGTGGCAGCGTAGCGCTGAAGAGCAATGGCGACGATTCGCCGGGCTTCGGCTTCGGCATGAGCCCGAGCGTTATCGATGATATGACGGCTCAAGTCGGCGGCATCCTTGGCGGACTCCCGCTCAACCTCTCGCAATAGCATGGTTCGGGCGGAGGCGCTATCCAGTTGGGCGATCCGCTCCAGCCGAGCCATGGACTCCGACGCCTGCCGACGAACTTCGGCTCGTTCGCTTTCAAGCGTCAATCGAACCACTTCGATCGCCTCGCCGCGTGCCCGAATCTCTGATTCCTGGCCTCCGAGTCGGTCCAATTGGCGCATCACAACCAATTCGCGTTCCGCCACCCGTCGTTCTTCCGTTTCGACGGCTTCGCGCCGTCCCGCCATGGACCGGTCCATATCGGCACGCTCGGCATTTAATTGATCGCGAAGGGCAGATTTCGCGGCGAGCTGTTCCGTTTCCAATTGTTGACGCAATCGAACCTGAGCCTGGTGTTCAGCGGCGGCGAGCTCGGCCCTGAGAGCTCGCTCACGGAGCCGATAGACCCAAAAGGCCACGCCACCATATCCGGCGGCACCGAGAGCCATGCCGATGGCAACTTGGAGGGAATCAATTTGCATGAAAAGAGTTCAATACTGACCGACAATGCCGGACTTGGGCCGGAGTCACCACATAATGCAAGCGGATATCATGCGGCTCCAGAGGAACTTTTGTCACAATTTGTTCTTCAAAGCCGATTCCGCACCGGATGCCCCGAGAAGAGGCCAGCAACCAACGGTCATAATGCCCCTTACCACGGCCCAATCGGCCACCTTCGGCATCAAAGGCAACTCCCGGAACCAGCACCCAATCCAAGGCATCAGCAGCGACCTCACGACAGCGGGCCATCGGTTCAAGCACGCCAAAATGGCCGGGAATCATTTCCGTTTTGAAATCTTCGACCAGTTTCCAGACATACTCGCCGGTCAAGGGGCGATAAGCGGGTGCCGCCATCCGCAGACCCTGTTCGCCAACAAATCGCCACACCGGTCTTAAGTCCAATTCCCAACCATGAGACCAGAAAAGGCCCACGGTCCGGACGCTCTCCCATTCGGGGCATTCCAGAAGATGTCGGGCTATTGCCGGGCCGGACCGCTGCCTCGTTTCCTCGGTCAAGGCATTGACTCGGGCAATCACTTCGCGACGCAGTGCACTTTTTTGCTCGGGCAAAGTCATGCTGCGCCGATGCCCGCCAATTTCTTTGGCAATCCTGGGTGCTCGGCACCGGCAAGAAATTCTTGGAATGAGCCACCCAACAAGAGGCGAACATCGCGTCCAATCTCGGCGTCGGTAACCCGCCAGCCCGAATCTTCCAAGCGAGAATAAGCGCCGACCAAACAATCACGGAGCACCCTCCGGGAATGGTGCCATTTGTAAATCAACTGGTCCAATACCCGCGAATCACTGTGTTGGAACGTAAACGAGGTCCCGAGCAAATCGAGGCGAAGAGTCGTGGTCTCGGCGATCAACTGCGGAGTGTTGTTAAACCACCAGCAGCCGAACGGATGCAGATTGGGGAATTTTCGAGCCAGAACAACCAACTCCTGCTGGCATTCCCGGCTGAGACAGGTCACCAAGAAACGGTTTTCTGGATGGGCAGCGCAAAGAGCAGCGAGGGACCGCAGATCGCCCGGACCGATGCCATCGCCGGCCATGCGCAAGCGGGGATTGATGGCGCGCCGGACCCCCATCATCAAGGCAAACGCCTGGCCATTTTCCCGACAATGGGGAAGGACCGCATGCTCCAAAATCCAAGCGGCGTCGGAATCGGAGGGATACGAAAACTCCGGCGGCGTTGAAACCATGCAATAGCGAGAGTCGATTCGCTTGGACCAATGCTCAAGGAAGCGGCGGATGGCCAACACCGTGGTTTTATCGCGTCCGCTTCCGGGCTGGAACCCCTGCTCTGCCAAGGTTCGCCGGGCATTGGACCAATCGAGCAAGAGAGGGTCGATACGCAAGGCTGCGACGAATCGGGGATCGCGCACTGGCGATTGGTTCCAATAACCGACTTCCTCGGAATCAAAGGGCGAATTGGTCATGCATACAGACTCGATACCGGCGATTTCCAAGACCCGTTCCAGGTATGCCCCCGGGGACTGTCGAGAAAACCACTGGCGAAGGGCGGCAAGATCGCGTGACCGGGGTTCCAATCCCAAAGCGTTGAGGGTGGAGATGACTCCGCGTGCCGCCTCGCTGAGCGGGGAGTGGTCGCAAAAAAGACGCTGCCAAATCCATTCGGCTTGTTCGGGTGTGGTGGCCGACCAAAAACGGTCGTAATCCCAGGGGCCGGCACGGAATGATTCGCTGACGAGATAGTGATAAACCAGCAACTCATCGATACCCCACCGCAGGAGAGAGCCAAAGCTGGGGTCGTAGAGGTGGGTGTGGATATCGACCACACGGGCGGAGGAAACCGCACGTTCAACCCGCTGAGAAAGTTCGGATGCCGCCTGCACCACGTGAACTTAACAGCGTTTCGGCACAGGGAAAAGTCTGGATGGGCCAGTCGATGATTCTGGATGGTCACTTGTTCTAGGGCGTCTTTTCAAAATGGCCGACAGTTTACCGCAAGGGATTTTCGGCTCCCGCGAGGTGACGATCGACGAGCATACCCGCAGTGGTCTGTGAGGAGTCCACAGCTATGGCCGCAGCTAGTAGGCGCATTACGACTTGCGGAGATTCGATTGCCCGGGGAACGTCGTCCCGAATCGGAATCACCAACCGCTGAAGTCTGCGCCTTGAGATGTATCGCCTGAACCAGAAGAGGTTGCCCAAAATGGCGCCAACAATGGAAGTGGGTGACTCGACGACGGCCTTCGGCACAACCTTTTCTTTAACCGTGAAAAAGCGAAAAACCATGCGGGCCATCTTGATCAACCCTTCAACTCGAACTGTCAGCGAGACCGAATACGAGGACCGAGACCAGTTGCTCAAGCTACTGGACTGTGAGTTCCTCACCTTTGGTCACGCCTTCGCCGGCGACGAACTCGTTCTGGACAATGATTGGCTGGAAAATGCGGGTGAAAAAGATGCCGCTTTCTGGTTTATCAAGGACCCCGACGATGATGTCGTTCATTTCTATTGCGGCAACGCCATTCTGATTGGAGAAGATTCCGGCGAAGACAGCGCCAGCGAATTGAGCTTGAGCACCGTCCGCGAGGCGATCGCTTGGGCACCGACAGCGAACCGCAAGGTTTTCGCCGAGATTGCCGAAGCCCTCTTGAATCCAGAGATCGAAGAAGAGGAAGAGGAAGAAGAGGAGGAGTAACCTCACACCGCTGAGGGGAGCAAGGTCGTTCCCACGCTCCTCTCGCTTTTTCCCTGGGTTCCGCTACAATTATCCGGTGAGGTCCTTTCAATTGGCACGGTTTTTGTTGGGAATCATGATCGCCATCCAGGGATTGGGTGGCACGAATGCTGCCTATAGTTTGCATTGGAACACCGCTTCCAATCGGGTGGATGCCCGGATTCCCGGAGTTCCGCTGAGCAAAGTGTTGACCCGACTGGCGCGGCAAACCGAGTGGGAAATACGGATTGAATCGGGAAAGGACCGAACGGTACTGACGGAGTTTTCAGATTTACCGCCGCGAGATGCTCTCCGAGCCCTATTGGGTGAGTTCAGTTTTGTCTTGATTCCGGAACGGAACAAACCGAGCCGATTACTGGTGTATCAATCCAGTGCCGACGCCGCCGATACACTGGTGAATCCAGGGGACGATGAGTACACTCTGGAGCCAGGCCCGATTCCCAACGAATTGATCGTCCGCATCAAACCGGGCTCAAAGCTCCAAATTGACGAATTGGCTAAGAAATTGGGGGCAAAGGTCGTTGGGCGTCTGGAGGAATTGGGTGCCTATCGATTGCGATTTCCCACCGCCGAAGCCGCTGAGGCCGCCTTGGCCGCTCTAAAAGCACGCGACGATATCGCTGGTGTGGAGCATAACCAACTGCTGCCTCCGCCCAACGACACCGGGACGCCTTTGGCCAATACCAAGGCTGACTTCACTTTGAAACCCAAGGTGGTAGGGGCGAAGGATATGATTGTCGTGGGCGTGATTGACACCCGGGTACAGACCCTTCCCGACAAGTACGAGTCATTCATTCTGGACCGCAGATCCATTGCGGAGGGGGCACCCACGACGGATTCGACACCGACTCACGGGACGGTGATGGCCGAAAACATTCTTCAAGGGGTGGCCATGGCCGATCAGTCCAACCAGGGATCGACGGTCCGGGTGTTGTCGGAAGATATTTACGGCAAGGATTCGATGGCCTCGACATGGAGCGTGGCTTTGGGCATTTACGATGCCGCCGCCCACGGGGCCACCTACTTCAGCTTGAGTTTGGGGGGAAAGCAGGATAGTCCGGCTCTCGATAGCGTGATTGCCAGTGTGAAGGCGCAGGGGGGTATTGTTTTGGCGGCCGCTGGAAATGATGGTGGCACCGATCCCATCTATCCGGCTGCCGGAGGTGCTCTGGGCGTGACAGCGGTCACGCCGCAGGGGCAACCGGCCAGTTACGCGAATACCGGCCCGCAGGCGGTCTTGGCGGGCCCATCCATGACCTACGCCGATTACAACGGGCTCGTGTGGCAGGCCACCGGAACATCAGGCGCGACGGCGATTCTTTCGGGGCTCATGGCCGGGCACGCGGCGGCCTTTAATCTGACCCCGGCGCAATCGTCGTCGTGGTTGTTGCAGACGGCTGGATTTCATCATTAGGACGGAGGAACGGGCCACACTCGTCCTAGCGCAGACTTTCTGGTCATAAGGTTCTTGGGGCCGGTTTTCCAGGATCGTATCGTGGGCTTTCACATTTTGCCGTGTTGGGGCGGTCCTACCACGAGGTAATGCCAAAACCAAATATTCCCTTGCCAACCGCCAGCACGTCACACACTATCACGCCAGATGTTGGCGTTGCGAGTGTAGCTCAGCCTGGTAGAGCGTCACCTTGCCAAGGTGATTGTCGAGGGTTCGAATCCCTTCACTCGCTCCAACACATTTTTGTTGCCCCGCTTAGAGGTTTTTCGTCGGTTTTGGTTTCCTCAAGCTTCAATGCGGTTTAATGGTACTACTTTGATGGTTCTTCATTAATCCTCCTGAAGCCTCCTGAATTCGGATACTCCCAAAGATTTGGGCCAATGATCCACGTCAACGCGCAGCGCTCCAAGCCGCCAAGGCCAGAGGCGTGAACCATGTCCAATTGTTTTCAAATTCTCCGCTCGGGTGGATGTGTTACAATCACAATCCCTCGGGCTCGGATTCTCCTTGTCGCAGCTTCTGACGAGACTTCCTATTCGGCCGCGCTGAATACTTGGAATCAACTGCCCGGCATTCGATTACGGCGGTTGGGGCTTGATTCAAGCTGATCCGTCAACCCTTTGGAAGGAGATCGATCAGGTGGACCGGCCTGCGCCACCCCCGCATTTAGCCATCCGGCGATCGGCGAGTTCGTTTCGGTTGACCTTGGAATGGCCGATGGGGGCGAGCCAAGTGGCGTTGCAAGAGCGGAAGAATATCACGGGCACTGGACCGTGGATGTTGGTAACGAACACGCCGATCAAGGCGGGAACCAATTGGGCGGTAACGGTGAATGAGCCGATGGTTGGGCTAGCTTATTATAGGTTAACTATACCTTAGTTTTTTGTTGCGATGAGGTTTGCAAATTCGTTCCTCGGATCGATCCGGTTATGAAATTATTTTGAATCCTTCCCAAGTCCAGTCGCGGGTTGAGGTCTTGCGCAACCTCAAGGACTGCGGAAGCCACATCAGAAATTAACCTTAATGGGCTACCCCCCAGACACGCTGGAGGAGTTCGTACATTTCGGGATCGTGGCGATGGAGTTCGTCGCGGGTGAAGGGGAAGAAATCGTTGCGCGAAAAGTAGGCTTCTGTGGATTCAGCGAAATACTCCTGCGCATTGGTCATGGCATAGGCTTCTTCGGTGGTGTTGGGACGGCCATTGCCATTCCAGCGCTCGACATGCCGGTATTTTCCCGATGCTTTTGCGTGATCGTAGGCTGCCTGGATAGCGGGCGATTCGAATCCAAGTACTTGGTCGTGATAGGCATGGGCCAGCTCATGGAGGACAAAGTTGGGCATGCGATTCATTTCCGGGGCAAAGTCGGAAATATCGGTAAACTCAACTCCATGGACCATGGCTGGATTTCGTCCCTGCTCGCGTAACCAGTCCGCGCCGGGGTGATACTCCGCGCGCGGCGGAACCCCGGGATAGGAAGCAGAAAACCAGAGATGGGCGGAGCGGAGTCGTTCGACGGCTGGTGGGGGGACAATTTGGACAATTTCAGCCAACTGACGTTCGAGCAGGCTCAGCGCCAAATCGGTCGAGGCTTTTTGGGTTCGCCAGAGGCGGTCCTGAACGTGGACGGTCCATCCCAAAATGGATCGGCTCTGATAGCCTTCGGGTCCAGGTATAGGAAGCAATTCGAGCATCCCCTTCCCCATTGCCTCGCCGACCAGGAGCCCCGTCTCGGCGTTGCCAAATTCATGATGGCCGTGTCCAGGGTTGGGTGAATCTTCGGGACGCCGGACAAATTCCCGCGTAGAAACGAAAACTACATTTCCGGCGTATTCCGGATGATCGGCAGACGCCGCTTGAGCATGGCGAAGCCGAGTCCATTCGGAAGGAGCGTCGACCCACGCTCCGGTCAATTCCCCGATGACCACCGGCAAGTGGGGGGCTCCCAGGTCTCGGCGAACATCGTCAATAAAGTGAACCAGATTTGTTTCGTAGGCAGGGATGGCATTCTTGGGATCGATTCCATCGTTCCAACCTTGGTACCAGACGAGTCCGCCCCATTCCATGGACGGATGGTTTGTTTGCGAAGGGTCGAGGCCCAACGATGTCAGGGCTGTGTGAATATCCGTCAGCATGCGGCGATAGTAGGGTCCAATGGTTCCACCTGAGCTGGGCGGGCGAAAATCGGCGTAGAGACTTTTGCCGCCCCAGGCCGTTTTTATTAGCAGAATTTTGTTTGTCAGTTGAGACCCGAGAATCCTACCAAAGCCAAACTCGGGACCGAAGTGATGAGAGTCTCCGTAGGGAGTGAACCCGAATGTCAACGGTCCAGAATGGACTTCGCCGACTTCGCTCCGATACCAGACATGAACGTTTTCCCAGACTTTCCAACTGCCGCTGGGATTCTTGAGCGCAGGAAAGCGGGTCTGGCTGGTCGGGTTGAGCAGAAGCTTGGCAAGCGTTCCCTTGCCGTCGTTGTAATCCGGGCCGTCGAGGTCCACCACCGACTGGCCTTCCATGTTGGATTGACCGACGAGGAGGAAGACCAGGATGGGGCTAGGTCGATTTGTTTGGGCAGTTGCCTGGAGGACGACAAGCGCAGCTACCGTAATTGTCGACCATAGACTCCAGCGGCGCTTCATAACGGTGGGCAGTAAGAGATAGGCGGAATTGGCATCAGCCCACGACAACCAACGGTGCTCCCAAGACATCCATGTACGGACGAATACCCAGCCCTGCCTCCTGCGAAGCCGCCATTCGCCCATGGACGCGCTTTGGGGCACCGTCGGCGGTGCTGACGGTGACATAGCTATTGAAGTCGGTGGTGGTAAACAGTAGCTCGGGAGGAGTGCTCTGTGCCAGGTGAGCGATCGTGGCGGTAGCAATGTCTCCGCCCCAACTGTCTTCGAGTGTCATGGCGATTCCGAGGCTGACGCAAAGGTCCCGTGCCTGGCGAATCTTGGTTAAACCGCCCAGCTTGCTGATCTTTAGATTGACGACGTCCATGGCCAAATCGGCTTGGCCGCGCAGGAGCATGCCAAGGTCATCGATGTTCTCATCCAAGACAAATGGATGGGGGCATTGGCGACGCACGGCGAGGCATTCCCGGTACGTGGCGCACGGCTGTTCGATATAGACATCGATATCGCGCACCGCTTTGGCGATGCGAACCGCTTCGTGCTGCACCCAACCGGTATTGGCATCCGCGATAAGGCGATCGCCCGATTGGAGTCGAGCTGAAACTTGGCGGATGCGCTCGATATCGACGTCTGGATCGCCACCGACTTTTAGTTGGAACCGGCGATAACCCTCGGCACGGTACCCGGCGACCTTGTTCGCCATTTGTTCCGGTGGCTCCTGGGAAATGGCCCGGTATAGGGGGACGTCGTTAGAATAGCGTCCTCCCAGGAGTTCACAGACGGGCATCCCGGCGGATTGACCGAGAATATCCCAACAAGCGATATCGATGCCGCTCTTGACATACGGATGGCCCTTGAGTGCGGCGTCCATCCGCGTATTGAGAAATGACAATTGACGGGGATCGATACCCAACAGGTGAGGGCCCAATTCGCGGATACCGGCACGAACGCCCTCGGCATAAGCGGGAAGATAGAATGGGCCTAGAGGACAAACCTCACCGTGACCAGAAAGGCCGGTATCTGTTTCAACACGCACGATGGTGCTGTCAAAAACGGTGACCGATTTGCCACCGCTCCATTTGTAGGTAGTCTCGTGGAGCGGCAGTTCGACGCGATAGGCCAATATCCGGGTTATCTTCACCTCAAAAGAAGGGCGGTAAGCTGGAGGAAAGTCAATTCGAGCCGGTTGCCAGGAAGAGAAATGTTGGGTGATGTTTCCCGAATTGCCCCAGGCTTTGCGTCCCCGCAAACGGTTGGTGGCCGGGACGGGCGCGATCCAATCGGACGAAAGACCCGCACACCCATAGGGTATCGAACGAAAACGGGGTTGAAAAAGTGCGACTTCTTCAACCCCGGATGAAGGAAATACCCTCTATTCCTGAGATTATGCAGCCATCTTTTCGCGAGTTTGCATCCGCTCCCGAAGCTTGCGAAGGGCGGCGGCTTCCAATTGACGGATTCGTTCGCGGGTCAGCCCAAAATCCGTGCCAATCTCTTCCAGAGTTCGCGGCTCACCACCGTCGAGGGCGAACCGCTCGCGCAGGATTTTTTGCTCCCGCGGATTCAAAGTCTGGACCAGTTCGCGGATCAACTCGGCGTTGGTTTCCTCACTGACGGAATTCCACGGCATGAGCGCGTTGTCGTCGGCAACGACGTCGGCCACCCGATTGGAGTCGGAATCATTGCCCAGCGGGGCGTCGAGCGAGGTGGTACCCACCATGGCGCTTTCCCGCCAGTGTTGGATATCATCCTCTGCCACGCCAAGAATGACGGCAATCTCGGAATCGCGGGGAGGACGACCGTTTCGGGCTTCAAATTGAGTTTCAGCCCGACGCAATTGAGCAATCTGCTGGACCAAGTGAATCGGCAACCGGATCGATTTCGCCTGGTTGGAGAGGGCGCGTTTGATCGATTGCTTGATCCACCAAGCGGCATAGGTCGATAATTTTGCTCCTTTGGTGGGATCGAACCGTTCAACGGCCCGCATCAGGCCCATGTTACCTTCATTGATCAAGTCCAGGAGCGGCAATCCGTAGTCTTCGTATTCTCGGGCAATTTTGACCACCAGACGGAGATTGGCGCGAATCATGTGCTCGCGAGCGGCTTCATCGCCCGCCTGAATCCGATGAGCCAGACCGACCTCTTCCTGAGGAGTGAGCAGGGGCGTTTCTACGGCCTCCCTGAGGTAAAGTCGAAGGGAGGTATTCTCATCCCACGGTCCACGCTCCGGGCGGGGATCAGGAACTTTGATGTCGGATGGCAAGGCAACATCGAATCCTTTGGCTGTGACTGCCGCCAAGGCTTCGACCGTTGGCTCGGCGAGAGTTGCCTCGGCGAGAGTTGCCTCGGCGAGAGTTGCCTCGGCGAGAGTTGCCTCGGCGAGAGTTGCCTCGGCGAGAAATACAATATTTGCGTCCGCCGGAACCACGGCAGTCATTTCATCCGAAATGGGAGAATGGTCGGGGATCGGGAGAGCACCACCAAAATGAGAGCCGAGGGGTGAACCGGGCTGTCCGCCGTGCAATGGGCTATCTTTGGAATTCAAATTGGAATTAAGGCTGGGTTTGAGGTCGGATTTTGCCTCAAACTTCGTTCCAAGTTTGGCCTCAGCCTTGGCATGATCACTGCCGGAACGAACACGTGATTGTTCGACGCTTCGGCGCGTACGCTTGGAAGTTGCGGTTGCAAGAGCTCCGGACGCTCCATTTGAACGGCGCTGACCCAAACGCATCACGCTCGACGGACGAGGCGGTGCCGAGGGAAGAACCGGAAGAGGAAAATTCGCTTTCATAGCCTGAGCCTTAACAAAATTCGACGCAACGTAGGGCCAACTGTTCAATAACGGTCAAAAATAACGACCAACAACAACTGTCAGGATCACTAACCGTTAAAACCCATCGTGGATTTTTTGGTACGACGTTCGCAACAAACGCAAACACCGTGATGACATCAAAGCAGCTAAAAAGCCAGATTTATTTGACTGTCTGGTTTACTATTTTACGCCCGTTTTCAATGAATTGAAGTCTTGTCTCTTGGTCATCCATCGCGACAAAAGACAAAAACCGTGCCAATCCGTCACAGGATTGGCACGGGAAATCCGTTTCGCGAAGTTGTCGCTCGAATGATAAACGATTGACTCAGTTCTGTGAACCCGCCGGGCTTGGTTGCTGGCCCGTCACTTGGAGGCAATAAGCAATCGATTTATCTTGGTGTCGCCTGCCGAAACCTCTGCGACCTCGGCGAGGCGGGATCGAATATCGGCAACCAACTTTTCAACGGTTAAGCCGTGCTTTTTCCGGAGATAATCCACCGAGGATGCATGCTCGATAAATTGGTCGGGCCACGCCAATCGCACCACTGGAGTGGATAACCCGGCTTCGGACAAAACCTCCAGGACAGCGCTACCGTATCCCCCCATCGCCACGTGGTCTTCCAAGGTTGCTAAAACATCCGATGATTCGGCGTAAAATTGGTGCAGTCCCAAATCCAGCGGCTTAAAAAACCGGGGATTGATAACAGCGACATCAATCCCTTGAGCGATAAGCACTTCGGCAGCGGATTGAGCCAGGGAAAGCATGGGACCCAACCCAAACAAGGCCACTCTTTGCTTTCCGATTCCGGTGAAATTTCGAGCGACCACTCCACGTCCAACCTCTATTGGAACAGGCTGGTCTTTGACGGTAACTCCTTCCGCCGTTCCCCGGGGGTAGCGAATCGCCACTGGATGGCGCTGAAGGGTTGCGGTGAACATCATATCTTGCAGTTCATCCTCATTGGCCGGGGCCATCCCGATGAGGTTGGGCATGCAGCGGAGGAAGGAAATGTCGAATAATCCGTGGTGGGTGGGTCCGTCGTTGGCACTCAGGCTGGAGCGGTCCATGCAAAAAATGACCGGCAGGTCCTGCAAACAGACATCATGATGAATACAGTCATAGGCCCGCTGGAGGAAGGTGCTGTAAATGGCGCAAACCGGGTGGAAGCCCATGGTGGCCATACCTGCCGCGAAAATCACTGCGTGCTCCTCGGCGATGCCGACGTCAAAGTACTGCTTGGGCAGTGCTTGTTCGAGGAGCTTCAGACTTGTGCCGGTTGGCATCGCCGCCGTGATACCGATGACCTTGGTGTTTTGACTGCAAATCTTCACCATCGATCGACCAAAGGCTTCCTGCCATAGGGGGGCTGAGCCAGGTGCAGGGGAAGGTGTTTGTCCTGTTTGAACATCATAGGGCCCGAGGCCATGGAATTTCTCCGGCTGCTTCAGGGCGGCTTCAAACCCACGCCCCTTTTGAGTCAGCACGTGAATGACAACGGGATCGGTACAAGTTTTTGCAAACTCAAGGGTACTGATCAGGAGGGGAAGGTCATGACCATCAATGGGGCCGAGATAACGCAACCCGAACTCTTCAAACAACAAGGCCGAGCCGTGGCCTCCCCGACCATCGGCCCCAGGAGGAGGCACTACCTGTTCTAGAGACAGGGAACCAATCACGCCCTTAATCGCTTCCTCCGCTTTATGCCCTAGCATGGCGACCAGTTCGCCCCGGGGCAATCGGCGCAGCCAAGTGGCAAAGTCGCGAGCAAGTCGGTTATACCTGGGGTTGGCCGTCAGTTTTCCCAAGTAGGTAGCTACGGCACCCACGTTCTTGGCAATAGACCATTCATTGTCATTGAGAATGCCGATGAATCGTTTGGTGGTGCAGGAAATGTTGTTCAGCGCTTCAAAGGAAATCCCGTTGGTCAGGGCAGCATCGCCAAAAATGCAGACGACGTGCTCGGAAGACTCCCGAAGATCACGTGCCGCACACATGCCCAACGCTGCAGAAAGCGCGGTACCAGCGTGGCCGGCACCATAGGCGTCGTGTTCGCTCTCGGTCCGGAGGGCAAATCCATTGAGGCCGCCGGTGGTCCGAATGGTATGAAATCGGTCTTTTCGTCCGGTCAGGAGTTTATGGACGTAGCATTGATGGCTGACGTCCCAAACAAGTTTGTCCTCCGGAGTTGAAAAACACCGGTGTAATGCAACCGTCAACTCCACCACGCCCAGATTCGGCCCCAAGTGCCCGCCATTCCGCGCTAATTTGGTGATGAGCTCCTGGCGCAGTTCTGCGGCCAGCTCACTCAGTTGTTCTAGGTTCAGTTTTTTGACGTGCGACGGATGGTCGACCATTTCGAGGAATCGGCTCATTTTTGAGAATTCGAGTGGGGGCGGGCGGGTTCCCTCTATCGGGGATCGGCCCCCAAAACCGGTAGTGAAACCGGGCGAAGTTGGTCGCCCGCCAAGGTGTTTTCGAGTTGTTGAATCCGGACTTCAGCCGCTGCCAACTGCCGCTGACACAACTGCGCCAAGCGACTACCTGTTTCATATTTGCCCAAGAGGTCCTCCAAAGGCAATTGGCCCGACTCCATGGCTTCCACGATGGACTCCAGCTCTTTCAATGCCACTTCAAAGGAAGGCTCTCCAGGAGCCGAGTCAGCCTGAACAGGTTTAGACACCACGTCCGATATTGGACGGCAAAACTGATTTTGGCCAGTCGAATTGTAACCGGCCGGTTACGAATTCGTTCAAATCACGAATCCGAGTCATCTAGCCGGGAACCATGCGAACGCAGCGCCTGATAAAATCGACCGTTCGCTGTTCCGCCCAGTACCGATCTTGGCGATTGCCCGGACCGACGAAACCAACATGTCCTCCTGTGGCTGGAGCCTCCAAATATAGGTAGGGATGAGACTTCGCCACTTGGGTTGGAAAACATTCCGGAGTCAGAAAGGGGTCGTCTTGAGCGTTGAGCAACAATGTCGGCACCCGAATCCCATCGATGAATCCAACTGCCGAACATCGAGCCCAATAGTCCTCGGCATTCCGGAACCCATGGAGTGGGGCGGTAAAAGTGTCATCAAACTGCCGAAAAGTCCGGCACGGATGCTCCGCATCCGTCGGAATCACCTCACCGAATTTCTCGCGCATGGCAACCATGCGACGTCGCATGGACCGAAGGAACCGCAATCGATAAAAATCACGGTCGGGGCGGTCCATTCGGTGGGCCGAGGCTCTTAAATCGCAGGGGACTGATATTGCTACTCCTCCTCGAATCCGATTCTGCTCCCCTGCTGTTTCGCCCAAGAACTTGAGAATCAAGTTTCCACCCAGACTGAACCCGACCACAAACATGTGAACATATTGGTCAAACGTTTCCGCTTGGGCAACAACAGCCGCAAGGTCTTCGGTTGCACCGCTATGGTAGGCTCTGGGTAAACGGTTTGGAACACCTGAACAGCCCCTGAAACTCCAGGAAAGGACGTCCAGATTAGCCGCTTTGCAGGCTGCTGCCGTGCCGCACATATAGTGTCGGCGCGAGTCGCCCTCCAGACCATGAGCCAGAATAACCAGCTGGGAAGACCCTGTTCGAAGCCAATCCAGGTCGAGAAAATCACCATCGGCAAGCTCCAATCGTTCCCGATGCCACGGAAGGATTTCCACTGACCGGGTCAACGCGGGCCAGATGGTTTGGAGATGAGCATTTCGCAGCCATGAAGCGGGACGAAACCGGGTTGGGACTACGAGCGGCACGAGTTTGGTTACTTTTTGGATCCACAGGCGTCAAGGGTTTGAGAAAAGAATGTAAGCAATGTACGAACTCCTATTCCTGTCTTCTTGACAGCCCCGTGAACCTGTGAGACTTACCGAGCGGAGCGCGGAGAGGCGGAGATGGTTATGGGGTTGGAGATTCCCGGAAACCAACCCCGGAAATCAATTGAAGGGCTGGCTGCTGAGTCGGTTGTAAGCTGGGGCCCATCAACTCCGATTCGCGTTGGTCCAACTGCACAACTAGTGTTCCATCGATCCTAACTGACCATAAGCATGAAGAGTTTGCCTGAAACCTTGAAACGCTTGTCGCTGGTGTTCGCCGCGGTTCTCGCCGTCGGGACCCCATCCGCTAACGCGACCAACGCTGACGACGACCGCGAATTGCGGACGCGTGACCGCCAAACCTACGAGGTTTTGGTGGGCGACTTTTATACGGGCCGCTCTCCGTACTTTAAATCGGCCGACGCACCGATTGAAGTGGCTCAAGCCGCTCCCGCCCCGGCAGCCAAAGCACCTGCGGCCCCTTGCTCAGTCATCAACAGCGGTCTCGTGCAAATGACCGAGACGATGCCGGCTGAAGCCACTCTCGGGGAGCCATTTACCTATGAACTAAAGCCCATCGCGGTGGGCTGCGCAGCCAATGTTGTGGTCACGGACACCATTCCGGATGGGACGACCTTGGTGGCGACGGAGCCGCAGGCTTCGGTGAACGGCAACCAACTGGTGTGGAATCTGGGCAATCTTGACTCCGGCGAATCGAAGGTCCTGAAGATCACCGTCAAGCCGACGAAAGAAGGCACGTTGGTTTCATGTGCTACGATCAAAGCCGATCCCCGAGTCTGTGCGCAAACCGTCGTCGGGCGTCCCGTTCTAGCGATTGCCAAGACCGGTCCTGAATTGGCCCAACTGGACTCTGACGTCCTCTACAACATCGTGGTCAAGAACGTCGGAACAGCGCTCGCCAAGAGTGTGGTGATCACGGATAAAGTGCCCGCCGGCCTTGGTGGTCCCAAGGAAGTACCTTTGCCGATTGGAGATTTGGCCCCTGGGGCCTCAAAGACCGTTCCGATTACCCTCAAGGCGACTCAACGCGGCAAATTTTGCAACGTAGCCGTGGCTTCCTCAGCCAATACTCCTTCCGTGACTGGCGAAGCCTGCACTACGGTGGTAAAACCCGGCCTCAAGCTGGCCAAGACCGGACCTGATACCGAATACGTCAACAAGAAGGCTGGCTACAAAATTACCGCTTCCAACACGGGTGATATCCCCTTGGATAATGTTATCATCACCGACACGGCACCTTCCCAAACTTCGATTGTTAGCGCTCCGGGTGGTCAGATTACCGGCAACAACATTTCCTGGAATCTGGGAACTCTGCAACCGGGCGACAAGAAGACCGTCGATGTGGTGCTGACTACTCGCCAACCCGGCAAGTGGTGCAATGTGGCGACTGTGGTGTCCAAGCAAGGTTTGAAGGAATCTGCGCAAGCCTGCACGCTCTGGAAGGGCGTCTCAGCCGTACTACTCGAAGTGGTGGATGACCCGGATCCAATCCAAGTGGGTGAGGAAACGACCTATACCATCCGTATTACCAACCAAGGCAACAGTGACTTGATCAACATCAACACCGTCGCCCAGTTCCAAAAGGAAGTTACTCCCGAGACTTCTTCGGAAGGAACGGTTACCGCCAAGACGGTTAAGTTCCCGACCATCCCGACCCTTGGACCGAAGCAGAGCCATACTTACACGATCAAGGCGAAGGCCGACCAAATCGGTGACCATCGCTTGAAGGTCATCCTAACCGAAGACCAACTGCTATCTCCGGTTAACGAAGAAGAATCGACCCGCGTTTACTAAATCATTCGGTCTGTCACCTGAAGCAAGGCGCTCCCATTCGGGAGCGCTTTTTTGTTTCTGCAGACCGGAAATTCAAGAGGGCAGGACATCGTACCGTTCCTTGCCAAAGCCGATTCCTACCGCTACATCGCACTGGGGATGAGAATCAGAAGTGTTGCAGAGTTCGTTTTTCGACTGGCCATGACGGCGTGCGTTTTGGGTTTAGTTTGGTCTATCGTGGCGGCAGACGGCCCCCCGGCAACTAACGCTCCGATCGCAGAGCTCGGAAATCAGGCTCAGTTCGTCCGGCAGAATGCTTCGATCCTGACCTTCGGGCTTGATTCACTCCCTTCGCTTCGCGGTTCTCTGGCAGGGCGACCTCTGTGGCAATATGTGGCAACGGCGATGTATATCGCTCTTGCCTTCCTGGCCGCCCGAATCTTCGACTGGATTCTGCGTTATCAGGCACGGCATTGGGTATCTGGAAAGGTGGCACAATGGGATGCTGCCGTGGTGAGACGCACAGCGGCACCGCTAAAATGGGTCCTCTTCCTCGCCATCATTGATTTAGGCCTGGAGCTTTTCGATTGGCCGGACTGGATCGAATCCTGGATTTCCCGAATCAACTACGTGGCCATCGGCATCTCCCTTGTTCTGGTCATGGTCAAAATCGTGGATGCTGCCGTGATCATTTGGAGGACAAAATTGCCCCCGGATGGCGACCGAGTCTTCAACGATCAGTTGATTCGACTTCTTGGAAAACTGTTGAAATCGGCGGGCATTGTAGTCGGCTCATTCACGATATGCAGTCATCTCGGGATCGATATCCGCGCCGCATTGGCGTCAGTTTCCGTGGCGGGTTTGGCCTTGGGTCTTGCCGCTCAGGATACTGTGGCAAACCTTTTTGGTGCGGTGGCGGTTTTTGTTGATCGTCCGTTCAAGATAGGGGACCGAATCCGAGTTGGTGAGGTGGATGGAGTGGTCGAAGACATGGGCATCCGCGCCACCCGGGTTAGGAGCGTGGACGGATTCCTGATCACCGTGCCCAATAAGACGGTCGGGAATACGGTGGTTACGAATATTTCCAGTCGCCAATTGATTCGAACCGAGCTGAACTTTGGTCTCACCTACGACACGCCTTCAGCCAGAGTTGAAAGGGCAGTGCAAATCGTGGACGAAGTTTTCCGGGGGCATCCCAAGACCAAGGATTTGACGGTCTATTTCAACCGATTTCTGGACTCGTCATTGAATCTGAACGTCGTCTATGTCTGCGGGACTACGGATTGGAAGGAATATTGCTCGATTCTCCAGTCCATGAATCTAAAGATCAAAGACCGATTTGATAGGGAAGGCCTGAGCTTTGCGTTTCCCACGCAGACAACCATTCATCAGTTTCCCCCGTCGGCCTCTAGTGAAACGCTTCCACAACACATGGTCCCAAACCGGCAGCCGTGAAAGACTAGATTGGAAGCACCTCGAGTTTTC
>CAILNN010000180.1 GCA_903835555.1 uncultured Verrucomicrobiota bacterium
CGCGTTGCGTCCGGGGCGAAAACCATACGAACAGTCCTCAAAATCGGCTTCAAAGATCGGCTCCAGTATCAGGAGCACTGCCATTTGCACGACTCGATCTTTGACCGTCGGGATGCCCAATGGTCTCAGTGCTGAGAGCGTGTCCTTGTCCATCACTCCGCCATACAAACTGTAAAAGCGGAATTTGGGCTCTTGTTTGGCCTTTTGAGCCAGCTTCTGTCTCCGAGCGGCAAGTTTCAAAGGCAGGATGGCTTCCCGAAAGGGCTGCACCCCGGCCTCCTGTTCCGTAGTAGATCGGTTATCGTTCAATCGGCTCTCCGCTCTTCTGACTCCGCATGTTTTCACTGAGGCCCCTTGGCTCCACGGTCGTTACCCGCTTCGTCGCTACTATGGACCTCTCCGACTCCCGTACCGGCACGCCGGTCGATTATTTATTCTCGTCCGCCGCTGACTGGCCTCGCAGCCAGTCGGCCATTACGGGTCTCTCATGTTCCTGCCTGGACTATCTGTTCGCGCCGCCCTCTTTGACCCCGGAGTGCCTTCTGCCTGCACGTGAACATTGCTTGGGCAGAAGTGCTGGTTTCACCGCTCTTCGAAGGGTTGACCACACTCAATTAGTGTAACGAGGCTCGATTCGGTTCGCTTGCGCTGCGGCTCGTTCGTTCGCTCGGCCAGGCTCTGGCACCGGAATTTCTCCCGCCACCACTGGCTCCGCTACATGTTCAATGTTCAATTTACATGGCAAACACCTTTCATTTTGCTAGTCCATTCAGACTTTCATGACGCACCGAAGACACGAAGAAGAGACAGGGGTGGAAGGCTGGAAAGCCTGCGCTACGTGAGGGATGCGTGATTCGGACCGCCTCCGGCTCGACAGTGTCTCGCCCTACCGATGTTACTTTACATCACCAGGTTGCGGTTGAAATACGAAGGTGGAAAGAGACGCTTTGAGTTAAAATGATTTATATTATATTATCTTTTTGCGCATCAATGAGCGGATACGACATACGCGCTGTTACCCATTTTTATTTGGGGTGGGGATCGGGAGTTATCCAGCCTTTATGCCAGCGGAGGGTCCAAAGGCGCTCGAGTTTCACACTATCGGCGTGGCCGTCCATGTAGGCAAAGTCACCGGCCCCGGCCATGGGACTACCGGTTGGGAGTTTGCGAGGGGCACCGGCAGCCGCACCGGCCCCGTGGCGGGCGATCATGAAGCGGCCCAGACCGCCTGCAACGCCGTCGCCTTCCCATAAATTAGAGGCGGGACGATCGGTCTCTTCCGGCCAGGCATCGACCCACATGGCATCGCCAAAGCAGGGGGTGAGCGAAGTCGATTCCACCGCATTTTCGTTGCTATAAACCTTGGTCCCCGGGAACCCAATAGACGCGGCATCGCCGTACATCCATCCGTTAAAGGCGTAACTCCCCTGATACCCTGCGGTGCCATTGGTGATCCAAATCCAGGTTTCACTGGCGGTGCCGTAATTAGGATTGGCGGGATTGCGGTTGACACGCTTGATCGGTTCAGGAGCGGCGGGGCAATAGCGCATCAGGTGGACATTGGCCGATTGCTTGGCCAGAAAGGTCAGCCAGAGGTTGGGGTCACCTGGGGAAGTGTACGGTGGGAATTTCTGGGTGTCGTTCACGTAGCCGAACAAAGCCAGACTCATTTGGCGCAGATTGCTCATGCATTTGGCTTGGCCGGCACGGCGATTGGCCCCGCCCAATGCTGGCAGGAGCATTCCGGCCAGAATGGCGATGATGGCGATGACGACCAAGAGTTCGATCAGAGTAAAGCCCCGGATTCGACTCTTGGATAGGCATCGTGATTTCCAGGAAGAGATGGTTTTCACAGTGGGAAAAGACAGCGAATAGGATCGCCGGTTCAGGTTGAAGCAGAGCCGACACAAAATAGATGAGATTGTGAATCCAAAAGAGACGGGACGGCGAAATACAGGGTGACGCTGAAAAATGGCGTCACTCAACTACATGAATACTCGCTCCATTTTACGCTCCATTATCCTCACCAGCCTCGTGGCCGCAGCCCCGATGAACTTCGTTTCGGCGGAAGACGCCCCAGACAAAGTCGCCGCAACTAGTTCCAAGAACATTTTGGAAACCGCAGTTGCAGCCGGAAAGTTCAAGACCCTCGCGGCTGCCATCCAAGCTGCCGGACTGACCGACGCCCTAAACGGCAGCGGGCCGTTCACGGTTTTTGCTCCCACCGATGAGGCTTTTGCCAAGCTGCCAGCCGGGACGGTGGAATCGCTGCTTAAGCCCGAAAACAAGGAAAAGCTCCAGGCAATCCTGAAGTACCATGTTGTTGCGGCTAAGGTAATGGCGAAGGACGCCATCGCCGCGAAGACCGCCGATACTCTCCAAGGAGGATCGATCCGTATTACTGCGGAAAACGGCCATGTGAAGATAAACGACTCCAAGGTAGTGAAGGCAGACATCGTCGCTTCCAACGGGGTGATCCACGTTATCGACGCCGTTCTACTTCCCGCGAACTGATTGAGCTGAGTGCGACTTCGCGCCGCCCGGAATCACCAGCTTGGATTCCGGGCGGTTGTGTTAAGACCACTGCGAATCCGGGCGATGACACTTCCCATTGCCAAAATCGCGGTGGGCCTCCATTTTTTGCCGCTCATGGCTGAGGTTTCCCTGCTCCCCCGCGTCGCCGCTGGCGACGGCGAAGCCATGGAGCTATGCGTGGAACGGTACGGGCCGCTGATTTGGTCAGCAGCCAAGCGTTTCCTGGGGACTTCTCACGAAGCAGAGGACGCCGTACAAGAGATATTCATCAACCTGTGGCGCGATGCCCATCGTTTTGATCAGTCACTGGGCAGTGAAACTACTTTCATCATGGTCATCGCCCGACGGCGACTGATCGATTGGCGACGGCGACTCGGACGCCAACCGCAATTGGCAGAGCTGGATTCAATTGAAGATGCCGCCGAGGCAAAAGAGACGGTGCAGGAGAGCGACGATGAGGCGGAATTGGCTGTGCGATTGCTACGGAGCTTGCCTTCGGAGCAACAGCGGGTCATTGAACTCTCGTTGCGCGATGGCCATACCCATCAGGAGATTTCGTCCCGTCTTGCCATGCCATTGGGCACGGTGAAGACATTGCTTCGACGCGGGGTTTTGCGCCTACGGCAAGCCTTGAGCGGAGAAAAAGAAAGGGTCGTGCGATGAATGACGAGAAATCTTCGGACGAGGTCTGGCAGCCGCTGATCGATTCGGTGACAGAGGGGTTGGATCGGGATGCTGCGACAGCAGCCTTGGAACGGACCGTTGCCGTCGTACAGACCGGTTTACTCATGGAACGAGGGCTTGAGAAAATGCCGAGTGCGTTGCGGGATCGGGTGCTGCGGGACATTCCCCGGACTCCCGGTGCGGTGGCTCCGATTTTACGACCTAGTTTTCGGAACACATTCCAAACTTGGAGTGGGTGGATGGCAGCCGCGGCGTGTCTTTTGCTTGCGGTGGGCCTGGGGCTTCGCGGGGGGTTGGTGCAACCGGGTGAGGCTTCGCTCTCGTTGACGGCGCGGATTGAGCGTTTGGAGCAGTCACCCGATCTCCTGCGGATTACTCTTCCACCCAAAGGAGCGGTAGAAGGTGCACCTTCCGGGGAAATCCTTTGGAGCAATGCACGCCAGGATGGAGTCTTGAGACTGAAGGGCCTAAAGCCCAATGACCCTCGGGTGGAACAATTCCAGCTCTGGATTGTCGATCCGCGACGCGATGCCGTAGCACCGGTTGATGGTGGGGTATTCGATGTAGCATCGAGTCAGGAGTCGGTGATTCCGATCGAATCGAAGCTGAAGATCATTTCACCCAAAGCCTTTGTGATTACCCGGGAGCAGCCGGGAGGGGTGGTGAAGTCCCAGAGCAAGAGCCCGGTTCTGGTGGCTTCGGTGCCATAAGAGATTTTGGTCACACGAAGGCGCGATAACGCGAAGGAAGAGGGGAAACTTCTGAATCTTGATTTTTTGGCATCGCAGAGCCTTCATTCCCCTCTGTCAGGCCGTGTTTCCTGGCAAATCTGTTCTTGTAGGTCTTGGTTCCGGCTTTTCCCTTAGCTTTTGTGCGCGCATCGACCTCATGGCTTACCGAGTAATTCCAAGACCATGATGGTCAGGGATTTGATGCCAGCGTGGAGAGTGGGATCGAGGTCGGGCAGGAACAACGGGGAGTGAAGGGACGGCAAATCCTGGCCTGCGGCTTTGGCGGTGGCGTAGCGGGCGGGGTTGACGGCTCCCAAGTTCAGCATGCAGGCCGGAATTCCATTGCGCCCGTACACGGAGAAATCCTCGCCGCCCATGGTTGCCGGTATTTCAACCAGCTTATCGGCACCGAACTCGCTTTTGAGGCGGTCCACCAAGCGTTGGGTCAGGGTTGGATCGTTATAAGTGGCGGGTGTGAAATCGGAGAGACGGATTTCCGGCTCGCGAAGGGCTCCCGACGCCACAGCTTCGGCCTTGGCCACGCGCTCGATACCGGCCAGCAGCTTCTTTCGGACCTCATCCTTATAAGAGCGGACGGTCAACTGGAGCTTGGCGTCGTCGGGGATGATGTTGTGCTTTAGGCCGGCGTGAAAGGAACCGACGGTGATAACCCCGGGCTCGACCGGATCATTCTCACGCGAGACCACGGTTTGGACGGCAGTCACGAAGCGAGCGGCCATGACGATGGGGTCAATGGTCTTGTGGGGATAGGCTCCGTGACCGCCTTTGCCGAAGAAAGTAATGTCGACTGAATCAACATTGGCGTAACAAAATCCCGAGTGATAGCCAATGGTTCCGGCGGGCAGATTGGCATAGTCATGGAGAGCGATGGCAAAGTCCGGTTTGCCGAAACGGTCAAAGAGATGGTCTTTCACCATGGCTTCCGCCCCCTGCCCTATTTCTTCGGCTGGCTGCCCGATAAACATCACGGTTCCGCGCCACTGATTGGTGGCTCGCGCCAAGAGGGTGGCTGTGGCGATCCATTCGCTCATGTGGAGGTCGTGCCCGCAGGCGTGCATGGTTGGCACGACTTTGCCGGCGGGGTCGAGTCCGGTGGCGTGACTGGCATACGACGCTCCGGTTTTCTCTTCCAGTGGAAGGCCGTCCATGTCGGTCCGAACCAGGATAGTGGGACCAGCTCCGTTGTGCAGCATTCCAACCACACCCCATCCGCCGACTCGCTCGGTGACTTGATAACCGGTCTTGCGGAGATATTCAGCCAAGCGGGCGGAAGTTTTCTCCTCGTGGAGCGAGAGTTCCGGTGCCTGATGTAGTTCGCGATAGAGCGTCTCAATCTGGGGATAGAGGGCGTCCAAACCTTCGAGAGCGGGGACGTCGGCCCTCACGGAGCCCGACGTGAGGCTCGCGAGGGAAAAAGTTAAAGCAGCCAGGGACCGGAAGCCACGGGAAAAAGCGATGCTCATGATCAGAAAATATAGCGGTATCAGGGAGGCACGCCAAGGCGCAAAGACGCAAAGGAAGGTACTCAAAAAAAGGTATCAGGTTGTTTAGACAGCTCCTTGTCAAGGTGCAAGCTCATCCCTTGCTCGATTCCGTGCAATGCGCCTTGGTGCCTTAGCGTGGAAATCCTTCACCGCCGTGATTTGCCGACAGGCCTGAAACGCTCATAGTCTGCCCGGATGAGTGCCGAATTGCCGCAGCCGCAGAATTTTCCGGAATTGGTATCGGATTTGATTGCCACCGGACGTGACTTTCACACCCGGGGATGGTCGCTGGCCACGAGCAGCAACTACAGCGCGGTCGTGCAGCGGGAACCGCTCCGATTGCTGTTGACCGCCAGCGGTTTTGACAAAGGCCGACTCACTCCTGGGCAATTCGTGGTCGTTGATGGAGAGGGACGACGATTATCGGAGAGCCAGCCCAAGCCGTCGGCAGAAACCCGACTTCACACGGTTCTGGCTCGCTCAGCCGGGGCGGGAGCGGTGCTGCACACCCATTCCGTATGGGCGACGATCCTGTCTGAACGCCATGCCTCTGCGGGCGTCCTGGAGATTGGTGGGTACGAAATGATCAAGGCGTTTTCGGGAATCACCACCCATGAAGACCGGGTCCGGATCGCCATCGTACCCAATACCCAGGACATCGACGCCTTGGCTCACCGTATCGAAGCCCGCTTGAAAAACGGTGACCTGGACCTACGCCATGGTTTTTTGATGGCTGGACATGGACTTTATACTTGGGGGCGAGACATCGCCGAGGCACGTCGTCACATTGAAGCGTGTGAATTTCTGTTTGAGGTTTATGCCCGGAAAAACTCGACATCCAACTAAAACCTGATTACTCGAAAGACCATGGCAACCGTCCGCGTTCCCGAGACCGGTCAATATTGGCAGAAGCCGGATGAGATTCGTTCGTTTCTGGCACCGTTTGGCATTTACTTTGAGCAATGGCCCGTCGAAGGGCGCATTCAGGGAGAACCGACATCCGACGAAATCCTGGCGGCCTATGCTCCCGAAGTCGATGCGTTGAAAGCTCGTGGTGGTTACATCACCGCCGACGTGATCAATGTCACGCCTGACGTTCCCGGACTACAGGCTATGCTCGACCGCTTCAACAAAGAGCATACCCACGCCGAAGACGAGGTCCGGTTTATCGTCAAAGGACGCGGCGTATTTCATATTCATCCGGCATCCGCGCCGGTTTTTTCCATCGAGGTTGAGGCGGGTGATTTGATTAATGTACCGGCAGGAACGGAGCATTGGTTTGATCTTTGCAAAGACCGGACGATCCGCGCCATCCGACTATTCCGGGAAAAGGCAGGTTGGACTCCGGTCTACACCGGCAATCCGATCGCCGACCGCTTTCAGCCGCTCTGCTTTGGTCCGCAATATATTCCAACAGGCGGTAGCCGAATCGAGACTCTTCCCGCTTTCGCGGCATGATTCCGGCCAAGGTTCGGGTGATCCTGCTGGATATCGAAGGGACGGTTTCAGAGATTGCCTTCGTTCATGACGTGTTGTTCCCGTATGCACGGCGACATGTGCGGGATTTTCTTCTCCACCGGATGCATCAACCGGAAATTGGCGAAGTTCTCAACTCCATGGCCCGGGATGCTGGAGCGGAGTCCGCGTCCGCCTGGTGTCCCTTCCCTCTCGCGAGTCCTGAGGGTATCGATTGGGTCGTCCAGCAAGTTAACGCGTGGATGGATCAGGATGCCAAACTAACTGGACTCAAGGCGCTTCAAGGGCTCATTTGGGAAAAGGGCTATAAGGATGGTTCGCTCAAATCGCACATCTTTCCCGAAGTGCCCGACTGTTTTCGGCGATGGGTGGAGGCAGGACGAACGATTGCCATTTACTCATCGGGAAGCCGGGCGGCGCAGCAACTGTTATTTGCCTTTACCATTGCGGGCGATTTGACTCCGTGGATATCCGCCTATTTCGACACTACTTCTGGTGGAAAGCGGATAGCATCGAGCTACCAAACGATTGCCGGGCAATTAGGTGTCGAGCCATCCGAAGTTGTATTCCTCAGTGATGTTCCTGAGGAACTGACAGCGGCGGCAAGTGTCGGGATGCAGACGGGGTTGGTGTTGCGACCGGGGAATCGTCCGGCGGAGGATCAGCAGCATCCGAGGATCACGTCGTTGGACGCTTTCAGCAAAGGTAAATTCTTTTAGTTGGTTTACCAGGGCGTTGCCCTAGCCTCAGGACTCCCGACCTCGTGGAAGTGGTTTGGCCTCAGACACGTTAACAGACGGACCGCCGAGCAGACTAAAAGTCTGCGCTACGTTAAGAGGGGCCACCTTTTTTCCATCCTCACGATCACTCATAGCGCGAGGTCAGGAGTCCTGAGCCTATCTCATTGTGCCCCGTTGGGGCGGGGAGCGTACCTCCCTTTGGAAGTGATTGTGGTCCCTGACGTTCAATAGCGCACATTTGATTACCGCCTCATCAACCCGTTCCCTCTTGGCGAAGAATTTCCAGGGGGGACTGCTCTGCCACGCCACGGCTGCTGAGGAGGCCGACCGTCACGGTCAGCAATGGTACGGTGCCCAGTGCGGCTAAGAGCACGCCTGGCGACCATGCGTATTTGACCTCGAAGGTGAACCGGGCTAACGCCCAACTGGCGACCACGGCGAGGATGATCCCGGTCAGTGCCGAAAAGAGACCCAAGACTGCGTATTCGGTAAATAGGATTTGGCGTATTTGAAATCGCGAGGCACCGAGGGTTCGGAGCAATACAGCTTCCTGCACGCGCTGGCCGCGTCCGGAAAGGACGGCTCCCACCAGAACGATTAGCCCGGTGCCAACGGTAAGACCGGCCATGAAACGGATGGCCAAGGCTACTTTGTTCACGATTCCCTCCAGAGTCTGGAGAACGGTGGCCAGGTCGATGGTGCTGATGTTGGGAAATTGGAGACCCAATTCGCGCTGAAGGCGGGCACTGGTTTGGCTGTCGGGAAGATGGGTTGCGGCCAAGTACATTGCGGGGGCCGATTCCAAAACACCACTGGGGAACACAACGTAGAAATTGGGTCGCATTTGTCGCCAATCGACGTCGCGAAGGCTGGAGACCCGGCAAGGGATTGGAACACCCTGAACGTCGAATTCCAGATCGTCCCCCACGGTCACATGCAATTCCTTGGCGATGTTGACCTCGACGGAAACGGGCACCCGATTAGACGGTGACGGTTCTCCAACGAATTGCGTTGCCAGGGTGCCCGCAGTGAGGTGCTCGGCTTCAACCAAGTTGGTTCGCCAGGTGGCCCGATATTCGCGACGGAGCAGCCACTCAGGAACCCGTTCGCCTTTTGAACGCTGATCGCCTTCTTTTTTGGAAAGGGCTTCGGTGGTCACGCCTTTGATTTTCTCCAACCGCATGGTCACGACCGGCGCTTCGCCCAGGTTGGACAAATTCAGCTTGGTGAAGAGCGAGCTCAGTCCGTCTCGTTGATCCACCTGAATGTCAAAAAGCAGGGCATTAGGGCCTGGGGTTTGCCCGGATGGAAATAACTGCTCCAAAAGAACTGTTCGGGTTAGTTGAAGGGTGACCAGCAAGAACGTACCCAAGCCCAACGAAACCAAGAGCAGCATGGTTCGATTGTTCGGTCGATGCAGGCTGGCCAGACCCTGGCGAAAAACAAACGGCATCGGGAGCCGTGCCCACTGCCGGGCGAGAAAGACGATTCCTGACGCGGTTGCCGCCAGAATGCCAAGAGCCGCTGTTAGGCCGGCAGCGAAGACCAAGCCCTCCCACCAATGGGGCGTTTGAGCCCCGGAAAAGCCGGCGACCGCCAGGCCCATCAGC
>CAILNN010000181.1 GCA_903835555.1 uncultured Verrucomicrobiota bacterium
AGCCATCATCCACTTGAGTGAAGGAGAGGAGGGGAACCTGACCGATGCCATGGCCAAGTATCGCCTCTGGGTCTTTGGGGAAGGGATGGTCGAAGGGGTTCAAGGACCGGATGGACCGACTATCCGACCGGGCATTGATCCTGAAAAGGTTCGGGAAGTATTCGCCAAGAAGGGCCAGTTGTCTTGGGGCGATTATGTCCGCTGTCGGGTTCGCTACTTTACTGATGGAGCTGTGATTGGCAGTCGGGCTTGGGTGGATCTAGTTTTTGAGCAGCATCGCCAGAGGTTTGGACCCAAGCGGAAGGATGGGGCGAGGAAATTTCGCCATTTGGCTGGCGAGGCTGTGTTTGGATTGCGGGATCTAAAAATCGCGCCAGTGCAATCTCCGTGCGTCGTCTGAAATCCGAAGTACTAGTATTTACTCATGGGAGAACAATCGATTCGTAAACCGGCGTTTGACTGACTATCTCTAAATGAGGAGCATGGCATCGCCGTAGCTGAAGAAACGGAATTTTTCCCGGATGGCCTCCTGATAGGCTCTTAGAATCGTATCCCGACCCTCTGGATGTTGCCCGGGTGCCGCGAAAGCGCTTACCAGCATCAACAGGGTGCTTTGCGGAAGATGAAAATTGGTCAGCAAACCATCGATTGAACGGATCACGTGTGGGGGATGTATGAAAATTCGTGTGCGTCCCACGCCGGCCACAAGATGGCCTTCGTTGGCCCGATAGACCGTTTCCAAGACTCTCACAGAAGTCGTGCCAATCGCCAACACCCGCCTCCCCTCCGCCTTGGCTCTCTCATAGGCCATGGCCGTTGCCGTCGGTATTTCATACCATTCCTCATGCATGAGATGTCCTTCCACATGGTCAGCTTTGACGGGGGCAAAGGTTCCATGGCCGACGTGAAGGGTGACAAATGCTATCTCAACACCTTCGCGCCCAACAGTCTCCAAAAGTTCCGTGGTAAAATGTAAGCCAGCCGTCGGTGCGGCCACCGATCCGTCGCGTCGCGCGTAGACTGTCTGGTACCGATCTTGATCCAAGTCGGATGCACCCGTCTTGGGTCGCTGGATATAGGGAGGCAAAGGGATTTCCCCAATCTCAGGCAAAGCCTCCAAAAGGTTTTTTGTCCCTGAAAAGGCTAGTCGGATATGCCCGTCATCCCGCTTTTCCAGCACGCTTCCAACCACCCTCGAAGGATTTCCATCCCGACCGAGTATCCTCACCTTCATCCCAAGGCGAATCCTTTTTCCTGGACGTACCATGGACCACCATTCCACAGGAGTCACCGCCTCCAGCAAGAGAAGTTCGATTTTCGCACCAGTGGACTCTTTAGTAGCTCTCAAACGGGCTGGAATGACCCGCGAATCATTGAAAATCAGTAGATCACCCCTTCGAAGCCAAGTCGGCAGGGACAAAAAGGGGTGAAACCCGAAATGTCCGCCTGCCCGATTGACCACCATGAGCCGGGAATCGCCTCTGCGCTCAGTCGGGTACTGGGCGATGAGTTCGGACGGCAGGTTATAGTCGAATTCAGCAGTTTCCACTTTCTTTCAAATCTTGAGTCGAAAGGCTTTCCGATATCGTTAAAGTTACTGAGCCAGCCTCTTGATGACATCGATTTACGCCCTTGCTCTCCGTCACCCAGTAAGAAAACGACAAAAAGATCAAGTCCAGTCGTCAAACTGTTTGACCTTTTAGTGAGTTTTTGGGAAAAATAGTAGTTGTTAGGCGAAATTTGTAGGATTCAGGGAAATGGGTGACGCTCTCCAACAGGCAACGTCCGTGTCTGCCCCCGCGCTCCCGATTGGGATGCTTTCGGGGGATGACCTGACGTTTACTTGGAGGCATACCCACAAGCTCGATGCCCAAAAACGGGTTTCTTTTCCGGCTGAATGGCGTCCAGCAGACCCAAATTTCACATTCACACTCCTGTTGTGGGGGCATCCTAGCGCCGGACGCAAGTTCGCTTTTATCAAAGGCTTGCCTCAGCCCCGCTTTCGACAACTTCTCTCAAGGGTAGATTCCGGAACCCACGGGGACGAAGAGGTCAACGCCATGCGCCGTCGCCTGTTTAGTAACTCCATCATCCTCAAGCTCGATCCAACTGGCCGACTGTGTCTTCCCCCACAGATGGCCACCGATGCCAATTTAAACAAGGATGTCATTTTTCTGGGTGCCGGCGGCGAGTTTGAAATCTGGGATCCTGAACTTCACGAGAAATGCATGGCGGCTGATGAAGCCGCCGCATCCAAGGCGATCACCAAAATCTAGGTTATGAACTGGAACAAAATCTGGCCATTTCGGAGCAATCGGTCATTGGGACAAGTGAGCCCGACCGCTGTCCAAAGGTCGCTCTTTGGCACATCGCCTATGCCAGGCCTCCCACCAGCGCCTGCGACGGCGACAGCTCCAAGTCTGACTCGCGGCATCATTTTGGACCGTCATACCGCTCGAACGATGCCCCGCAGTTGGCTCGGTCTATTCCTCGGTCAAAACAGGCGCCGCGATGCAGGACCACGTCTCGTGCAGGGCGAATTCCGACTACGCGACGTAAGGCCGGTGAGAAACGAACTGCGCGAAGATGATATCGCTGTGATTGAACGACGAACCTCCCGGGTGATCTGGGAGACTCCTGTTGCCGAGCGACCGCGCGATGACCAGGACTTGGCTTGGAATCGCCTCCGGGAACGCCGTCGCGAGCATGCCCTCGTTCACTCTGATACGGAGCCATGAATGGAATTCTCACTAGGCCATCAGCCGGTTCTCCTGCAAGAAGTCATTTCTGCACTTCGACCGCAGTCGGGCGGACGCTATTTCGATGGCACCTGCGGGGGAGGCGGTCACAGCTTTGCCATTCTCGACGCCAGTCGGCCCGATGGTTGGCTGGATGCTTGCGACCGCGACGACGAAGCATTGGTGGCGGCCCGGACCTATCTGGCTCCCTTTGCCGGTCGGTTTGCCCTTCGTCAGGGCAATTTCTCGGAAGTAGACAAGTGGGTGCCCCATGGCAGTTGTCATGGAGTTCTATTGGACTTGGGCGTCAATTCCCATCAACTGACCAGCGATTACCGAGGCTTCAGTTTCCAGCACGAAACCGCAGCTCTCGACATGCGGATGGACCGAAGCCGGGGGACGACGGCGGCGGATATCCTGAATCACTGGGAACCTGCCCAATTAGAGCGTCTTTTTTGGGACAACGAAGAATCCCATGCGCGGCGCATCGTCCGCGTCATCATCGAAGTCCGAACGACGCGGCCGTTCGAAACCGTCGGTCAATTGGTGGATGCCGTCCGCCGCGCTGCGCCGGGACGCCCTGGACGAACCCATCCGGCGACCAAAGTCTTTCAAGCTCTGCGCATGGTCGTGAACGAGGAATTGCCATCCTTGCGGCAAGGACTGCAATCGGCCATGCGCATTCTGGCCAAGCAGGGCATCCTGGCGGTCATCAGCTTTCATTCTGGAGAGGACCGCGTCGTGAAAGAATTCATGCGCCAAGAAGCGAGGGATTACGACCTTCCGCCCAACGAACCCGATTTACCGCATCTGCGTCGAATGCGTGCCCCGCGCGGGCGTCTGGTGGACCGCAAGGGGATCGAGCCATCCGAAAACGAAATTGCCGCAAATCCCCGCGCCCGCAGTGCTCGGTTACGGGTCCTGGAGAAACTTTGAAATGAGTGGAAATCATCATCGGGAAGTGCAAGCCATGCGCTGGCACCTAATGGCGCTCGTGCTTCTTGGCGTTTCCTTGGTGGCCATTCTCACCGTCGGTATTGTCCTTCAACGTCAACGTCATCAACGACTCGGATTTCAAAAAGTAACGCTGGAACAGCAGGTTCGCCGATTACAGGCCCAGGTCCAAATTCTCCGCGAACAGCGTGCGCGGGTGTCTTCGACCGAGGCCCTTCGCACCAATATGGTGCGGTTTGGTTTGGCTCTGACCAACGTTACTTCTGCTCAAAGACTGTTCGTCGAACGCCGCTCGGCACCGGTTGTTACCCTGCCGCTTCCACCCGGCTCCTCCGCGTTAAGCCCCGTCCCACCCCTTGCAGCAGGTGCCCCATAACATGTCTGCACGCCCATCCCAACGACGATTCTGGTGGACAATTGGCTGCTTTGTCGCCGCTTTTGCTGTGCTGGCGGGACGTTTGGTTCAATTGCAAGTGATTGCACCGCGCCAGCCGAGTGAACATTCAGCAGATAATACCGAATATCGCGTCATTCGATCGGGGCGACGAGGATCAATCGTGGATGCCCATGGCGTTCCGCTAGTCCTATCCCGATACAGTGTTACTGTCCGGGCGGACCCGCTGAAGTTGGGGCCATTCAGTAGTGAGATGGCACGATTGGCAGCACCCGTCCTCGGCATTAGTGAGTCCGAGTTTCTCGCCCGTCTACACCCTGTACCAGTCGGCCCCATGACAAATGGGGCTGAGCGTATCCGGCGCAACTTGGGGATCGCCACGAACATCCCGCTCGAAACCTGGGAAAGCCTTGCCCAACTCCTACAGACCAATCGGTTTTCCGGCGACCTTCGGCTAGCTTTGGAACTGACCAACACCATTCACGCGGTGGCCGTACAGAAAAAACAAATTCCATGGTGGGATATTGTTCGCAGACGTGAAGTCAGCCGCACTGCTGTTTCCCATCTTCAAGAACTGCGATCGCGCTACAAAGTCGTCCATAGCAATTCCGTGGAATGCTTGGCCAACGGGCTCTATCCCGAGGTTTTCGAAATGCGCGTTTACCCCCGCGAAGCCTTGGCCTCCCATGTCCTTGGATTTACCACCAACGGAACACCTCCTCCCGGAGCCGATCTCCGAACACCTCTTCCCGTCCACGGAGCCGCCGGTTTGGAACAACGATTCGACGCCGAGCTCCAGGGAGCAGCCGGCATCTTGGAAAGCCATCGTTTCGGCAACCGCGAATTGGTACCCCTCCGCCAGCGGGCGATGGCGGCGTCCGAAGGACTCAACATTGTTCTGAATCTCGATGCCAATATTCAGGGAATGGTTGAGGAAGCTCTCGACTTTGGAGAGGAAACTCTCCACCCCAAGGCACTCTCTATTATTGTCGTGCGGCCACGAGACGGTGCCGTGCTCGCCCTCGGCAATCGCCCCACTTTTAACCCCAATTCCAGGCACTTTCCTTCGCTGGATGCCCTGCAAAATCGCGCCATCATGGCCCCGGCAGAGCCTGGATCCACCTTCAAGCTAGTCACCTACTCCGCCGCACTGGAGGAAGGGTTGGTGACCTTGGATTCCTCCATCAATTGCGAGCACGGCCATTGGTTGCCTCCGGGTATCAGGTATCCCGTACACGATGACCAAGGCGATCATCAAGACCTCACTACCGTGATCGAGGCGTTCGCACATTCGAGCAATGTCGGCGCGTCAAAACTCGGGCTTGCCCTCGGGACAAACCGTTTTCGAGACTACATCTACAGGTTTGGGTATCTGGCCCGCACTGGCATCGAATGCGGAGAGGAGGGTGTATTCACGAAATATATTAAAGGTCGCCCGACCCAATTGGCATTCCACGGCGAAGCAGGCGGTGGTGTGGTCCGTTGGGATGCCATCGCGGCGAGTCGTCTTCCCTATGGCTACGGACTGTTTGCGACACCGCTCCAAACCTGTATGGCTGCTGCTGCCATTGCTAATCAAGGGGTATTGATGGCCCCCCAATTAGTTCGCCGATTGGAAACATCCGATGGCCGCATCGTTCGTGAATTCAAGCCGGTTGCCGTTCGTCGGGTCATCAAACCTTCGACTGCTGAGGCCATGACCAAAGCCATGCGCCAAGTGGTTTTAGGGGGGACAGGCAAGTCTGCGGCACTCGATGATTACGAGGTTTGTGGGAAGACCGGTACTAGCAAGAAAGTCGACCCAGCCACTCATGCCTATTCTTCCACACTTTACTATTCTAGTTTTGTCGGGTTTTTCCCCGTCGATGCCCCGGAAATCTGCATGATGATCAATGCCGACCAGCCGGCTGCAGTGGGCAAGGCCTACTACGGCGGCAAGGCGTGCGCACCGATTTTTAAGAAACTCGCGGTTGGTATCGCTGCCTATTTGGCGCTGCCACCTTCCGTTGCCCACACGAATCAAGCTGGGCTCTACCCGCTACCTGAACTGGATTCGGCCATTCAATTGACCGAAACGCGTCCTCCTTCCGCCCAACCACTTTTCCATCCTTGAACCATGGAACCATTTCCCCTCCAGTTTTTTGCTGATGCCGCCGGTGCAGAACTGATCGCCGCGCAGCCACTCTCCATGGTCCGGCGGATTACCACCGATTCGCGCCAGGTCCAGTCAGGTGATCTATTTGTCGCCCTTCGCGGTGACCGCTTTGACGGTCATGATTATCTGGAATCGGTCCATCGACAGGGGGGATATGCTTTAATTTCAACAGCTTGGCGCAATCGGGCTCCAGTTGATCTTCCTCGATTAGTAGTCGACTCCCCCCGTTCGGCCTACGCCCGGCTCGCCCATGCATACCGACGTCAATTCAACCTGCCGGTCATCTGCATTGCCGGTTCGAACGGAAAAACGACCACCAAGGAAATGGTTGCTGCGTTGCTCAGTGCCGGAATCTGCACCTTGAAAAGCGAGGCAAGCTTTAACAACGATATCGGACTTCCCGCTTCTCTCCTCAGGATTGAGCGTCGCCATCAAGCAGGCGTTTTTGAGGTGGGCACCAATCACCCGGGTGAGTTGGCCCCATTGGTTCGATTGGCTGCTCCCAGGATTGGCGTTCTGACCAGCATCGGTCGGGAACATCTCGAATTCTTTGGCGACTTGGCGGGAGTGGCGGCAGAAGAAGGTGCTCTCGCCGAGTGGCTGCCGTCGGCTGCCCTGGGTGGATTGCTGGTGATTCAAGGGGAATGCGCTTTCGCCAGTCATGTCGCCGCTCGGACATCTGCCCGGGTCATCCGCGTCGGATTTGCCGCAAACCAGGCTTGGCGCCCCGAGATTAAATCCGTCGGTTGGTCTGGCACTCGGTTTACCGTTCAGTCGCCAGTGCCTGGATGGAGTGGCGAGTGGTTGCTTCCATTGCCAGGTCGTCATTCCGTTTCCAATGCTGTCCTGGCGATGGTTGTCGCAAGTGAACTGGGGATCGACCCGGTTGCAGCGCGCCAGGCGCTAGCTTCGTTCGTTCCCGCTCAACGCAGACTCAATCTCCGCGTTGCTGCGGGAGTACGCGTCATCGACGACAGCTACAACGCCAATGCCGATTCCGTTCTTGCCGCGCTGCAAACCCTTGCCGATCTCCCATGTTCGGGCCGCCGGGTGGCGGTGCTTGGAGACATGGCGGAACTGGGACGCATGACCGAGACCGCGCATGCGGAAGTCGGACGGGCTGCAGCGCGGTTGGGCATAGATGCCGTTTTTGCCATCGGTTCACATGCGCCAGTGACTGCCGAAGCCGCCGGTGCCTCGCGTTCACGCGTGTTTCGACACGTCGACGCTGTTCTCCCGGCCCTGTCCGATTATGTCCGGGAAGGCGATGCCCTGTTGATTAAGGCTTCCAGGTCCAGCGGCTTGGAGCGGGTTACCGAAGGGTTACTCTCGTATCTGGACCGGCGCACTTGTCAGGATTCCGATCAGACGTCAGTCGCTTCTTTGAGCACTCACGCTCACGGATATCCTCTTGTCTTAGCCTGATATGCTCTACCGACTTTCAGAACTGTTCCCGTTTTCGCCGTGGACGGTGTTTCGGTACGTCACTTTTCGTTGTGCCGGCGCTGCCATTACAGCGTTGCTGCTTTCGATGTGGATGGGGCCTTCGGTCATTCGATGGCTTCGGGAGATTAAGTTCCGACAGGACTATCGACCCAAAGATGTTCGTGAAGGTGCCTCGGATTCTGTCGTGGCCACCGCTGATTCCGCCAAGCGCGGGACCCCGACCATGGGAGGGATACTGATCGTCTTGGTTCTGGACCTGGCTGTCCTGCTATGGGCTCGATGGAATGCTTTGGTCCTACTGACGGTCCTTTCTATGATTGTGCTGGCCGGTCTTGGCTTCTACGACGACTGGCTCAAGGTCACCAAACAGAATAATCAAGGGGCGGCTTCCCGCTTAAAGTTCTATATCCAGGTAGCACTTGGCTTGGCCATCGCTGCCTATCTCTGGCAACTACCTTCCACCGAAAGCCTGATCACCGATATTCAATTGCCGTTTTTCAAGCATGCCTTGTGGATTCGGGTTCCTGCAGTCGGTGTCGCCCTCACGGTCCTTACTATTGTAGGCAGTTCCAACGCCGTAAACCTCACCGACGGCATGGATGGATTGGCGACGGGCTGCACATTGATTGCCAGTCTTGTTTTCCTCGTGATGACCTATATCGCCGGCAACGCTACGCTTGCCAACTACCTGCTCCTGCCCACGGTCCCGGGTGCGAGTGAGTTGACGGTCGTTTGCGCCGCTCTTCTTGGCGCTTGTCTCGGCTTTCTTTGGTTTAATTGTCATCCTGCGGAGGTGTTCATGGGTGACACCGGATCCCTCGCACTGGGCGGTGCCCTCGGCATCATGGCCGTTTTGATTCACCAACCCCTCATTCTGCCCCTCGCGGGCGGTGTGTTTGTGGCTGAGGCTCTCAGCGTCATGCTTCAGGTTGGTTGGTTCAAATACACCCGCATCCGCTACGGCCAAGGGCACCGCATTTTTCTCATGTCGCCCCTCCATCATCACTTTCGCAAAAAAGGATGGCCGGAATCCAAGATCGTCACCCGATTTTATATCGCGGGATTTCTTTGCGCCGTCATCGCCTTGAGTTCTCTTAAAGTCCGATGAATCATCCCGTGTCATCAACCGTTATGGCTGCCCGAAATTCAGGGCCTTTCGCCATTCCACCGAAACTCGGCGCTTCCCTGCTTGCGCACCGACTGCCATCGGCTTTAAGCAATGGGTACGGTGATCGCCGTTTATGTCTCATTTCCGATTTCCACCGACGTCACGGCGGGTTGAGGACCCGATGCGCCGTCGTCTACAGCCAACTTAATCCTCGAATCTACCCGCCGAGCGGCGGAAACCTACTATGAGCACTCCCAATCCCCTCGCGCCCCAGGGTTCGCTGTTAGAGCAGCAGGCCCGGAGCAAATCGTCCCTCCAGATCGCTGCCTTGATCGTCGGCCTTCACGTCTTCGTCATCGGCGGCTTGCTGATCCTTGGCTGCGACAAGGAAAAGAAACAGACCCAGACGGAATCCGGCACCGGTTCGACACTCGGTTCAGCTGTCGCCCCGGATACCAACCTCCTTTCCACCGGGATCGACCCCTATGCGTCATCCAATGCGGCCCCAATACCGTCCTTGCCGGCTTATCCCTCCCCCGCTTCCAACGTGCCGCCTGTGGCAGCGCCAGTCGTTCCCGATCATCCGCCAGTCGTTACGGATGCGACTTCCCCCGCTCCTTTGGCCGGGGCTAGCGAATACAAGGTCAAGGCCGGCGATAATCCCGCCAAGATCGCAAAAGCTCACGGTGTCACGACCAAGGCTCTCTTGGAAGCCAACGCCGGTCTCGATCCCAAGAAACTGAAGCCTGGCATGACCATCCAAATTCCCGGCGGCAGTTCGACCAGTACTTCAATCAAGTCTCCTACGACTTCCGGTACGACCCACACCAGCGGCGATGGTCCCAAGACTTCGTCCACACCTTCCGGCGAGACCACCGAATACACGGTCAAAGGCGGTGACAACCTCTCCAAAATCGCCCGAAAATTTGGCACGACCGTCAAGGAGATTAAGGCGCTCAATGGCCTCAAGAACAACAACATCACCAAGGGCAAGAAACTCAAAGTGCCCGGCAAGGCGGCTGAAGAAGTCCCCACCAAGTCGGCTCCCCCCACCTCCCCGGGGACCCCGACGTCCACCGCACCCATTTCCTCGCGCCCATAGTCGCGAGGCTCCAAAAAGAGGCTCGCGTTCGATTTGAAGCGCGGACGCGGGCCAAGTCCTGACTCAGCCCAGCCTACCCACATGAACCGCGCAATCGCCCTTCTCTTGGGTGCCGTGGGAAGCCTCGTCACCTTGAGTATTGTCATGCTGGCCAGCGCCACCATGCTCAAGACCTCCCACTCCTGGGTCGTGAAACAAGCCGTTGCAAGTCTGATTGGCTTTATTGCCCTCGCGGTCGTCGGTGCCCTGGACTATCGCCAGTGGGAACGGTGGGTCTGGTGGGTCTACGGACTCATGGTGCTGTTGCTTATCTTGACGATCTCCCCGATTGGTACCGCAGCCAATGGCGCTCAACGCTGGCTTCTCGGTACCCAACCATCGGATTTCGCCAAGCCCGCTCTGGTACTCGCCCTTGCTTGGTATGGTGCCCGCTATTCGCACCACATATCGTCATTCTTTCGCGGAACCTTGGTCATGCTGGTCATCCCGATACTTCCGTTGGCCCTCATTCTAGCGGAACCGGATAAGGGAACTACCGCCCTCCTCGCGACGGTCAGCTTCCTGTTGATGCTGGTCGCGGGCGTTCGCATTACCCACGTGGTTATTCCCGTCGTCGCGGTGATTGCCCTCTTCATCAGTCTGGTGAATTCCAGCGAATATGCTCGCCGCCGGTGGGACACCTTTCTCAATCCCGCTGGAAACCGGGATGCCTATTACCAAGTTCAACAAGGTCTCTACGCCTTCGGTGCCGGGGGAGTCGATGGCACCGGTTTGGGGCAGGGAACCTTCAAGTTTAAGATACCCGAACAGCATACTGATTTTATTTTTCCCGTCGTCGGCGAAGAATTGGGTCTCCCATTCACCCTCGGAGTCCTTGGAGCCTACTTGACCATCCTCTTCTGTGGTGCGTTTATTACCAATCGAGCTGCTGATCGTTTCGGTGAGCTCTTGGCGGCGGGTGCCACATTCACCATCGCCGCCCAAGCCTGCATCAATATCGGTGTCGTCACCGATCTCCTGCCCAACAAAGGAATGCCCCTGCCACTCCTGAGCCGTGGTGGTACCGGCATCGTGGTCATGCTCACCTTGATCGGCATTCTTGTTAGCGTGGCTCGCCGTGCCGTTCCCGCAGAATTGGCGGAACGCGGCGACCTTCAATCGAATCCGTTTGCCACCGATACCGATTTCCCCGCATGACTCCTCTTCACAGCCCTCGTCACGTGGCAATTGCTTGCGGCGGCACAGGCGGCCACCTCTTTCCCGGCCTCGCTGTTGGACAGGAGCTCCGCGCCCGTGGCTTTGATGTGACGTTATTCATTTCTCCTAAAGAAGTGGACCAAGCGGGCGTCGCGTCCGTTCGCGACCAATTCCGCCTCGCCGTCCTTCCGGCCATCGGCTTCAGCCTGCGGAAGATGTTTCCTTACCTCCAAAGTCTTCGAAAAAGTTGGAGTGAAGTCTCCACCGTTTTTCAAGCCCACCCGCCCGGTGCGGTCCTGGCTATGGGCGGCTTTACCAGCGTCGTTCCAATCATGGCAGCTCGTCGCGCCGGTGCGGCCACGCTCCTCCATGAATCAAATACCATCCCCGGACGCGCCAATCAATGGCTCGCTCCTTGGGTCGATGAATGTTTAGTCGGATTTGAAGAAGCCGCAGTACGGCTTCGGAATCGTCGCGTGACCCGAACAGGGACACCCGTTCGGGCGGCCTTCGTTGCTGCGAAATCGGAGGAAGCTCGTCGGCGGCTGGGCCTGGACCCCTCTGCTCCGGTTCTCTTGGTCATGGGTGGTAGCCAGGGAGCCTCCGGTATCAATCGGCTTATGGCCGCAGCTTACCCCGAAATCGTGCGACAGGTTCCCAATTGCCAATGGGTCCATATCACCGGAACTCGCGAATTCTTGAACTATGAAGCCGTTTCCAAGAATTGGCCCGGGCGGGGTCGCATTCTGGCCTTTTCCTCGGAAATGGAACTGTGGATGGCTGCTGCCACTGCTGCCGTGACTCGCGCCGGAGCATCGTCGCTCGCTGAATCGGCTGCCGTCCGGCTGCCGTCTGTCTTGATCCCCTTTCCATCGGCAACGGCGGACCACCAGACCTGGAACGCCCGCGCCTTCGCCCGGCATGGAGCCGCCTACCTCCTTCCAGAAGCGGAAGCTACTTCCCAACGTTTGGTTTCTCTATTGGTGCCCCTTCTGACCGGTGCCTCTTGCCGCGAAACCATGCAGACGGCGCTCTCGCGATTGGCCGTGCCCGAAGCAGCGTCCCGGATCGCTGACCGCGTCGTCGCCGCGTTTGCCCGTAGGAACCCTCGCTCAGCAAACCCAGTTGTACCGGGAATGAGTGCGTTTTCTGAAAAGGAGGCATCCTTCGATACCACGGAGGTGTGCTCGTGAATTCACTCGTTCTTACCCCCCTGCAGGCCGACGATCCCTGCGACCGCGCAGCCAGTCTGGCCATTCGGATAACCGATTTATACGATACCCTGCGCACCGTTCTACCGCCCACCTGCCTCTTGCGTCGCGATGAACCGCTGGCTAAACGGACCACCTTGCGCGTGGGAGGTCCTGCCGATCTGTTGGTTGAACCGGATTCTGAGAACTCTCTCCGGGTAGTGATGGAGCTTTGTGCCCAGTTGGATTTGCCTTCGTGCGTGATCGGTCGCGGCTCCAATTTAGTCATTCGCGACGGTGGTATCCGGGGAGTCGTCATCGTCCTCTCTCACCCCTTTTTTTGTTCCATCGAAACCCAACCCGGACGCTTATTCGCCGGCGCAGGGGCTCGCCTCAAAGCCATTGCCGTTGCTGCCCGACAAGCCGGAATTGGAGGTCTCGAATTCCTGGAGGGTATACCCGGCTCCATGGGCGGAGCTCTCCGGATGAACGCCGGTGCCATGGGCCGATGGACTTTTGATGTCGTCGAACGACTGCGTTACCTGGGCCCCGATGGCGAAATTCACGAGCTAGCTGGGGCTGAAGTCCAAGCCGATTACCGAAACTGCCCGCTCCTCCGTTCCGGTATCGCACTCGCCGCCATCCTTCAAGGTGAGTTGGCGGACCCCGAAACGGTTCGCGTCCGCATGGACGCCTACAGCAAGAAACGATGGTCCTCGCAACCCAGCCAACCCAGCGCCGGCTGTACGTTCAAGAATCCGTCCGTGTCTCAGCCTGCCGGTCGATTGATTGATGAGTTGGGCCTGAAAAATCTGCGCGTCGGGGGGGCCAGTGTGTCCGATGTTCATGCCAATTTCCTGGTGAACGATGGGACCGCCACTGCTGCCGATATCCTTCAACTAATGGCGTTGGTCCGTGCTCGGGTTCAGGAAATGCGCGGCATCGATCTCCATCCGGAAGTCGAGATCGTGGGAGAGGATTTGCCATCATGAAATCCCGACAATTGGTCGTCTTCCTCGGCGGTCCTTCCGCAGAGCGTGAGGTATCATTGCGCTCGGGAGCTGCCGTCGCCAACGCGCTTCGATCCCTGGGTCATACCGTGACCGAAATCGACCCCCAGCCCGGCGCTTGGCAGTTGCCGCCCGGAACCGAAGCGGTCTTCCTCGCATTACACGGAACCTACGGAGAAGACGGCACCGTGCAGGCCGAGTTGGATACTTCCGGTATTCCTTACACCGGCTGCGGTCGTGAGGCCAGCCAGATTGCCTTTGACAAACGCCTGGCCAAACAGCGCTTCATCGCCTTCGGTGTGCCCACCCCACGTTCGCTGGCCATCCACGATCGAGAAACACCGTGGCCTGGCACCGACTGGCAGCCACCCGTCGTCCTGAAGCCGTCCCGGCAAGGCAGCAGCGTCGGCCTGCAGTTTATCGATCGGCAGGAGGACTTTCCAGCCGCTTTAGCCGAATGTCTCCGGTACGATGACAGCGCCCTCCTGGAAGAACGCATCCCGGGACGCGAAACCACCGTCGGTATCCTCGGGGACCTCATACTCCCCGTCGTCGAAGTCGCTCCCAAGCAAGGGGCATACGACTATCAAAACAAGTACACGGCCGGACGCACCGAATATTTCTGTCCTGCTCCATTTGACGCCGCCACCACCCGTGGCATCCAACAGGCCGCGTGGGCCGCTTTCCAAGCGGTTGGCGCTCGGGATTATGCCCGCGTTGACGTTATGGTTCGGGCCGATGGCCAGCCATCGGTGCTTGAGGTCAATACCTTGCCCGGAATGACCGAGACCAGCCTGCTCCCCAAAGCTGCCGCTGCCATCGGTATCGCATTTCCCGAATTGTGCGAGCGGATGATCGAACTCGCCCTGGCCCGGAAACCGAACCGGGACGTTCGCCCATGACCAATCCCTTTCATTCCTCGTCCAATAACCGCCGATTGGGTGCCCGTCGTCCGGTAGATGTCACGCTAGACGCCGATGTTCCCGTGCCAGCAAGTCCGGTGCGGCGTCGCCGCCCGTGGTGGTTTCGCCCGTTGATGTGGGTCGTCGGGGCAGCCGCCATTTGGGTCGGTGGAACCTTCTTGGTGGCGCAAGCTCGCGAACATTGGCTTTACCATCTGGAACAGTTGGCCCTAAAGCGGATTCCCGTCATCCGCGACGGCGTTCTTACCGACGAGGAAATCCGACGCATCGCTGGCGTCGCACCGGGACGCAATGTCCTGACCATCGACCTTTTTCAGGTCCGGCAGCGATTGTTACACCACCCACGGCTCGCCGAGGCACGCGTTCAGCTCGATTTCCCTGACCAACTCACATTGGAAATCCGGGAACGTATCCCCATCGCCCGGGTTGTGCTCCCAGCTGTTGGCGGTGTGGAAGCTTTTTATCTATTGGATGAGGAAGGTCACGTGATTTTGCCATTCCAGCCCGGGCGAGCACCAGCGGATGTCATTGAAAGCGAGGCCAGCCTGCCATTGCTCACCCGGGTTCCCGTCGAAGCGTTCAATGTGGGCTCCGCCGTTGATGATGAACGCGTGCGGGCCGCCCTTCGATTGCTCACTTGGTTTGAAAGCTCGGATTTAGCCGGTCAAACGGAGGTCATTAGCCTGGACGTCGGTCAACCCGGTTCGTTGCAGGCTCTGACCTCCCAGGGAGCCCAGATCACTTTTGGACTGGAGGATTTTGACCGGCAACTCCGCGATTGGCGCACCGTCCAGGAAAGGGCCAACGCACTCAACAAAGTGATTGGTTACCTGGACCTGAGCGTCAGGCAAAATGCCCCGCTAAAGTGGCAGGGATCCAATGCCCCCCCAGCCAAGGTGACCTCTCCCAAGACTCCTAAACCGAAACGGAAACCGGTTCATCACCATGTTTGAACCATCACCCATCGTGGTTGGACTCGAAATAGGCACAAGCAAGGTTTGTGCCGCCGTGGGAGAAGCCGGCCCTTCCGGGGAACTGAGCATTCTCGGACTCGGACAGGCCAAATCTCGCGGCGTGCGAAAGGGCGAGCTCGTTGATGGCGTTCGTGCTGCCGAAGACGTGCGCCTGGCCTTGGCCGACGCCGAACAGATGGCCAATGTCGAAATCAATCGCGTCTTCTTGGGTGTTACCGGTAATCACGTTCGAACGGTGGATAGTCGGGGCGTCTTACCCATCGCCTCTGCCCACCGACCTATCACCGCGCGCGATGTCGAGGACGCCGTCGGTCGTGCTCGCCAGCTCAACTGCCCGGCAGGTTATGAGGTGATCGATAGCATTCGGCAAGATTTTCGAGTCGACGACCAAACCGGCATCGCCAACCCAGTCGGTCTCGCCGGTGGACTTCTCGAAGCCAGCCTGCATGTCATTCAAGCCCGCACCAATCGGCTGGAATCCGCTCGTGCGCTCCTGGCTGAGATGCAATTGAGCGTTGCCAAACCCGTTTTTACCGGACTCGCCTCGGCTTTGGCCGTTCTTAACTCCGAGCAAAAGGAACAGGGTGTCGTCGTCATCGACATGGGAGCCGGTGTGACCGATTTTGCCTATTTTCAAGGGGCTATCTTGCGCCACTCCGGGGTCCTGGCTGTCGGAGGCGATCATGTCACCAACGATCTGGCTTGTGCTTTGAAGCTGTCATTGGAAGACGCTGAATATGTGAAAACTCACAAAGACGTCAGTTCAGCCGTCGTTCGCCCCGATGCTTCCACTTCCACGATCACCCTGCCGGGAGACCCGCTGCGCCCAGGTCGCACCCTGAATGTTGAAAAAGTTCAGCGTGTCATTACTCTCCGATTGGAAGAGATATTTGAGATCGTCGCCCAGGAGTTGGCCCCGGCCGGCGTGTTTGGCGGAGCCCGTAGCGTCGTTCTGTGCGGTGGCATGGCCAGGATTCCCGCTCTCGATTTGCTCGTCCGTCGCATCTTGCACCTCCCGGCCACCATCGGCCATGTCCAAAATGTCTCCGGTCCGGCCGAGTGGCTGGTCCATCCCGAATTTGCCACCGCCATAGGGCTCGCTCGATACGGTGCCATGCGCTCCCGACGTCAGGCCCCTCCCAAACGCGGTGTGCGTGGATGGATGTCCAGTTGGGTTGGTCGCTCCTGACTAAATTGCTGAATCCAGCTTATGAATACCCTCCCCGATTCGCAAGCCAGTGGACCCGATGCTTCCCCCTTTGTCTCTCGGAATCTGCTGATCCTCGGTGTGGGTGACGCCGGATGCTCGGTGCTGGAGCGGCTACGCCATCTGGATTCAGACGACGTCGCACGGGTAGCCATCAATACAGACCAGGTGGCGCTGCACCGACTGCACTCTGTGCAATGCCATCCCCTTGGTCGGCGGATCACCCGCGGACTGAGCTGCGGCGGTGACTCCGTCCAGGGGGCCAATGCTGCCGAAGCCGATTACGAGACGTTGACGGCTCTCGTAACCGGTTTCCGCATGGTTTGGATCGTTTCCGGACTCGGCGGCGGCACGGGGGGTGGGGCGGTCCCGATTCTTGCCCGAATTGCTCGCGAAAAAGGAGCGCTGGTTCTCGCCTTCGCCATTCTTCCCTTTGATTTTGAAGGCGGTCACCGCCGACAACAATCCGAGGTATCTCTCAATTCCCTGCGGAGTGAAGCTGATGCCGTCATTTGCCTGCCCAACCAAGGCATCTCCCAACTCTTCGAGGAGAAACCCCTCTTTACCGAGGTCTATGCCGCCGCCAACGAACTGATTGCCCAGGGAATCGGCGGTGTTTGGAAGACTCTTCAGCGCCCCGGGATGGTTCCCCTCGGCTTTGGTGATTTTGAACGTATCCTGCGCGGGCGAAACGCCTCCAGCACCCTGGCCATGGTAGAAACCCGGGGCGACCAGCGCACCCGCGAAGCTCTCGATCGAGTCCAAAACCACCCGTTTCTCCAGGCTGGCCTTGGATTCGCCGATGCCGATTCGGTTCTGGTCAGCATCGCTGGTGGCACCGATCTTCGCTTCGACGAGGTGGAATGGTTGCACGGTCAATTCCAACGCCTTTGTGTTCATGCCCGCGTCGTCCCCGGCACCGCTTTGGATGATTCCTTGACCGGGCGACTCCAAGTAACCGCTATCCTTGTTCGCGGTGGCGTGCGCCCCGAAACAAAGTCGCCTCCTGCCCCCTTGGGCAACGGTACAATGGCACCCACCCAAGCCGCCAACGGGGCGGGTCTTCATTTCGAAAAAATGACCTCCGGCGGTCCGGTTCAACCCGAATCGTCACCGGCGTTCGTGCCGGAAGCTCCCTCTCTGACCACCGACCAGATGAGGCGGGTGGTTGAACGGCAGATAAAAAATCCTTTGAAACGCAAGCGCGCCGTTCAAACTCTCTTTAACTTTGACGTGGTTTCCCTGGGCCGCTTCGCACAGACCGAACCCACCATGCGCAATGGCGAAAACCTAGACGAACCCACCTGGGCCCGCCGCGGTATCACCCTGAATTAACCCCGCAGCCCCGTAGCGCAGGCTTTCCAACCTTCCAAATAACAGCGTTTCTTCCGAGCTCTGCAATTCACACGTAATCAATTGATGCAAAGCAACATAGGTAGGGAGAGACTCCGTCGGGCCGGAGGAGGTCCGAACCACGCTCACTTCGCCTGACCCCGAGCGCCCCGGGTGGGATGCAGCCATATCGCGGGTCTCCAGACCTGCTCGGCGGTCCGAACCTGGCCGATTTCGCTACGATGCCTAGTACCGCGGATATCCAGTTTCAGGACTTCTGACCTCCCGTCCTTCTTCGTGGCTTCGTTCCTTCGTGCGACATCCTTCTTCCCATCACTACGCAGCTTCACCCAAGTCGCCCCCCCGGCAACAGTTGCCCCAGTCTCGTAAATGTCTCCGGAGAAAATCCCATCGCCTGCTTTAGCTGAATATCCCGCGTGAAGGGATTACTCTCTCGTCGCGTTCGCCACCATTTCCGCCACGGCACCAGCCCTCGAAACGCTCCCCACAAGCCCGAAACGGGTATGGGAAAATCACTCCCATGCACGATTCGCCGGTGAAGCGGAGCCCCGAGCAACCCCTTAAAATGGCGGGAGCGAAAAGGTGTCTGCATTCCACTATTATCCCCATACAGGTTCGGATGGATTTCCATCATCTTGCCCAACGCTGAAAGATAATTTCGGTCCCAGAGTAGGCTGGCGGTTCCACAATGGGCCGCAATTACCGTGACTCCACAGCGCAATGGTAATTCAAGAAGGGCGGGATCCGCCAATCGCGAATCATAAACCCGTAGACTCAATTCACCTCCAGTGTGGGCCAATAGAGGGATTCCATGGTGCGCCATTCGCTCCCAAAACGGTTGATATCGCCTATTGGAACAATCGATGTTCTGGCAATTCGGAAGGCACTTCATCATCACCGCTCCAGCATCCACACAACGGTCGAGTTCATACAAGGCGTCCGCACGGACAGGGTGAATTGAAACTGCTGCCAGCAGCTTGCGGCTCCGTCGTACCAGTGACAATACGTCATTGTTGGGCACATACATCGAACCAAATTCGGGCAACGCCCGCCCGTCCGTCGTATACGACTGCTCATGAGCCAGGACGATGGCATGGGTCAGAGGTGATTCCTCGACCAACTCAATCAGTCGGTCGCGATACAGTTCATCCAAATTCCCATGCAGCGCTGAGGCTGGCAGATTAACCTCTCTTAATAATAGCCGGGCCAAGAGTCGATGTTGCGGAGAACGAAGTGATAGAGTGGCCCCCGCCCCTGAGGAACCATTGCCGACCAAATGGACATGACCATCGATCATTCGTGACGTTCAGAGCGAGCGTCTCATTGCAGGGAATCCCCGAGAGCCCATTTCAGTTCAAACTGGGCCAGATTAAAGTCGGCCAAAGTCTGGGCATGGTCCAATCGCGCCCGTGTCCACTCTTGCTCAGCCTGCACCTGTTCCAAGACCACCCCGACCGCAAATTCCTTTCGCTGGGTCGAAAGCGCATAGCCTTGTTCCGCCAATTCCTCTGCCCGCTTGAGCGTCTCCAATTGGTCCGCCAGCGATTGGAGCCGGGTCTGGCGAGTCACTACGTCTCGACGGATATCGTCCAAGACCTGCTCATCGCGTTGCTTCGCCTGTTTCCATCGCGAATCGGCGGCACGGCTGCGTCCGTCATCCAGGAGACCTCCCGGCCCGATTCGCCAACCAAGGGTGAATTGATAGTCTTCCGAAGCTCCAAAATGTCCCGGTTCACCCGCAATTCCTCCCCCCAGTCCACCCAGAAATACCTGGGCACCCAGATTGGGAATCCAGGATCCGTACTTGGCTCCGTCCCGAAGACTCTTCGAAGCAGCGATGGAGGCCTGGCTTTGTCGCACCTCCGGACGATGTGCGATCGCTTGGACCACCAGCGTGGTCAGCGGTGCCTGTGGGTCAGCCAGTTGTAGCGGCACCAAGTCGGCTTGTGGCGCTTCCAATAAAACGTTCGGGGCCAAGTGAAGAATTCGGACCAGTTCCGCCGACGCCGTGCGCTGCTGCTCTCGAATCTGGCGGAGCGATACCCGATTTCGCTCGGTCTGGACCTCGGCGCGAAGGGAATCTCCCTTGAACGCAATGCCGACCTTGACCGCCTCGGCAACCTGCCGGGCCAGTTGGGCCGCCAATCGGACGGATTCCTCTTGAATGCGGACCGATGCTTGGGCTCTGGAAAGAGCCCAATACCCGCGTACTGCGGCGAGTAAACTTTCCTGCTGCTGACTCGCCGTAGCGAATCCTGTTGCCTCGACGAGATGTCGCGCCGCGAGTCGTTGGTAGATGGCGTCCCCAAGGTCCAATTGGGCATTGAGAGTAGGACCAAGACCATACGAGTCTTTGTGAACCTCGATCACATGCCCCGATACGTCCTGGATGAGGTCGTCGTGCCGACGGTAACCAATGCCAGGCGTAATCGTCGGAAAGAACTGCCAGAGCGCCATCTCTTGTCGCGCTCGCGCCTCAGTGAGTTTCTCTTCGGCGATGCGCACATCGATGTTTTGTGCTTTCGCAAGTCTGAGCGTAGCCGGAAGGTCGATCACTAAACGATTGGTGTCGCTGACCCCGCTCGAGGCCGGAATATCGGCCGGTGCGGAACCGATAAGCAGCAGACCCAGCGCCGTAGCACGGGAAAAGAAAATGCTCACTTCGCCTCCTTTCGCTCCACCACCATCCCTTCGAGCAATGGAAGCTTCCCTGTTCGGATCACCTGCGCGTCGGAAGCAACTCCCTCAATCACTTCAAAATTCTTTCCATCCTCAAAACCGACTTTCACCGGCACCTTGTGGGCCTTGCCATCTACCAGGAGAAAAACCGACGTTCGTGTTTTTTCCGTCACCAGGGTATCGATCGGTAAGAGCGGGGTAGAAGCCTTTGAGCCGACCGTAAGCTTGGCGGTGGCGAACATCCCCGGATGCAGAGCTCCCTCAGGGTTTGGAATATCGATCTCAATCGGCATGCACTTGGTCGTCTCGTCCAAGGCGTAGCCCAAGCGGCTGATCTGACCCGAAAACAGTTTGCCGGGCAATTCATCAACTCTTAGCTCAGCCGACATCCCCGAACGCAGCGGCGGAACTTCAGGCTCCGGAACATCGACCTCGGCGCGAACGACGCTGAAATCCATCAACGTGACGACGGCTGAGGCCGCCGGAGACGAACTCGCAGTGGCGGCGGGAATAAGAGCGCCAATGTCCGCCCAACGCTTGGTGATGGTCCCGGGGAAGGGGGCCTTCAGTTGCGTAAACCCTAGCAACGTTTCCTGTCGCAAGGCGGTGGCCTGCGCCATCTCAAATTTGGCCCGGGCATTCTCAACAGTTAACGGCACGACTAAGTCGGGAGCACGTCGCCCAGCCTCGGAAAGTCGCTCAAAATCAGTCCTCGCTACCTGGACATCCGCATGTGCCCGAGCCGCATCCGCTTGCAATTCCGGCGCTTCCAGCTCGGCGATTAAATCTCCGGCTTTGACCGAATCCCCGCGGTCCACCACGCAGCGCTTAAGATACCCGGTGATTTTGGCATACAAAACAGCCTGTTGATTCGCTCGCACTTGAGCTGGCAGAGAGATGCTCCGGGTAATCGGCCCCGGCTTGACCTGCGTCACCTCCACGCTCAAAGGAGCGACAACGGCGGGTGATGGCTTGGGTTCGGGAGCGCATCCGGTAAGAAAGATTCCCGCCACGAGTAAGGCGGTCACAGCGTTCGATATAAGAATACTCATGCTGGTCTTGGGGGAGCGGTGTAGTGGCGGCTGCTGACGTCGTGCGGGTCCAAAGAGGCAGAGTCGCGTCCCGCCTTCCGATGCAGGAGGGCGAACACTGGTGGGACGATCAACAAAGTCGCGACGGTGGATGCCATCAATCCACCAATCACGGCGCGCCCCAAAGGGATGGTCTGCTCCGCCCCATCTCCCAGCCCCAAGGCCATCGGAGTCATTCCCCCAATCATGGCCAGACTGGTCATCAGGATGGGACGCAAGCGCGATCGGGCACCCGCGACAGCCGCCCGGGAACCATCGAGTCCTCCAGTTCGGCAGGCTTCGCAGGCAGCAACCAAGAGGATGGCGTTGGATACCGCCACGCCAATGGCCATGATCATCCCCATGAGCGATTGGAGATTGACGGTCGTTCCGGTGATCGCCAATGCCAGCACCACGCCGGCCAAAACCGCCGGAATGGTCGATAAGACCACCACTGTTCGCTTCATCGATTGGAAAAAGGCGGTCAGCACGAGCACAATGACCCCGATCGAAAGCAAGACCCCTCCCTGTAAGCTGGACATGAGCTCGGCCAGGGTGGCCAGTTGCCCCCGAGTCTGAACCGTTACTTTAGGAGGAGGAATCGGAAGATCCTTAAGCGCCGCCTGCACTTGACGACGCGCCGTTCCCAAGTCCACCCCGGCGAGATTGGCCGTCAGGCTCAGCTGCCGCTGCATGTTGTATCGGTCGTATTCTCCCGGCGATTCCCCGGAGCGTACGGTCGCTACGTTTCGTAACAGTTGACTTTCTTTTCCTTCCCCAGATATCGGTAGGTTTCGGATTTCCTCGAGCGAATTCATCCGTACCTGTGGGACTTCAACTTGGATTTGATAGGCTACACCCGATGCCGGATCGGCCCAATAAACCGGCACCGTGAAGCGGGTGGAGGCCACCGCCGGAACCAATGAGCGCGAAACATCTCCGACCGTCAAACCCAATTGTCCCGCCCGCTCACGATTGACCGTTACATCCACCGTTGGGACATCCAGCGCCTGTTGGAATTGCAAGTCCCTCAGGGATGGGAGCTTTTGCAAGGCCGCGTAAACTTGGTCGGCGTACTCCCGATCCGCTGCCAGATTGGGTCCGCCGATATCGATTTCGATCGGTGTGGGTGACCCAAAGCTCATGACCCGGCTCACCAAATCCGCCGGCTCAAATGAAACCCGGGCTTCGGGCATGACAGCACGAACCCGCTGACGCAGCCGCTCCTGAAATGGCACCATCGCGATGCCCGACCCATGCCGAAGCTGCACCTGAAAGACCGCTTCCTCCGGTCCACTGGTCCACAGGTGAATTAAATTGACTGGGTAACTCGGCGGCTGGACACCCAGAAATCCCAAGGTCAAATCGACGTTGGAGCCTCCCGCTTCTTGGGCAATCAAAGCGAGCAGATTGGTCGCATAAGCCTCGGTCCGCTCAATCCGCGTTCCGGCAGGAGCCCGAAGTCGGACTTGGAATTGGTCGTTGTCGACCCGGGGGAAAATTTCGGTTCCTAGCCGGGGCGGAATCAGGCTGAGAATGCTTCCGACCACCAAAGCAAAGCCCAACGTAATGACCCAGCGCCACTTCACCAAGGTGCCGGTGAGCAAGGTGTAGAGACCCGCAGCGCGTGACGACTTCCCATCCAAAGTTGCCGAAGTGTCGGTCTCTGGAAGTATCCATATGGCCAGAACCGGAACCAGGAAAGTCGAAAGGAGATACGAGGCCGCCATGGCAAAGACCACCGTCAGGGCCAACGGCAGGAACAGAGCGCGGGCAGCTCCGGTCATCAATCCGGCGGGAACTAAGACGGCGACCACGCAGAGCATCGCCATCAAGCGAGGACCAGCCGTTTCCCGAGTTGCATCATACGCCGCCAAGGCCAGCCGTTTTCCCAATCCTCGTTGCGTGTGTAGATTCTCCACCGAAACGGTCGCTTCATCAATCAGTACGCCAACAGCGAGGGCCAAACCGCCCAGGGTCATCAGATTCAGTGTTTGGCCTGTCAACCAAAGACCAACCATCGCCCCAAGGAGGGCCAGGGGCAGGGTGATGATGACGATGAAAACAGTCCGGATATCCCGAAGAAAAAGAAAGATCATCAGTCCGGTCAGCGCCGCCCCCAAAAGACCCTCTCGACCCAACGCTTCGATCGCCCGCGTAACGTAAGGCGATTGGTCCAGCTCATAACTCACCTTCATCCCGTCCGGCAACACAGCCTGGAACTTGGCCAGATTGTCTCGAACACGCTGAACCACATCCAAGGTCGAAGCATCGGCCCGCTTTGTCACAGGGATGTAGACTGTTCGCCGTCCATTCACCAAGGCGAACCCCGTCGCGATGTCGGAGGCATCTTCAATCGTCGCCAAGTCGCGGATCATCACCGGTGGATTCCTTCCCGCGTGAATCGGAACGACTCCGAGGTCCTGGATATTCTTCACCACCGAATTTAACGGAACCATCGAGATTTCATTGCCGATTCGGATATTGCCAGAGGGGGAGATCGTGTTGGCCGATGCGAGCGCTTTCGCAACTTCGTCGGGTGCGACATGAAGCGCCCGAAGTCGGTCCGGATTCAAGCGGACCACAATCGCCCGGGCGCTGCCCCCGAAAGGCGGCGGCGCAGATACGCCGGGAAGCGTCGCAAAGAGAGGACGAACCCGGTTTAGGGCAGCGTCCTGGAGTTCCGCCACCGAATGTGAGTCACTGCGAAAAACCAGATTCCCCACCGGAACACTCCCACCATCAAACCGCATGACAAAAGGTGGAACTGTGCCCGGCGGCATAAACGCCCGGGAGCGATTGACATAGCCGATGGTCTCCGCCATCGCCTGAGCCATATCGGTTCCCGGATGGAATTGCAGCCGAAGCAGGGCCGCACCCTGGATGGATTTCGATTCCACGTGCTCAATGCCCGTGATGTATAGAAAGTGGTACTCGTAATAGTAGGTCAAGTACCCCTCCATTTGGGCCGGGTCCATGCCGCCATACGGCTGCGCAACGTAGAGAACCGGCACTCCCAAAGTCGGGAAAATGTCCTTCGGTAATCGAAATACGGCAGAAAGACCAGCCAGCGCCAGTCCAAGGACGATAACGACGACCGTATAGGGCCGTCGAAGGGCAGAACTAAGCCAGTTCATGGTGGAGCGGTGGCATGCAGCAAGTCAGTCCTTGGGGAGGATAGTGGAAAATCAACCGAGGAGAACCATGAATTGCTTGAATAGGTGGGCGGGTCTTTATGCGTGCGATGTTAAGCAGGACGGTTAGGAGGAATATTTCTAGCCTGAACCAAGTCGCATCAGGTAGCCTAATCTTGTGCTAGCATTTTACTGTCCTCAAAGCGCTAAACTTGCGTCGCGACAGACAGTTGGAATTTCTTGTAACGTGATTGTAACATTTCCGCCATTCGATTGGAACTCCCGGTAACTAACCATTCAAACAATGAATCTTGCTAACTGCAAAATTGGCCAGAGCTCGGTCAGGCGAGCCGCCACGATGGCTCTGACTCTAGGCTCTACCCTTGGGTCGCTGCTCTCATTCGGGTTCGTTGCATCCGCCCAATCCTCGGATGCCTTGATCGATACGCTGATCAAGAAGGGTGTGCTGACCGTCGACGAAGGCAATGATCTTCGTCAGCAGGCCGACAACGATTTTACCAAAGCCATCCAGGTCAAGAATGGGATGCCAGACTGGGTGACCAGCCTGAAGATAAATGGGGACTTTCGCGGTCGTTTTGAAGAATTCTACGCCGATAACCCAGGGTTTACTACCCGAAATCGTTATCGTATTCGTGCCCGCCTCGGTGTCGTGGCAACTATTCAGGACGATTTGGAAGTTGGCATGCGCTTCACCACGGCGGACGCCAATAACCCGGTGTCTGCAAATGCGACTCTTCAAGGAAATGCCTCCCGAAAGCCGGTCAACTTTGATGCTGCATACGCAAAATGGAGTCCGATTCATGAAGGACCCTGGACAGGATCGGTTGTGATCGGCAAGTTTGATAACCCCTTTCAAGTCTCGAACATGGTGTTCGACTACGACTACGTTCCTGAAGGTGCCGCGATTCAGACTGGTTATCAGTTGAATGATCATCATTCATTCAAGGCAATCGGTGCTTACTATGTATTGGCTGAATTGAATCAAGCTAACCTTACTAATAATACGGGTACTGCCCTGATTGATTCAACCGGGCTAATTCAGGCTCCTGGGCATGACCCAGCCATCGAGGGTGCTCAATTGCTGTGGGATGCCAAATGGACCAAGAAACTCGACTCTCAGGTTGGAGTTTCATTCTACAATCTCTCAGGTAAGGACAATCTCGGCACCTATCTCGCCGCAAACAACATCGCCAACATCAACTCTGGCAACACCCGCACGTCTGGAACCAGCGCAAATCCAGGGCGACTGGTTTACGACTACAATCCGTTCGTCATTAGCGAGAATATGACCTATCGCTTGGATTCGTTTCCCGGGTACCCGGGAGCTTTCCCTGTAAAGGTATTTGGGGAGTATATCAACAATCCTGCCGCGCCTTCCAGAAATGAAGGCTATCGGGTTGGCGTGACCCTCGGCAAAGCGGGGGACAAGAAAAAGTGGGAGGTGACTTACCGTTACCAAAGTCTTGGCGGAGACGCTTGGTATGAAGAGGTTGTGGATGAGGACAACGGTGCTTTTTACGCCAATACCATTCCCGGCGATACCAGCCCTGTTAACTCCAAATATGGGAATTACGGCAACTGGCGCGGGGGCACCAATATCCGAGGTCACGAGTTCCAGGTCCAATACTCCTTTAACAGCAGCGCATCATTTGTTTTCACCTATTACCTAAATACGGTTATCGACAAATTCACCGACCCAAGCAATGTCAACACGCTGGGTGATAAGTCTGCTTCCAGCCATTTCATGGCCGATCTCCTGTTTAAATTCTAAAGTTCAATTTTTGAACTGGGGTCGCACCACACCCACCCCAATTACGCAATAAAGTCTATGAAAAACAGCTTCATTATCCTCGCGGCCACTCTCTGCGCTGCTGTGCAGGCCGTCGCTGGCAATATCACCATTAAAGGCTCCGACACGATGGTGGTTCTCGCCCAAAAGTGGGCGGAAGCCTACATGGCGAAAAACCCGGGAACCAAGATTCAGGTCACCGGCGGCGGTTCGGGAACCGGATTTGCCGCGCTCGAAAATAAAGGAACCGACTTGGCCACCGCCTCCCGACCAATCAAAGCAGTCGAGACCCAAAACTGCATCAAATCCTTTGGCAAGCGTCCCACCGAATACAAGGTCGCCCTGGACGGCATTACCATCTACGTCCATCCCGATAACACCGTAAAGCAGTTGACCGTTGAGCAACTGGAGGGCATCTACACCGGCAAAATTAAGAACTGGAAGGAAGTAGGCGGTGCCGATATCCCCTTCACCGTCTATAGCCGCGAAAACAGCTCTGGTACCTATGAGTTCTTCAAGGAGCACGTGCTAAAGGGCAAGGACTTTGCCGCAAGCGCTCAAACTCAGCAGGGAACGGCAGGCGTCGTCCAAGCAGTCATGAAGGATAAGGGGGGCATCGGCTACGGTGGGGTCGGATACTCTTCCGGGGTCAATCGGCTCAAGATTGCAAAAGCCGCGAGTGAGACCTACTACGAGCCAAGCGAGCAGGCCGTCTTGGCCAATGATTATCCCCTGTCTCGCTATCTCTTCATCTATCTGAACCCCGCCGTCAATGTCGGCGAGGTGGCCGACTTCTTGAAGTGGGTCCGCAGTGATGAAGGCCAAAAATTGGTCACTGACGCCGGCTATTATCCACTGCCCGTTAATTTCCGCGCGAAGTAACGAGCGAACCTCGGGGCCTTCATTTTGGATGCGGGCCCCTGTTTTAGTCCAAGACGGTTCGACCAAAGCCCGTCAGGAAGCTCCCTGCGTCTAATCGAACACCCATCCCACGCCGATGCCCGAACCGATTTCAAACCCCGCCGGGGGACCCACCGACTGGGCCGGCATTCGGCGCGGATCAAACGCTCGGCCCTTGGAGTGGCTGGCTGAGAAGGCGATTCAAGGAGTCTCCTTTTCGGCGATAGCCATTGTTTTTCTGATCTTCATTTTCGTCGCCAAGGAAGCTATTCCTGTCTTTCTCGGGCAAACAGATAGCAGCCTTATCCAGCCGATCATTCCGGTCAGCCAGTACTCCACCACGTCCAAGGAGGTCCTCAGCCGATACCTCGGGCTGTCCGCCAAAGAATTGGCCGCCATGGATGAAGAGACAGTAAAGGACTTGATGAAATCCCACGAGGAGGGGGCCAACGACATACCGGAAGCCGCCCGAAACGACCCCAATGCCAAAGTCAATGGAAGTGCTTGGCGGTACTTAGTCACACCCCACCAATGGGCCGGCTATGATCGCCCCGAATTCATCTGGCAGCCGGTTGGGAATATCCAGAAGTTCAATATTGTTCCCCTCTTTGTCGGCAGCCTGAAGACCACCTTGATTGGTCTTTTCTTTTCCGTCCCGCTCGCCTTGGGAGCGGCGCTATACGTCAGCCAATTGGCTCCGGCTCGGGTAAAGGAGTGGGTCAAGCCGGGAATCGAATTATTGGCCGGAATTCCGTCCGTCGTCATCGGTGCGTTTGCTCTGCTAGTCTTGGCGAGTTGGTTGCAATCCATTTTCCGATATGAGGTCCGATTGAACTCATTCGTAGCCGGAATCGCCCTTGGATTCGCCGTGATTCCCTTGGTGTTCTCCATTGCCGAGGATGCCCTCACATCGGTTCCCCGGAGTTACGTCCAAGCTGCCTTAGCCGTCGGAGCCTCCCGATGGCAGGCGGCCCGTGATATTGTTCTGCCCGCAGCGATTCCGGGGGTCTTCGCCGCCGTCGTTCTTGGATTTGGCCGCGCCATCGGCGAAACAATGATCGTCCTCATTGTTTGCTCCGCTCCCGTGATGTCCTGGAATCTCTTTGATTCGGCCCGGAGCATTACGACGACCATTGCTGCCGAAATGGGTGAATTGGTTCCCGGTTCCCCCCACTACCGAATCTTATTCATGCTCGGTACCCTCCTCTTTATCGTCACGTTCTTGACGAATTTTGTGGGTGACTTGGTCATTGGCGGACTGAAGCGCCGGATGGAGGGGAAACGGTGACACCGACCTCTCAACTCACCGACTCTACGAGTCTCAGGCGGAGGGGTATTGATTGGGGATCGGCCTTGGGGACCTCCGTCACTCTGGCAGCCACCGTATTCATCCTGGTCATCTTGGCCGTGATTCTTGGGAACGTCGTCTTGAATGGCGTTCCTCAGTTGTCTTGGCGTTTTATCGCGACCATTCCCAAGAAGGACTTTTTTGATAAAGATTCGGCTGCCATCCTTCCGATGATTATCGGTACCTCGATTCGCGTTCTGGTCATGACCATTTTTGTCATTCCAATCGGAGTGACCACCGCCGTCTACCTGACCGAATATTCCCGCTCGAATTCGTGGTACACCCGAGTCATTCGGGTCGCGATCAATAATCTGGCCGGGGTCCCTTCCATCGTTTTTGGCCTGTTTGGCGCCGGCTTTTTTGTCCATTTGATTGGGGGCGGGATTGATGACTTTCTAAACGTCAAGAACCCGGTATGGGGCAAGCCCGCATTAATTTGGGCGTCTCTAACCTTGGCGGTCATGACCTTGCCCGTCGTGATTGTGGCCACCGAAGAATCGTTGCGGTCGATTACCCCTGGACTCCGCGAAGCTAGCCTCGCTCTGGGTGCCACCAAACTTCAAACCATTATCCGGATTGTTTTGCCCAATGCCCTCCCGGGAATCTTGACCGGAGCGATTCTCGCCGTCAGCCGTGCGGCGGGTGAAGTGGCCCCCATTTTGTTTACTGGCGCGGCCTATTATTTGGCCGACCTGCCCCATGCCTTGAACGATCAGTTCATGGACCTGGGCTACCACACTTATATTTTGGCCAGTCAGGCTCCCAATATCGAAAAAGCCCGCCCCATTCTCTATGGAACGGTTTTTGTCCTCTTGCTCTTGACTTTCTCCCTAAACGCTATCGCCATTTTTGCCCGGGCACGAATCCGCCGGCAAATGCGAGCCGGACATTGAGATTGCATCGTTATGGCTGCTCCTTCCCCATCGCCCGTTTCTAATTCATCGACGTCCCCATCACCTCGTGCGCTGCTCGAGACTCGCAATCTGGAGCTTTTCTATGGGACATCGCGCGCTTTGAAGGGAATTTCCATCGACATTCGCCAAAATCAGGTCACCGCTTTCATCGGTCCATCCGGGTGTGGCAAATCAACTTTCCTGCGCTGTTTCAATCGCATGAACGATCTGATTGATGGCGTCCGAATCACGGGCGACTGTCGGGTCGGCGGTGAGGATATCTACGCCCGCGAAGTCGATGTCATCCAGTTGCGAAAGCGGGTCGGGATGGTTTTCCAACGCTCTAATCCCTTCCCCAAGTCGATCTTCGACAATATCGCTTATGGCCTCCGACTTCATGGGATTCGCTCCCGCTCCGAGGTTGAAGGTATCGTGGAAAAGTCCTTGCGAGGAGCCGCCATCTGGGACGAGGTTAAAGACCGTCTCCACCAGAGCGCCTTGGGTCTTTCCGGAGGTCAGCAGCAGCGCCTTTGCATCGCCAGAGCCATTGCCATCCGCCCGCAAGTCTTGTTGATGGATGAACCGGCAAGTGCTCTGGACCCGATTGCGACAGGTAAAGTCGAAGACTTGATCGTCGAGCTCAAGAAGGACTTTACCATCGTGATCGTGACTCATAACATGCAGCAAGCCACGCGCATTTCCGACTACACCGCTTTTTTCTACATCGGCGAGTTGGTCGAATACGATCTCACCAATAAGGTTTTCACCAACCCGTCAAAAAAGCAGACAGAAGATTACGTGACCGGTCGATTTGGTTGAACGATAACGGCAGCAATTGCACCAGATACGGTATGACTCATTTTGAATCGGAGTTGGCGGCGCTCAAGGAAAAGCTGCTACTGATGGCCAGTCGTGCCGAATCGGCGGTCAATAAATCGATCCGCTCTCTGGTCGAGCGTGAGGATGACCTGGCACGCGAAGTCGTTCAGGATGACGACTACATTGATGGGCTCGAAAAGGAAGTCGATGAACAGGTTGTTTTGCTCCTTTCCAAGGCACCTTTGGCCAAGCAGTTGCGGTTGATTATTTCAGCCTCGAAAATTGCCCGGGATCTGGAACGCGTCGGCGACGAGGCGACAACCATCGCCCGACGGGCGATTGAGCTCAATACCGAACCGCAATTGAAGCCCTACGTGGACATTCCCCGCATGGCGTCCATGGCGATGGATATGCTCAATGGCTCCCTCCAGGCTTTCACCACCGGCGATACCCAACTGGCCGTTGGGATCATCCCCCGGGATAAGGGGGTCGACGATTTAAACCGTCAGTTATACCGGGAACTGGCTAGCTTCATGATTGAAAAGCCAAACACGATCACCCGTTGCCTGCACCTGATGACCATCAGCAAGTCGATTGAACGGATTGCCGACCACGCCAAGAATATCGCCGAAGATGTCGTCTATCTCTACGAAGGCCGCGATATTCGCCACGGCGTTTCTCCCCAGCCGTAGGGCGAGACTCCGTCGAGCCGTCGGCGGTCCGAACCACGCTTCCTCGGCAAGTTATCCCTTGCCTGACCCCGAACGCATCTAAGGAACATCCGTCGCTAACACCGCCTCACTTGAAGGATGAAGCGTAAATGCATTTAAATGTCACCGGGGCCACCAAATCGATGGTCACCATCCTTTTGCGGAGTGCTGTACTCCTCGAACGCTGATATTGAAATCGAGTGCGAATCCTTGATTCGTTCGGGCGCTCAACTCGTTTTGGAAAAATGACGCCCGGACCATTCGCCGTCACTCTCTTGAAGCTGTCCCATCCGCTGGCCTCGCAGCCCCTTGGAGACGTTGAAGCAATAAACGGAGTCGTCGTACATTCCCGGCCGCCGCCAAATCCCCTTCCCGGACTTCTTCGTGAGGATGGGCGATCGCCGACTCCGCCGCCACGATCGCGGTTTCAAGTTCGTCGGCAGTCAATTCCAGTGCAATCTTGGGTCTCTGCTCACTTTTCACCACTCGGCGCGCCATTTCCATCATCGTTCCACACGGCTCAAAACAGGGGACAATCGACGTCCTCAATTGATCGTCGGGAGGTAGTTGCGGTACCTCCCAAATCCGCCGACGGCGACACGAGTTGGCGTCGCAATTGCCTCGCACCGCATCGGCGGCCTGCGTGTCGGTCAGTTGCTGGGCGACCCGGTACATCCCCGTTTGCCGAGCCAGGTATTCACGAAAACTTTTTGCCTTGAGTCCCCGAAACTCTGCATACCAGTCCGCCAATCCACCTGGATAGAGGAGTCTTAAGGCATCCTCCAACTCGCGGTCCGATTTCGCACGGCATCGCCATCCCGCACAAAGATTTGGCGACAGCTTATTGGGACGAAATGCTCCGGACCGGGTAAACTGCGCCAACTCTCGCAATTCGATCAAGCCCACAAGGCGCAACGTCGATTCGGGCCGGTCAATGTCGACCGAATGTCGCAACTCGTATCCGACCTCCATCCGGGTGATCGTGACCTGCACGAACTCGGTCCGATCGCTCCATTGTTTCAGCCAATGCTTGAGAGCCGTCTGTGGTGCCAACGCCGCTGCTGGCGTTGCCGGTTTTTCGGATGGCATACACGGGCTAGATCGTCACGACCACCTTGCCAAACTGCCGTCCGTCGGCAACCACGTCGAACGCCTCGTCCACTTGCTCCAGCGGAAATGTGTGGCTGATGATAGGATGAATCCCCTTGGTCGTCACAAACTGCGTCATCGCTTCAAAATCAGCCGGGCTGCCCATCGTGCTCCCCAGAAGGCTGACCTGCCGCCAGAACAACTTGCGGAGCGGTAATTCTCCTGTGTTTCCCCGTGTGGCTCCAAAAAACACCAGCCGTCCACCCGGAGCGCACAAATCAACCAACTCGCCGAAGCCCGGACCACCGGCACTGTCAATGATCACATCAAACGGACCGTAATGGTCGCCAAACTCCTTGGACCAATTTCCCGCCGTGTAGAGAGCTCCGTGACGGGCTCCCAATTGTTTCGCTCGGGCCAGCTTCTCCGGAGAACTGGAAGTCACAAAGGGAACCGCACCCGCTGCCACCGCAAATTGAAGAGCAAAAAGCGCCGTGCCCGCTCCAATCCCCGTAATCAAGACCTTTTCATGCGCTTCGAGTCTTGCCCGGCTAAATGTCGCTCGAAAGGCGGTCAATCCCGCCAGCGGAAGAGCTGCCGCCTCCTCCCAGCTCAAATGGGCGGGTTTCGGGGCTATCTGGCTCACGGGAACATGAACAAACTCGGCTAGTGTCCCATCCTTTGGCAGTCCCAGGATGGAAAATCGCGGTTCCTGCGCCTTTTCCTGATGGCCCCAGTCCAGTCCCGGATTGATGATCACCTCCCGGCCAAGCCATTCGCGATCTACCCCGATTCCCGTATCACAGACCTCACCGGCTCCGTCTGAACCCGGTACAATCGGAAACTTCAACCCGGCATACTGTCCCGTCTTGATCCAAATATCGCGGTGATTTAACGCCGCCGCACGAATCCGGACCAGCACCTCTCCAGGACCAGCGACGGGAGTGGGCAGGTGGTCAACCCCCAAATTGTTGATGGCTGTCAAGACGGCTGCTTTCATGCCCTTAGGGTAGCGTCAAACTTGCTCCCCGGGTCGAGTCAAAAGGAAGATAAAGGTGTCCCCCCGCTTCGGCAGGCCAAACTCCCGCCTCGTGTAATGCCACCCGATTGAGTTTAGCGAATCGGTTGCCCGAAAGCCATTCCAGTTACAATAACTGAAGAGGAAGCGCGGGTTTTGCTTCCGCCAACCCCAAAGGGGTTGTGTTACAAAGCCCGGGGTTGGCCCGTCTGCGGGCCTACCCCGGGTGAAGGTTTGGAGATTCTTTCAACCCCAACGGGGTTGCGCCATTCATGTGCCTAGTTCTACTTTGTTACCAATGGCGCTATCTCGCGGACTCCGAAGGCTTCCCAGCGAATTGCCGGTGGTTGAGCGTAGCGACACCACCGGATCACCGAAAAAGAATACGACGCAACCCGCAGGGCCGCAGTTCTTTTCGACTCCCGCTTCGTGGCTCGCTCCTCACAGACCACCGCGGGTATGCTCGTCGCTCGTCGCCTCGCGGGAGCCGAAAATCCCTCGTGGCAAACTGTAAGCTATTTGGGATACACGACACTAAAGCCCAAGCGAACTGCCGAGGGTGGGTTTCGACGGCGCGAAACCAGAAAGTCGAATCATCCCCCCATCGGCTTCGTAGGCAACGTCTGTTCCAAGACTGCCGCAGTTTGCCGTGCTCGATACTGAACATACGCTTCGGAAATGCGCGGACTCTTTAAGGCCAAAATGCTGATGGCAAACAGCGCGGCATTTATCGCTCCCGGTTTCCCGATGGCCAAGGATCCGACCGGAATACCGGCAGGCATTTGAACCATGCTCAAAAGCGAATCCATCCCGTGCAACGCCTTGGATTCAACCGGTACACCCAGTACCGGTAGGTGCGTCTTGCTCGCACACATTCCCGGTAGGTGGGCAGCCCCACCGGCTCCTGCGATGATGACCTCCAGGCCGCGGTTAGCCGCATGTTCCGCATAATCAAAGAGCAGGTCGGGCGTGCGATGCGCGCTAACCACCCGCGCTTCGTAGGGTATCTCGAATTGATCCAATATCTGGCCCGCGTGCTGCATCGTTTCCCAATCGGATTGACTTCCCATGATGATGCCAACCAGCGGCGCTTGCATGGGAGAGAGTCAACGCCCAGTTGCTTTCCGGGGCAAGCACGACTCTTCTGGTTATTGCCAATCAAGGTCGGCTTGCCCGTCTGTCCGATATCTGCTGGACGGTTGGGACCGATTTTCATCTTTTCCTTGCGACCCCTCCCCAACCCTTCGAGCGTACGTTCCTATGACCGAGGTCAATTGGCCGCTCCCCAAGCTGTTTCAATCGCTGGCTCACCAGTTGCAGCCAGACGAATTAAGCATCGACCCGGCAGTCCTTGGTTCTCACGGAGGCGACAGGTGGTTCGCTCACCATCCCCCCGATATCGTGGCTTTGCCCCGCTCTGCCACTGCTGTCAGCCGAATCCTGGCCTTTGCTTCACGCCATGGTGTTCCAGTCACAACCCGCGGTGCTGGCCATGGTTACGTGGGCGGCTGTGTTCCCGTCCAGGGCGGAATAGTCCTGTCCGTCGCTCGAATGAACCGAATTCGCGAGATTTCTTCATCCGATTTCGTTGCCGTCATTGAACCCGGGGTAATCACCGCCGATCTTCAACAGGAAGTCGAGAAAGTCGGGCTCTATTACCCGCCGGACCCCGCCAGCCGGGCGGATTGTTCTCTCGGCGGTAACATAGCCACCAACGCGGGAGGTCCGCGATGCCTCAAATATGGGGTCACCCGAGACTATGTCCTCGGGCTTCAGGTCGCATTGGCGGACGGTTCGTTGGTTCGCCTGGGAGGCCGCTGCCACAAAAACAAAACCGGTTTTGACCTCCACCGTCTATTTGTGGGCAGTGAGGGACTCCTGGGGGTTGTGACCGAAGCAACCTTGAAACTCCTGCCGCTCCCTCCGTTTCGCGCCTGTCTCTCCATTGGACTCGCCAGTATGGCGCAGGCCGCCCGCGTCATTCGCGGGGTGTTTGCCGCCGGCTTCCTTCCCAGTGCTCTCGAAGTCGCCGATGCCTTCACGCTGGCCGCCGCCCGGCGTCGAACGGGTTCAGCCCAACTTGAAGGCTGTCAGGCGCATCTCTTAATCGAAATAGACGGCCAGGAAGAGAGTGCCCGCCGGGAAATTGTTGACCTTCAGCATACCGTCGAACAATCCGCTCCCGTGGTCTTTGTCCAATCTGCATTGGGCCGCGACGCCTGTGAGGCGTTCTGGAAGCTCCGCCGGGAATTTAGCTATGCTCTTCGCGATACTGGTTTGACCAAACTCAATGAGGATGTTGTGGTTCCCCGGGGGCGATTGGAAGAATTGTTCCAATTTGCGGCGGATTTACAACAGCGGCACGGATTGCAATTGGCCTGCTTCGGCCATGCGGGCGATGGGAATATCCACGTCAATGTAATGCTCGACACCTCCGATCCAGCCCAGGCCGCGCGAAGCGAGGCCTGTCTGAACGATTTATTCCAAGGCATCCTGGCAATGGACGGCGCGATCACCGGAGAACACGGTGTCGGGCTTGCCAAAAAACCGTGGTGGAACTTGGCAATTTCCCCCGAGGCAGATCAATTGCACCGAGTAGTCAAAAATGCACTTGACCCCAAAGGTATCCTGAACCCCGGGAAATTTCTTGGTCAGCTTGAATGATTTCGCGGGCTGAACATTCCCAATGCCAGGAGGCATCCCAAGCCGACGGCCACCGCCGATAAACTCACCCAAAGGGTTGAGCTCGGCGGGCGGTATTGAAATTCGATAGTGTGTTCCCCGGCGGGAACAACCACGCCCCGCATGATGAAATTCGCCCGCAGTAACTTGGCCGGAACCCCATCAATGCTGACCTGCCATTTCTCATGCCACCGGTCGTTTAGAAGCAGAACTTGGGCAGTCCCCGCCTTTGTTTTCAGACTCACCCGCTTTGCGCTATACTGGATGAAGGAAACGTCACCTCGGACGGCGTCTTTTGTCGGCTTTACACCCTCAACAGACTCTGAAAGAAGGACGGTGTCGGATGGATCAAAAGTCGGAGACACTAATTTGCTCAACAACTCCCGATCGGCAGCCACAGTTTCCCACTGGGTATAAAGGGATGCGCGCGGAAGGGCTCCGGTGAACTCGATCAAGGCCAGTTGTCCCTGGACGTCCGGTTTAACCGTGTACCATTGTGCTGCATCCGCAGGAGATAGCGGTCGGTCGGAGGACGGTGCCCCGACCTTTTGCATCAGTCCGTAAGGCATCGCCACCTTAAATCGGCGTGCGAGCGGATCAAACAGGTCATTGAACATGTCCAATCCATTTCGCCAACCGAGAATATAACGCGTATTCGTCAGTTGCCAAAGTCGGGTGAAATAGAACAGGTTCGCCCTCCCCTCGGGTACCATCGCTCGAACCTGCTTCGCTTGTTCGACTGTCAGTTGACCAATTTGTGGTCCAAATACCGCCATCTGCATCGCAATCTCAAAGTTCGGTGGAGTCAGCGCCGAGAAATAGGCCGATTCCAATTCCGGCATCCGCGGCATCTGATCAATATCGAGGGATTGGATGTGAAAAAATTGAAAATGATTTTCCAGCCACTCCTTGGACAGGTAGCTGAATTCCTGGTTCATGACCAGAAGCCCCTCTCGCTGGGGTCGGAGGAACGCGGTCACCCGATGTTCCCACGGTCGCTCGCTCAACTTTTCCATCAAGGGATTAAAGTCGTGGCGCTTGATGTAATCATAATGCTTTACCCACGGAATATCTGCCCGAACCAAATCGGATGTTACCACGACCGCGAAGGCGAACCATCCGATGGCGGCCCTCGGTCCCCTGAATGCTCCCAGAATGGCCGCCGCGATTAGGCCGCCCGAAGCAGCCAGGAATCCCCAGGCAATCCAAACCTCCCGAATGCTAAACTGCGCTGTCGCCTTTTCCCCGTACCAATTTGGAATGGAATCGATGGCGTGAGCGATGCTGACCGAATTGACCGTATACAAGGTTGCAGCAAGCCCCCCGGCAATGATGACGCCCGCCAAACCCTTCAGCGCGCCACGGTCAAATGGCTTCAATTCCCCATAGGCTTCCAGTAAATGGGTCGGTGCTGCGGCGAGTTTCTTGCTCTCCACCTGAAAGCAGGACCGAGCCAACGCCTCCAAGCCGTAGGCAGCCAAAATCCAAAGAGCCAGGTGCATCATGTGGAGAAACTTGTAAGGCCCACGAATCGTCGAAAAATAGGGCAGAGCAACCAGGCCCCGATAAATCTGGAGCAAGGAAGGTTCAAATCGACCGAAAGCCAGAAACAATGAACCTGCGGCCACCACCGCCCAGAAAAACACCCAAAGCCGCTCCTTCTTCTTCAACGGGGAATTCTCCCCACGAAAGGCGGAAGCGATACCCCAAATGGCCAATATCAGAATCAGTAGGCCAACATATTCGCCGCCGCCGTTAAAGCGATTTTGCGGTGTTCCATCCGGCCCAAATCCGCCCCAGTAGGCACCCCCATCTGGCGTATCCATCCGGTATCCCAAAATCCCCGGGACGAAGAATCGAATAACTTCTGAAGGAGGAAAGCTGAAGCTGGTGGCGAACTGCCACTGGGCCTCTGCTGAATTAGCCAGACCTGCCGGCTGGGACACCCCGACAATCTGGGTGGATATCAGCGAGTACAAGGCGTGGCTGGCAATCCATCCAGCCGCCAGCGCCACGACAGATAATCGGAGAGATCCGTGCAAGAGGGATGCACGACTACCCCCGTTCACCCACGCCTGCCAAATCACGAAAGCCGCGACGTAAAGGCTAAAGATGGCTCCTACATCCGCACCTTCCATCACATTCAAACCCACGCAAAACCCCGCCAGAAGAACCTGACACCAAGTTCTCCAGCCATTGCCATTGACTCCTTGAAGAAGTCCCAATGCCATCATCACAAATGCCTGGGTAAGGGCTTGCGCTGCAAGTCCCCAACAGGCGAACGAAAATGGATTCGAATTCAGCGCGGCACCCAGTGCGATCACGATTCCGACCCCTGGATGAAACCCGGATCTCCAGCAGAAAAAGGCGGCGCTCACACCCAGGAAAAGGAGCGATATCGGAACTAGAATTTTGGCATAAACAACCGCCGAAAACAGATAGAATAATAAATGAGTCAAATCGGGAAGAGCTCCCGTTTGCGCCATCCCGATCCAGTTGTCTGACATCCATACGCCCAAAAAGTTGTCAATCCCGTCTTGCTCATGGTTCTTCAGCATTCCGAACGGTCCGTCATTGGCAAACATGACCTCCGCCGGAGACAGCAATCCGTGAAACGGAAGGAACAAGGCAATTACGACGGCCATGGTGGCCCAGAGAAGCGGAAAACGGGAAGAAATGGTGCGCGAGTTAATCGTCATGGTCAGGTCGGGAAACCAAGCGGAGTAGGACTTTAACCCAATGGGCCATCGTTTCGCAAGGTGACATTCTCTCTCCGACAGGCTTCC
>CAILNN010000182.1 GCA_903835555.1 uncultured Verrucomicrobiota bacterium
CCGTCCCACTGCACGGTTTTTGCCTACGGTGCCAATTTCCTGTTTCCTACCAACCTGCCTGTTCCCACCCCAACTCAATACGCTCAGCAGCGTATTTTCCAAGATTCCGGGGTGACCAACTTTACTTGGCGAGGAGGAACATTCACTGGATTTGCTTTTGATCCCTACCATATTGGCGGTTACAAACAAAACGGATGGCTACCTCCCCAAGGGGTGCTTATTTTCCGGATTTTGTCGTCTACCAACAATGCGTCCTCCGGTTTGTCCTTCATGGACATTTCTGTAAGCCGAAATGGGTCGGCCGTTGTTTATGCGTCGGGTGAGTCACAAGGGTTCTTTAATGGTGAGGACAATAATGTGGGGAAAACGGACCAATATGTGGATGGTGTTAAGATCTTGAATTGTCGCTTTACCAATTGTGGCAGTTTTTGGTGGGGCTACGGATGGCTTTGGCAGATATTGACATGGCCAACAAACTACTCGCCCGATTTGGTGGAAATGGCTGACGTTTATATACCAACGGCCTACAAGTTCACAAATCTGTCCGTAACCGCCAATAGTTCGACGATTGCACCCCCTGCAGGCGAACCTGCGCCTGGACCGGCGGTCGATTCAAGCGATAACTATACCGTTTCGTTTTATGGACCGAACATCCCAAATGAAATTGTGCCTGGTCAGCGCTACTACCTGTTGCCCGGTGCCGGTCAAAACGGATTCTCAGTAAGTAAATTGTATTTAGGTACACCAATTGTTTTCAGTTCGAGTATCTCAAACATAGACATGTTTTTCAATTTACAGCAGGTGTATTACGGTTTTGCAGTTCCAAACGGAAGCGGGATCAACGGAACAATAGCGCTCTTTGACGGCAAGGATATTGATATTAGCGGAAACGCAATTAGCGGTCTTGGTGACACCACTCGAATTTTCCGGAGCTCTTTGGTGAAAATCATCGGTAACGCTGTTAATGGCACGCGAATGGGGGGGCTGTTCGTTCAAGGTCTTTGCTCACAGTTGAGCATAGTTGGGAATGTGATTGATGGCGGCAATGGAAGTCTTTGCCTGGACCTGGGCTCTCTTAATTCAGATGTCACAATCATGGGAAATATTTTCACAAACGGCGGCCGTGGGTGTTTGATCAATGCAGCCACCAATCTGGTGATCGAAGGAAATATCTTCGCCAACAACGATAGCAAAAACGCGCATGACTGGAATACAGGGATTCATTTCTATGGCAACGGTGGTTGGGCGTCAAACGATCAAATCGTTTTCAATCAATATAACGGTTCAGGCTTCGGCAACGTTGTGTTTCGCGGCAATACCGTCACGAACTCATTTCTCCCCCCGCACACAATGATTAACTTAGCGGTCAGTCCAGATAATTTCACATTCTCAAATAATCTGTTATCGGGATCGAATCAGGTCATTCAAGCCTCGGGTAGTGTTGGATCACTCTCCCTTTCCATGGATGCCCGGGTCGGCATTCCGTTTATCTTTAACTATTTGAAGCCCGGGGGGGCCGTTCTTTCCCCCATCCAGGGTCCAACTGGATACAAATTCTCCTTGGACTCTGGGAAAAATCCGGTGATTGAATGGACTCCCACCGCCGCCGACATTGGCACGACCAACCCAATCGTCCTTCAACAGGTCCTGCAAGGTTCAACTGTGACGAACAACGTAACCATTTCCGTTACGGTTAGTCCTCAAAACACACCTCCGGTGGTTGCGGCGGTTCCCGTCATTTATGGTCAACCGGGCTTCGAAACCAGCCTCCAGGTAACAGCAGGTGATGCGGAAACAACGACAAATGGGTTGAGCTATGCCCTTCTAAATGCCCCGACCAATATGTCAATCGATCCCCAGACTGGAATGCTTACCTGGCTTCCAGATGATTCAGAATTGGATTCCACTTACACGCTTATCCTGGAGGTCACTGATTCCTCGACTCCCCCCTTATCTGCTTTTAAGCCGATAAACTTCGCTTCGGTCTCGCCAGCAAATCTCATCTGCACCCTATCGAGTAACGGGATCGTGGGGCTCGGAGGCGACACCAATTCGCCCTACCTTCTCCTCGTCCAAACCTCGCCATCGATAACCAACATTTCCCCAATTGGCCTGAACGGGTCGGGTTTTGTCGTTGATCCGACGACAAATCGGGCGTTGTCATTGAATCCCGGTCCCGCGTTTTTTAGCGGGGTATATATCCGCCGAAGTCAGTAAATAGGGCTGTTCCAGATTGTAGCGATGTGTCCTGGCGAGGAGTCGATGAGATCAACGGATTTTCCTGCAGGTTCGGTTCGGTACCGGTGATTTTTTGATTACCGAGCCCATCTCGCAGCCTGACCGTGTCATGGGTAACCCAAATGATTTTCGCAGAGCAGTTGAAGACAGTCATGACTTTTTGAGTCCATCTCCTATCTGATACGTTGTGTTGGACTCATAATTGAACCATAGCTCATGACCGTTCCGCGAATTCAAACCGTCCGCCGCGCTCAAATCCGTGCCCGAGCCGGGGGATTTACCCTCATCGAAATCCTGCTGGTGATCGTCATCATTCTGCTTCTGGCCGGGGCTTTGGTGGTGTTCGTCTTGCCGCAGCAAAAGGGGGCCGAAAAGAATACGACCCGGGTGATGCTCCAGCAGGTGGGAAGCGCCCTGGATACCTATCGCCTGAACCTCGGCCATTACCCAACCGAACAGGAAGGTGGATTGGATGCCTTGCTCAAGAAGCCAACTTTCGAGAATGAAAAAATGGGCGATCGCTGGGCTGGACCCTACCTCAAGGCCGGAACAACTCTTGAGGACCCATGGGGCAACAAGATTCGTTACGAGTTAGCCGACAAAACCACAGGTCCTGGCGAAACAGCCGGTGCGCTGCCCTACAAGCTCTTCTCCGTTGGACCCGATGGTCAGCCCGATACCGAGGATGACATCAAGCTGACTCCTGACAGCACGGATGCCAATGCCAGCGGGTCGTCCTCGGGCAAATAGGACGCCCGCAAGGGTTTTTCTGAAAGGTTTTGTTGTATGCGCCAGCCAAAACAGGCGAAGGCGAGGCGCGATTGCAGAGCAGGATTCACTTTGGTCGAGTTGATTCTGACCTTGGTCTTGTTACTCCTGCTCTTCGGCGCGGTTGTTTTCAACTACTCAACCCTTTCCCATGGGGCTCGGTTGGACCATGGGGTGGACCAGTTGGAAACATTGTTCCGGTTCGCCCGCGCCGAAGCCGCAGCGAGAGGACGTCAGGTACGCATCGTCTTTTCCAGCCAAGGGTTGGGCTCTGCAGGCGGAACGAATGCATCCACGGTCCCAGCCCATTTTTCGTCCCAAAACTCAACCAATATTAGCGATGGCACGCCGCCGATGAGCACTGGAACCAACGCGGCGTTGGCGATTGTCTGGGAACCGGACCCATTTGGGGCTCCCGGACAGTTTGTGCCATTGCTCGAGGCCTATTCCTATGTCGATGGGATTCTGGATGCCGTTGAGGTCCTTGAAGTGCGGCTTCCGGCTGCCAAACGCGGGCCAACCGCATGGGGATGGAACGGATATTCGGCAGTTGCCGATAAAATGGCGCATCCAGACGATGCGAGCACAGCCCTTTCTCCTTCGGGATCCTCATCCAATTCTGATGAAATATCCGGTGGACCCATCCAAATGGGCTTTTTCCCCGACGGTTCGAGCGACTCGATTGAAGTCGTCATCGGAGCATTGGATGACGATGATTCAAGAAAAATCCTTCTCTCACTTTCCGGGGTAAGCGGCAAAATCCATCGAAACACGCTGGAGCTCGATGCCGATGGACGTCCTTTGGAAGATTCAAGGCACGGAGATTGGCCAGAAACGGATGGCACCGGATCGATTGTCGACCTCGGACCGTCTACTGCCGCGCCACCGCGCCAACCGAATTCGCCATGACTTCGCGACCGGGCCAATCGGAGACCTATTCCAAGAGGGCGAATCGGTACGAAACCCCTAACGGTGCGGTGCTTCTGGAAGTCCTCCTCGCCTTGGCCTTGTTTGTATCGGCGGCAGCCGTGATGGTTTCTTCCCTGAATGCCGCCCTTGGGAGTTTGGAACGCCAGCGGATTGGCCTTCATGCACTGAATTTGGCATCGTCGGTTCTCGCCGAAATTCAACTTGGTATTCGCCCAGCGGCCTCGGAGGCTGCGAAGCCAATGGACCTGCCGTATCAGGATTGGACGGTCGAAGTCATTGTCACTCCCCTTTCAGGTCTGGATTCCGGTAGCGTCGACCTCCAAAAAGCAGAGGTCATCGTGCGACATCTGAACCCACCGATGGTTCAACGTCTCGGACAAGTGCTTCCACCTCCACGTTTCGCCGGCTCCAGTCTGTCGGCTCCAAACAAAGTTGGTTCGGAGGGTTCCCGGTGAACAGCAATTGCACAGTACCAAAATCGGCCCCAGAGGGCGCCCTGGATGGTATCCGTGGCCTGGATTCCGATGCCTTTACGCTGGTTGAGGTGCTGTTGGCCATCTCGATAGCCACGGGATTGCTGTTGGCCGCCATCTTGTTCTATCAACAGACCGCAGACCTGAGGAGTCAGATTCTCTCTCAGGGTGATCGCTACGCCCAAATTCGGCTAGTACTTGATCGGCTGGTGTCCGATCTGCGTACAGCGCGGGCTCGTCCCGGAGACGTGGATGCTTTTTCCGGTAATGGAACAGCCATCCGTTTTTTTCGATCATCGTGGACCGGGCTAATCCCGGGTGGTGCTTCCGTAGCAGCGTCGGGAGGTTCGGATTTGACCCAGGTGACTGTCTTTGCTGTCCAATCTTTGGACGGAACCAACAGGGTCGTGACAGGAATCGAACGCATCGAAGAGCCAATTGGCCGGGTGCGCCAAGTGGTGGCAGCCCCGGGACTCGGGGTTCCTTTGACGCCAAACCGCCAAAGTTCAACGTCGAACTTTTTTCCTGGGGACACCCGAACGGGGGAAGCGGCCCAACGTCTGGGATCGAGTGCGGGGAGGCCCGATGCCTTGAGTGATGTCGTTCGATTCGTCCAATTCCGTTATTGGGATGGTCTTGTTTGGGTTGATGGTTGGACGAATTCGAGTCCACCGCTGGGCGTCGAAATAACGCTATCCTGTGAGCCGGTGGTGGAAGGAACCAATAGCGGCGAATACGCATCGGAAATGTTTCGTCGTGTGCTTTTCATTCCGGGAGGAGTAGCGCTGCGCAAGCCCGAACTGGACGGAGCCGGGGCTGTCCTTTCACCCTGAATATCGACGTGAACACGATACCAATTCCACAACGCACTGCGAACCGTTCCGGGTTCGTGCTTCTGGCTGTGCTGGTGTTCGTTCTACTCCTGTCGATGTTGGTGGTTAGCCTGCTGTTTCGCTCGCGGGCGGATGAGACAGCTGCGCATGCTAGCGGTGGAAGCGAACAAGCATGGGCGGCGGCGATGAGCGGCGTGCAGGCGGCTATTCGCATGGGGTCCTTGGCGGTGCCCGGTTCCCTCGAATGGCAGGACAATCCAGCCGTTTTTCGTGATCAACCGGTACTTGACGACGGGGTGGACCAATGGTTTTTCACCGTCTATTCCCCGACGGGTAGCGGTGAAACGGTCGAACGACGCTTTGGACTATCGGATGAATCGGCGCAAATTAACCTCAACCACCCCGGGGCTGCCGATTTGACGCATATCCCCAGAATGACGCCGGCAATGGCACAAGTTTTAAAGCAATACACTGGCATTCAAACCCGACCGGTTTCAGCGGGTAGCGCCCAGGATGGTTCGGTAGCTCCTGCCGAGCCTTCTACGACAGGAAGTACCTATCCAATCGAACAACCGGACAGTTCAACTCGACCCGATTTGTCGGCAGCGCTAGTCAATAGCATCCAAGCGACATCGGACCCGTTATTGGGAACGGTGCTACCCCATGGGCCTTTAATAAGCGCCGAGGAAATTCTCCAAATTCCAGGCTTTTCACGTTCCTTGTGGTTTGGCGAAGATGCCAATTTGAATGGTCATTTGGACCCCAACGAAGACGATGGCGATGAACAGTATCCATCGGACAATCACGACGGTCGGCTCGACCATGGCATGAGGCAGTACTTTACCATTCATTCTTGGGATCCCGAGCTGAACAGTGCCGGGAAACCTAGGATTGATCTCAATGATCCGAAGGCCGAATTGCCGGCGAGTGGTTTGCCGCCCAGTTTCACCAACTTTGTTGCTGCCTTGCGCGGGGCCAAAATGAAGCTGAACCATCCCGCCGCTCTTCTGGGTGCGGTGATCCACATCAAGGACGCCGCAGGAGGAGATGTCGAAGTGGCTTCGGGTATACTACCCGAGCAGCTACCGGTGGTTCTTGACCTTTTCACCACCAGTTTGGACGATCGACACGACGGGCGGGTTAATCTCAATACGGCGTCTGCCGCCGTTCTGGCGACTCTGCCGGGGGTGGATTTGCCACTGGCCGAAACCATCGTCTCCACCCGGACCGGGCTGTCCCCCGAGCGCCGGTCAACCGTGGCTTGGTTGGTACAAGAGACGGTGATGGATATTGACCGATTCAAGGCGCTGGCACCCTCCCTGACCACGAGTGCCTCCCAATTTCATTTCTTTGTCCTGGGCTATGGCATCCCGTCTGGACGGTACTGTGTCGTCGAAGCGTCCATTGATGTGGCCGGACGTGAGCCTCAAATCACTTATCTTCGGGACCTGACCCGGCTGGGATTGCCTTTTCGTCCGGGTGGTTCCGGGACCAACGCTCCAACGGGCGTAACCGAGCGCTCCGGGAATTCGGGAAATGGGCGTCAACTGGCTCCATTTTCGACTCATTCTCAACATGGGTAATCGTCTTCGCCAACTGGTGGTCCGCTGGGGGCGGTTGCGTCGATGGCGACGCGATCGTCGCAAGCGTCCTGTTACATTTGTCACCGCTCTCGACATCGATGGGGCCAACCTACGGGTGGTCCAGGCGGGGCCCCGGGACCGGGTGCTTCGCCTAGTCGCCTTGCCTCTCGAGCTCCCCCCCGATGCGGACCGCAATGATGCGGTGGCCCTTGGGGTGGCCATAGCGAAGGCGCTGGCCAAGGCAGGGATTCGGGCGGAAACGGTGATCATGGGCATTCCCCGCGCCCGGGTGGTCCTCCGGTCGCTGACGGTGCCGGTCATCGAAAAACTGGCGGAATTAGCCTCGCTGATTCACCTACAGGTGGGAAAAGACCTACCTTTTCGCCCCGAAGAAGCCGTCATTGATTTTAAGGTCCGGCGGCAGGTTTTTACACCCTCGGACCGGTCGGATACTGCGGGGAAAGCGGAGCCCGTTGCCGTGGCTCCATGTTTGGAAGTCCTCGTCGCCACGGTCAAACGGGAGGTGGTGGACTTTTATTTGCGGGTGGCGGAAGCCGGCGGTTTTCCATTGTCGGCACTCGGTTTGTTGCCATACGCCAACGCCCGGTGTGTCGAAGCCTGTCATGTGGCCGACGGAGATGAGGCCTTCACTTTGGTGTCGCTACGTCCGGATGAGGTAGGAATCGATGTTATCTCCCGTCATTCCCTGTTGTTTTCCCGGGGAGCAGCCGTACGTGGGCCGGCTGATGCCGGTACCACATCGACGGCTGTTCCCGAGCACTTGGTGCAGGCGGCTGTCATCGAAGTGGTGCGCAGTCTCCATGCGTATGCCGGTTTGGAAGCCAATCCGCCGGTCTCCAAGATCGTCGTAACCGGATCGACCGGCGCGGAGTCGGAAGTGGTTTCCCGGCTTGCAAGCCGCCTCTCCACCCCGTGCACGTTGCTATCTCCGGCAGAACGCATCCAACTCCCTTCCGAGTCCGAAGCCATCGCGGCCGGGTCCATTGGAGCCTTGGGTTTGGCTTTCGGGATGATCGATGCTCAGCGACTGCCATTTGATTTCCTAAATCCGAAGCGACCGGCTGCTCCTCGCGACATGGGAAGAATCCGCCTGCTCACCGGTGCGGCGGTTGCAACCGTTCTCTTTATTGCCGTTTTGGGATTGCGCTCATGGCTCCTTCAACGGCGGGAAAAAGTTCTGGCATCCGTTCAACTGGAATTGGCGGATGCGGAAAAAAAGCGTCCAATCTATCGCCGATTGACCCAGCAGGCCGCAGCGGTGGACGATTGGACGAAGAGCGGTCGGGACTGGCTGGCTCAATATGCCTATCTGACGGCCATATTGCCCCCCAGCGAAGAGGTGTACCTGAACTCGCTAGCCGTCAGCGGGCAGGGCTTAATCCAACTGGGGGTGCAGGCACGTAGCGGGGAAACCTTGGCCAGGCTGGACAAGCAGCTCCGGGCCGCTGGATATGACGTCAAGCCATTGGCCATTAACCCGGGGGCGGACCGTTTTGGCTACGAATTTCGCTCGGCTGTGGAACTCATTGTGCCGGATTCCATGCGCATCGATTTACAAAAGGCTAAACCGCCCGCCCGCTTACAGGATGACATGTCCCTGGAACCAGCGGCCTACCGGAGGGTTGGAGGATGAACCGCCGGGAAAAAATCCTGGCCGGGTCCGTCGGGGGTGTCATCGGGCTTTTCCTACTGATTTGGGGTCTTCGGACGTTGATTACCCAGCCGCTGCATGCCGTGGACCAGCGTATCGCTCTGGCTCGCGAAAAACTTTCCAAAATCCAGGGTGAACGAAGAGCCTATTTTGCCGCCGAGGATCGATTGAAATCGATCACCCAACGCACCTTTGCCGATACCATTGACCAAGCGAGCGCCCAGTCCGGTGAATTGTTGACACGACAGATCATTCAAGCGGGATTGGCCGAGGCCGATTTCACTCGCCTGCCAGTGGGTCCCCGCAAGATACGCGGGGCCAACGAAATTGGATGGAGCGTCCAGGGTGATGGTTCCCTTTCCAACGTGGTCAATCTCCTATTTCTCCTGAATCAATCGCCCTGGTTGCACCGGACCGAGGGTCTGGCCATTACCCGGGGCGAATCACCGGGGATTGTCCGCGCCCGATTCAGGTACCTGACTCTGGTCATTGATCCAGCGCCGGACGTGATTCGGACCAATCTCGCGGCCCACCTTGGCTTGGATTCACCCGACCGTCAGTTGCTCAATGGCATTGTATCGCGGGACCTTCTGCGGCCCTATATTCGCCGTCCGCCCCCTCCCCCTCCTCCTCCCACGCCGCCACCCGCAGCGACCGTGGCTGCCAAATCGCCTCCTCCTCCCGGACCAGAATCGTTTCGCGTGGTTTCCCTCTCCGAATGGAATGGGGTTCCGGAAGTTCACATCCGAGATCTGACGGCCCAAAAGACCCATATCTACCACCCGGGCGATGCTTTGGAAGGTGGGACGGTCGTGATGGTCGACTATCGTTCCATCCCGCGTCCAGATAACCCGCTTTTGCAGTCAACCAGTCGGATCATCTTGAGGATCGGTACCGACTACTTCGCGATTGAACGCGGTCGAACGCTGGCGGACAAACGCAAACTCAGTGCGGCGGACTTGCCGCCATCCCTCGTACGCCCTCTCTAACGATTTCTATTTTCTGCCATGAAACTTCACTCCCTGTATTTCGGTGCCTGTCTGGCGTTCTTCGCGACCCGGACCGGCCTTTATGCCGAAGACCCATCGCCTCCTGGCGTCCCGCCGCCGGACTCGGGCACCAATATTGCGGCGGTCATTCTACCGGTGGTAACCGGCGATGCCATTCCGACCCCCGCGCCATCCCTGGAAGTGGCAGCGGTTTCGTCAAATGCCGTCCCTCCGTCCGCGACACCGAATAAGGCTGTTCCCGAAGGTCGAGCGGATACGGCCGCTGGAGCGACTCCGAAAAAGCCGGTGGCCCCGGAGCGGAACATCCGTTTTCAATTCGATGGAATTCCCTATACCGATGTCATTGAGCGCTTCGCCCAAATGGCAGGCAAGCCGCTGCTGGCGGATACCAATGTCGTCGGGACGCTTACCTATGATGATCCCAAGCCTTATAACTATGCCGAGGCGCTCGACACGCTCAACCTGATGCTGGCAATGCGCGGGGTCATGCTGATCGAGGATGGCAACAACCTGCGTCTCGTTCCCTTTAAGCAATTGCCCTCGATGCCGTTGCGCATTCTGAGAGGGACGGAACCGGTTGGCGATGTTCGTCCCGGCGAGGTGGTCACGGTGGTACTCGATATTAATAACCTCGATCCGCGCGAAGTGTCCGATTCCATCACGCCGATGCTTTCGGGGGCCGGCTCCCTGGCTGCGTTGGGTCGCGGTCGCGGTCTGATTGTCACGGACCGTCTGGCCAATATTCAACGCATCCGAAGTTTGCTGGCCACCATCGGTACCGAACAGTCGGCCGATCGGCAGATGAAGACCTACACCTTGCTCCACGCGTCGGGGGCCATCGTGTCAGACCTCATCAACCGCACCTTTGGTATCAGCACGGCTCCCAAGCGAACCACCTTCAATCCGAATACCAAGGCGATGGAGGTACTGCCGCCCGATCCCAATGATTATCTGACATCGGTCTACGACGATGCATCGAGGACGCTTCTTCTTTTCGGACCTCCCGAACGCCTAACCTTGGCGGATGAATTAGTAAATAAATTTGAACAGAAGGAGGGTGCTGGCGGGGATGTTCGCATCTACTACCCCCAGTCCATCAAAGCCGATGAACTGGCCAATTTGATCCGACAGGCAGTTCCCGGTGTGGCTGCTCCGGGGGAGGCCGCCAGCGCCGCTGCTACGAAAGCCCGGGTCATACCCGATTCCGCACTCAATCGTGTGATTGTCGCGGCTCCCGTCCCGGGACAATTGGAACAGATAGAGCAATTGATTCTTCGAGTCGATAAAGGGGCCATTATAAACGGTGGTGAGGCGGAAAACGGAAACGTTCCAATCCGGTCCCAGACCGTTCAGGTAACCCGAATTTTCCGTCCACGCACGACGGAGTCGACCAATGTTTTCGCCATATTGCAGCAGGCCCTGACCCGTCGCGACAGGAATGGACGGGTCACGACGAGCGCCAGTATCAGTCACGATGCGTCCAGCCAAAGCGTGGTGGTGACCGGTTCACCCGGGGATGTCCAACTGGCTTCCGATGTCGTTTCGCAGTTGGACGCCGGTGGAACGGCGGTCACTCCACTAACCACCCGCTTTATCGACGTGGGCACCGTTGAGGAAGCGCGGCGGTTGCAGCCGCTGGCGGAACAATTGTTCCACAATCAAATTGGAGATGCGGCGAATGGAGCTGCAGGTAGAGCCAGGATTTTGGCCGATCCAGAATCCGGCCGTTTGATTGTAACCGCCAGTCAGGACCATCAGGGACAGATTGAATCGCTGGTTCGCGAGTTGCGAGCCGACAAGACCCCGGTCCAGGTGCGGCACCTGAAGGTTATTGTTTTGAAAAATTCCCGGGTCGAATCCGTGCTGCCCAACCTGCAAAGCTTGGTGACTGAACGAATGGCTGATCGGCGATTCGCCGGTGTACCCAAACCATCCTTGGTGGCCGACGCCCCGAACAACCGGGTCTTGATCACGGCGACGGACGAACAATTGAAGGAGATTGAGGGCGTGGTTGGCGTCGTCGATATACTTCCGGCCCAGGCTGAGCGCCAGATGGTCGTTCTGCCTCTGCGCGCCCGGACGGCCTCGGAGATTATCCCCTTGATCACTCAATTGGCCAACCAATGGTCGGTCCCCGGCCAACCAGCACCGACCTTCATGGCCGATCCAACTGGGAAGCAATTGATTGTGTTGGCGCTGCCTAGTGAACAGGAGCGGATAAAGGGGTTGGTTCAGCAGTTCGATGTCACGCCGGCTACTGCGGCACCCCGGGAATTTCACGGAGTCGATTTGTTTGCTCGAAAAGCGGTGGACATCACCCCGTTGGTTCAACAGCTCTACCAGGAACAGTTGCGCGGCGTTCCGGAGCCCGCTGGTGGTCCGGCGACGCTTATATCGGAAACCCGTAGCAATCGAATCATGGTCAGCGGTTCGACCAATGAAATTCGGCGGGTGGAAGCCATTATTCGTCAATTGGACCCTGCCGAAAAGCAGCCAATTCGGGAGGAGACTCGGGTTATTCGGCTGAAGGCAGCTTCGGCGGTGGAATTGGTCGGTTTGGTGGAAAAGAGTTTGAACGCCCAATCGCAACAGGTCCGTGTTCAGGTCGATCCGCGTAGCAACAGTCTCGTCATTTCCGGCTCGTCCGAAGCGGTTGAAGGCGCTTGGAAGATGGTGCAGGAATTGGATACCCGCGGTGAGGTTGGTTTGCGTGAGTTGAAGGTGATCGAGCTTAAATCGTCCGATGCCAATTCCCTGACGCCGATGGTCAACAATCTCTTCCAAGAGATGCTGCATGACCAGAAAGGTACGGACTATGTATCTCAGATAAAAATGATTCCAGATACTGTGGCCAATCGCCTGGTCGTCACGGGACCGCGAGAGGAGGTCGAACAGCTTTCCGCCCTGGTGGCCCGCCTGGATAATTCTCCCCAACAAGCACCCGGAGCGCGGGTCTTTAAACTGAGCGCTTCTGAGGCCACCGTGCTGGCACCGATTGTATCCAGCGCCATGATGCGCTATGACGCTCGCGGATTGCCGATTCGCCGGGTGACGGTGACAGCCGACGAGAAGTCCAACTCCTTGATTGTCTCGGGTACCCGCTCGGACTTGCAGGACGCGGAATCGGTTATCGAGAAGCTGGATGGGGAATCTTCTTCCAAGGAACGCATCCTCCGCATCTTCGATGTCAAGGGCGACGCCGACGCTTTGGCAGCCCTAACGCAAAAGGTTTTTGCCGCACAGAATCCAGGACGAAATCTAAATGGCGTTTTAACTGTCACGCCGGAACCCGCCTCCCATCGACTGATTGTTCTGACTTCGCCCGTGCTGATGGCCCAGATCGAGACGGTTATCAATGCCCTGGACGCCAAGCCGGACCAGAGCGTCCGGGAATTGCACGCGGTGGAATTAAAGAACGCGACGGCTACAGAATTGCTCCCCCGGGTCAACCAGATTTACCAGGAGCAATCGCAGGGCAAGACCCTCAAACCCGCCACTCTGTACGGGGATGCATCCGGGACGCGATTGCTGGTTCAAGGAACGGAGGAGCAGGCGGAGTCCGTGCGCCAGATCGTCAAGACCTTGGAAAGCCAAAACCGTCCGGCACGAGAAACCCGGGTGTTTGATCTCGGTAAGTTGACGGAAGCGCAGCGGGTACTTCCCTTGGCCCGACAACTCTACACCGACCGACTCTCCAGCAGTCCTCAGTTGGGTTCGCCGGACGCCCAGTTGTTGACCGATGGTCGCACCGGGCGTCTCGTCGTCAGTGCCCGGGCCGACCAGATGCCCGTCCTCGAAGGTATCATTACTAATCTTCAGGTGAACTTAACCGTAACCCAGGCCCCGCGTGAAACCCGGGCAATCGATGTGGGCAGCGCTGCTGATGTTCAGCGGCTACTGCCGTTGATTCAACAGCTTTACCAGGACCAATGGAAGGACCACCAGGATACCGATCCCGCCGACGCTCAGTTCGTGGGTGATTCCAAGGGCGGTCGCATCATCGTGACCGGGCGACCGGAACATTTGAAGCAGATTGAGCAATTGCTCCAGCAATTGGGCAGCGGCAAAGCCCGGGCGGAAAGTCGGGAAACACGCATCATTGATATCACCACCGCCAGTGCGGTCGATTTGGTTTCAACCGTCCGGACTCTTTACCTGGAGGAAGCCAAAGGGCGGTTGGGCACCATTCCACCCGACACTCTGATCAGCCCCGATGTTGGCGGTAATCGGCTCATTTTAGTCGGGGACACCAACGAGCTTGCGGCCGTGGAAGTGATTATCCGAAAGCTCGACAAGGTCAGTGCGCAGGGGGCATCTGCGCGGGTGTTCAAGGTCAAATCCGCTGATCCCGACAAAGTTGCTGAGATTCTGACCGCATCGCTAGTCCGTTACGATGCATACGGGCGCCCGCAGAAGCGCGCGAATGTTTCGGTCGATGCCAAGACTCGTACCCTGATCGTGACGGCCGATCCCAAGGAATTGCAGGGAGTAGCCCTGATCATCGATCAACTGGATCAATCCCTTGGATTCCATATCGATCGAAAGATGAAGGTATTCACTCTGCAACAGGGGAGGGTGACGTCCCTGGCCCCGCGCGTCCGCCAGTTGTATAATGATCGCCTGAAAGGACAGCCGGAACTCGGAACCTCCGACCTGTTGATTCTGGAGGAACCGGAAAGCAACCAACTGATCCTAGCCGGTGTCGAAGGTCAGTTGAAGTTGGTGGAAGAGATCGTGACCGAACTTCAGGCTTCCTCCGGTGCGCAAACGGCCCGCGAAACGCGTCTCCTTGAAGCCGGTAGCCCGGAGGAACTCAATCGACTGCTGCCGCTGGTCCAGCAGTTGTACCAGGACCAGTGGCGCGGCAAGAATAACGGCGAGACAGCCGATGCCCAAATCATAGCCGATGCGAAGAATGCACGATTCATTGTCACCGGTCGGACCAATCATATCGCTGAGATCGAATCGATTCTCCGCCAGTTGCGGACGGGAAGTACTGTCATATCAGCGCGGGATACCCGTATTTTTGAGCTGACGTCCGCCAGTGCCGCCGAATTGTCATCCACGGTCCGGACCCTTTATCAGGAACAAGCCAAAAATCGCCCCGGTGCACCGGCGGCCGATACCCTCATCCTGCCCGACAGCGGGGCGAATCGAATCATTGTCACGGGTGCCACCAATGAGATCGATGTCGTGGAAGACTTAATCCACAAGCTTGATAAAGTCGGTGCTCAAAGTGCGTCCACCCGGGTGTTCAAGCTGAAATCGGCTGATCCGGAAAAAGTCGTGGAAATTCTCGGAACAGCCCTGGTGCGTTACGATGCGTATGGACGCCCCCAAAAGCGGGTGACGGTGGTCACCGATACCAAGACCCGGACTCTAATCGCCACCGGTGATCCAAAGGAACTTCAATCCGCCTCGGTCATCATTGAGCAGTTGGATACCTCCCTTGGCTCCCAACCGGACCGTGTCATGCGGGTCTTGCCGGTTCGTGAGCGGAGTGTGCCGGAATTGTCGACCAAATTGACGCAGGTATACCAAGACCAAGCCCGCAACAACCCGCAATTGGGAACTACGGAGCCATTGATCCTGGGAGACGCCACCAGCAATCAACTCATTCTGGCCGGCACAGAAAGGCAACTGGACACCATCGCTCAGATTGCCGAGGTCTTGCAGAAAACCGGGGACACGGGAGGCCGGGTGGTTCGTGTCCTACCGCTGCAGCGGACCTCAGCAGCATCGCTGGTCTCGATGATTTCCCAGGTCTATGCGAAACAGGTCGCCAGCACCGAACCGGCCGATCGGCTGATGGTCAGCATTGGTGGCAATGATCGCACCCTGGTAGTGGATGGCCCCTCGTCACTGTTGGTTCGTGTTCAAGACCTGGTCAAGAGCCTGGACGAACCGGGCCCCGAAGGCGAAAATGTAATTCAAACCGTCAAACTCAATCGTGGGCGGGCCGAAGACCTCGCCGAGGCGGTCAACCGGACCATCAGCAATCGGGCGATACCATCAGCCGCCCGCCGTGTAAGCGTCACCGCTGTGGCCGGTTCCAATAGCCTGCTCATCAATGGTCCGACCAATGCCGTGCAGGACGTGATGAAGATTGTGCGGGACCTGGATCAGGATGGCACCGGTTCCACCGATATCGAGGTCCGCATCTACAAGCTGGAAAATGGAACAGCCCGGGAAGTGTCCGCCATTTTGCAGCAGTTGCTGGAATCGGTAAGCCGGAACCTACGGGCCAAGTTTGCCAGCGGCGATCGCTCCATTCCGCCGGCAACGGTCACCGTCGATGAGCATTCCAATAGTCTGATCATTTCCGCCACCCATGCACACTTCTCTGTCGTCGAAAAGATACTGCCCTCCCTTGACAAGGCTCCAGAGCGTTCCGATCGCGATGTTCAATTTGTATGGCTTAAGAAATCGAAAGCTTATGAGGTGGCCTCCAAACTAGAGGACCTGTTTGAGGATCGACAGCGCGGCCAACGTCCGGTCATTGAACCCGACTCATCTAATAATTCACTAACAATAATCGCACGGCGTGGGGACCTTGCCCAAATTCAGGATTTGGTGGCGCAACTGGATCGGCCGGGCCGCGATGCCGCCATACAAGTTCGATTGCGTCCGCTGGACCATGTGGCGGCTGAACAGATGGCCGACATGCTGCGTGATATTTATCCCCAGATGTCCGGCACCCCGCTTCGAGTGACTGACAAGGTGATTGCTCCCCCTCCTGCGAGAACGGGGGGTGGAAAATTCGGTGGGGCCACGCCTGACACCGATAAGCCCACCAACGCCGCTCCTTCTGACGCAGTAGTTGCTCCCGAGGTGGTGATTGCCATCGATCGGGCAGCCAACGCGTTGATACTATCCGGCCCCGGGCAGGAATTGGACGCCGTCGACCGACTCATCGGCGAACTGTCCTTGAATTTCTATGGTAACGAAGCCGAGTTTCGCCTGTTCGCCATTCACGATGCCGACCCATTGATTGTAGCGAAGACGCTGACCGACCTGATCCGGCAGGACCCGGTGGCCATTCCACAGCAGCCCGGACAACCGCCGGTGATGCAACCGAACAAGCAGCGGATCACGGTGGTGGCCGAACCCAGAACAAGAAGTGTCATTGTTCGGGCGCGTCCGACCGATTTCGCTCTGATGGAGTCGTTGATCAAGCAACTGGACAATGCGGGGCAGGCGAGCCAACTGGAATTCCGCATGGTCCATCTGACCAATGCTCCGCCGGAAAAGGTGCTTCCCATGGTTCAACAGATGGTCACCCAGTTGAATGCGACCCGCCCGGGGGATACCGCCACCGTTGCCGTGGATGCCCGGGCGCGGGGCATCGTGGTCTTTGCCCGCTCATCCGCTGCCGATCAAGTCGAAAAGATCATCCGCTCCTTCGACAAACCCTCTGCCAATGTCGATGCCGAAGTACGTGTCCTGCCCCTCAAGCATGCCAGCGCTCCTCAATTGGCATCGGTCCTTCAAGCGATGGTCAGGCCCGGGCCCGCCGGAGAAACCACTCCCGAGGGTCTCGAACTACAGGAGCAAATTCGTCGTCTTAAGATATTGGATGATGACGGGAACTACATTTTTCTTGATCTGACCCGCCCCGTCAAGATTGCAGCCGATCCATCCGCAGGTCCCTCCGGTGGCAATCGCATCTTGGTCACTTCAACACCGGAAAATGCCCGGGCGTTGGCGGCCGTTATCGAGATGATGGACACGGTACCTCTCTTGGATGGCGTGGGCGTGCGCTTGGTGCCTTTGGAACATGCCGATGCCACCACCGTCTCAGCGACACTTAACTCCATTTTCAACCAAGGACGTCAACTGTCCGTGGGGAGCCCTGGAACTCCACCCGGAGAACCTGCCGATCAAGGCAAGGCCTTGGTCCATCCGCTCAATGTTTCCGTCGATCCCCGCAGCAATACGCTGATCCTTGCCGGTCGACCGGAGACCTTGATATTGGCCCAGAAGCTGGTCCAAGACATGGACCGCGAAGTGGACGGATTCGTCACCGATGTCCGTCTGTTTCCCCTCAAACATGCCTCGGCTATCCGATTGGTGCCAATGCTTCAAGCGGTCTTTGCCGAAGGCCCGGCGGTGCCCGGTTCGGAAGGGCTGTCATCGCAAGTGACGCGCCTTCGGACGGCCAAGGACGGCGAACGACCGGTGCAGAATGCCACATCCAAGGTGCGCGCGGCGCTGACGATTCAGGCGGATGAACCGTCCAATATCCTCATCGTGGCCGCCCGCAGCGACAACCTGCCGTTGATCGCCGACGTGATTTCACAACTCGATATACCATCTGCCTCCGGTTTAGAGAGTGTCCGCATTTATCCGTTGGAGCACGCTGACCCCAATGTGCTCCAAAAAGTCTTGACCGACCTGTTCAATGGGCCGCGAGCCACCGCCCTGCGCCCGGATGAACGCCCGGTGATTACTGTTGACGCTCGAACCGCAGCCTTGGTGGTGGCGGGCAGCTCAAAGACGTTCGGGATCGTCGAGGGCCTGCTCAAGCAACTCGATCAAAAGTTGCCGTTCGACCTCCGCGATATCGCATTAATTCCACTGGAGCATGCCGATGCCAATGTCGTGGCACCGACCCTGCAAAAGCTCATGGACGGACGAGTGACCCAACGGGCGACCCTAAACCAAGGTCAGGCAGACGCCTTGAAAGTCCTGATCATGGCCGATCAAAGGAGTAATTCCCTTCTGGTCGGCGGCTCTCGGGAAGGCTTTGAACTCGTTCAGACTTTGGCCCGTGAATTGGACCGGGCAAATCCGGCCCTTAGTGGGCGGGTTCGGTTGATCCCACTCACGTTTGCCGACGCCCGTGTCATGGCTGCCACGTTGCTCAACCTTTTTGAACAACGCGGTGCCGCAGGTCGCTCGTCCGATGCCCAGCGGTCACGCCCGGTGATCCTTGCGGATCCACGCAGCAATTCATTGTTGGTCTCTGCGGGCCAGGAAGACAATCGGACTTTGGATGACCTGCTGGCCCGGCTCGATCAAAAGCCGGAAAATCCATCTCAACTGCTCACGGTGCTACCGTTGCGGCATAATGATTCTGCCCGCGTCGCGACCTTGCTGGAAACAGTCTTCGCCGCCCGCTTGAGATCGCAAGCTCCGACGGGACAGGGCGCCTCACCGGGTGACGGTGTCAAGGTCGAAGCCGATGCACTCAACAACGCCCTGGTGGTCTCGGCCAGCAAGGAAAACGTCGAGCTCATCCAGGGACTCCTTCAAAAGCTGGACCAGGAACCCACCATCGCAGGTGGTGTGTTGGAAACCTTCACCTTGGAGTACGCAGACGCCCAGCGCGTCGCCACCATCCTGAAATCCTTGGTGGACCAGGGACTTTACCGGCCTGGTTCGCTGCCGACCGCCAATGGCAAGCCGCCCGTTGGACGCGACATCCTCTCCGTTAGCGTCGACCCTCGGAGCAACACACTCATCGTCAGCGCCAGTCCCGAAAACCTGGTCATCGTGCGGGAAGTGATTAAGCGCATCGACGACAAAGACCTAGCCTCCAATGCCGATGTCCGTTTGTACACGCTCAAGAACGCCCGGGCTTCAAGCCTGGCCACGACGCTCCAGCAGTATTTCCAGGCACGCCGGACAGCGGAAAGTGTGGGCATCAATGCAAATCTGCGGGTCATTCCCGCCAGTGTTGTGGCCGATGACCGGGTCAACTCCATTTTGGTCACCGGTGGCAAGGAGGCATTCGAAGCCGTTGATCGCCTCCTCCCTCAATTAGATGCCGATAGCTCCTTTGCCCGCCTTAATTTTCGCGTGTTTCCGTTGCAACGGGCTACCGCAGTCAAATTGCAGTCCACGCTCCAACCAATCTTTGCCAACCGCCCCCCCCGGGTCAAAGGAGAGCCGGTTGAACCGATAACCATTGTCGCCGATCCGTGGGTCAATGCCCTCCTGGTGGGAGCGTCGGTTGACGATTTGGCCGCAGTCGGGTCCTTGGTTGAACGTCTTGATTCGGAACCAACGGATATCGGGATGGCGATTCACGTGTTTCCGCTGGCCAAAGCGGATGCCCGAAAAGTCGCTCAAACCATTCAAGGATTGTTTCGAGAAGGCCAGCCAAACCAAGCCTTGCCTATTGCCGTTAGTGCGGACGACCGAATCAATGCCATCGTGGTTTCCTGCGGCGAGACGGACGCCCAACGCATTCAGCAACTGGTTGAAAAACTCGACACCGACCAGGTTGCGAAGACCAGCGAGATTCGGGTCTTCCCACTTCAGTATGCCCGGGCCGATGCCCTCTCAACCATTCTAAACACCGCTCTCAACAGCAAGCCACCCGCCCTGACTGAGCAGAATCCCAACGCCCAATCGGTTCTTCAATTCATTACGCGTGGTGACGATGGTGGGGAATTAATTACCGCAGCGCTCAAGGAGTCCGTGTTGATTACCCCTGACGCCCGAATGAATTCCCTTATTGTCTCAGGTCCGGTGGATTACATGAGCCTGATCGAGCAGGTGATTCACCGGTTGGATGCCAGTTCTCCCCAGCAGGCAAAGATAAAGGTCTTCCCCATGCGCAATGCGGATGCCCGCCAGATGGCCGAACTGCTCACCCAACTCTTTCGGATGACGCCGTCGGCCGCCACAGCAGGACAACGATCCGTTCAATATACCCTGGTACGTCCGGTTTCCGATGTCAACGGGACCACTCACGACGAGACATCCGCCAGCGCTACCTTGGGAACGGCTGAACAAGTGGCTTTGACGGTCACCATAGACCCGCGGACCAATAGCCTTCTTGTGGGCGGAACCGACCATTATGTCGAATTGGTTTCCGAAATCATCGATTCGCTGGATTCCAGCGAGGCGCATGAGCGCAGTACGGAGGTCATCCGGATGCGCAATTCCCAGGCCCCGGAAGTGGCCACAGCTATTCGTAACTTCCTGGATCAGGAACGTCAGCGGTTGGTACAAAATCTGGGTGCCGATGTCGCCGCCGCAGCCCAACGTTCACTCGATCAGGAAGTGGCTGTCGTAGCCGAGCCCAACAGCAACACGTTGCTGCTATCGGCCAATCAGCGGTACTTCGATCAGATCCGCTCCATGATCACCGAATTAGACCAAGCCCAGCCGCAGGTTTTGATCCAGGTTCTCCTCGCGGAAGTGACCCTCGATAATGAAACGGACCTCGGAGTCGAATGGAACTTTAAAGGAAAGAAAGGCGATGTGGGCATTGGTACTGGCACCGACTTTGGTGTTGCCAAACAATTGAGTTCCATGGGTGGTTTTTCGACTGCCATCGCAGGGACTGATTTCGGTTTCCTCTTGCGCGCCCTTAAGACGCAGGGGCGCCTGGAAGTCCTAAGCCGACCGGAAATCGTCACCGCCGATAACAAGCCCGCGACGATCAATATCGGACAGCGGGTCCCCTTGGTCGACCAAAGCCGATTGGACGTCCAGAACAACCTGACGACGTCCTACAAATATGAAGACGTGGGTGTGAATCTCACCGTAACCCCCAAAATCAGTGCGGATGGTTTTGTCAAAATGGAAATCGGAACCACCAACAGTGATATCAGCACGAGCTCCGTTCAGATTAACAGCTCTTCCAGTGTCCCCATCATCAATCAGCGCAAGGCCAGCACGACGGTGAGCGCCCAAAGCGGCCAGACCATCATCATCGGCGGGTTGATTTCAACCTCTGATGACAAGCGAGTCCTCAAGATACCCGTTCTCGGCGACATCCCGTACCTGGGAGTCCTGTTTCGATCCAGCACGATGATCCATCAACGCAAGGAACTGCTAATACTATTGACCCCGCAGGTCCTCGAGAATCCCCAGACACCAGTCGCCTTGCGGACACCGAATGGAGTGACGCGCGAGGAACTCGATGGAACCGGCTTCCGGAGTTTCCTAAGCGGCGACGAAACACAAAGGCGTCTTTTGGCTCCTCTCTATCCCGAAAAACAAACCGGGAATCCGACCAATGGACCATCGAGACAGATTGGACCGCAATGAAAAGGCTCGATCGCCATTCGCTCTCGTTGTTACGGCCATTCAAGTGGAGCCGGACCGGGGCGTATTTGGCCGTGGTGATCCTGATGTTCCTTAACATCGGGTGCGGAACGAGAGGGACTCTTCCCGGTGGCAGTCCTGCAGAATTGCATCTGTTTGCGGTTCCTTCGGCGATTCAGGTGGGTGAACGTCCGATTGTCGACGGTATTGGAGTTCGGATTTATGCTTCTGCGGCGGGCAAGGCTCAGGGAGTTCCGCTCCGATCGGGAAGACTGGAAATCGTGATGTTCGATGGAACCCCCAGCATGGCGGGAATGCGGTCAATCATTCCCGTTCATATCTGGGCTTTTTCCGCGCCGGAGTTGGTCCCATTTGTTGCCACCTCCACCCTAGGTACGGGGTACCAACTTGCGTTGAGTTGGGGAACCACGCCGCCGAGTGGAAAGGTGGTGACGGTCATCGCAAGGTATTATCCTGTCCGTGGGGCGGAATTGGTTTCTACGGCCAACACCATCGCTATCAAGAGGCGCTAGTGTCTGTTTTCAAAGTGGATTGGACTGGGGACCGCCCGTCTTGGACCGATCCCATTGCCTTAGTCGATGGGTTGTCAAACCACCGCTGAAGGCCATTTGGAAGCCGCCGAATCAACGCATAAACGAGTAGACTCACGGCCAGAGTAAAAATGGGACAGAACAGATAAAGGGCCACCATCAGCAAGGGCCATTCATGGGCTTCCAGGGCTTTCCAGACCAACTTTCGAATCGAGACCAAGATGATCCCGTGAGCGGCGAAAATGACAAAGGTGGCGGGAGCCAGTCGTTTGAGTTGTTCCAGGACCGTTGGGATTCGATTCAACTCTCCGCACCAACTCCAGACAACCCACATGCCGGAGGGAATCGAAACCAACTCGAAAAGGATGGTGAATGGAGGGCCTTGCCATTCCTCCGGACGAATTGCTGATAGGAATGCACCGAGTGCGCAGAAAGACGCCCATAGCGCCGTCGCGACACGCCGGCTTGTACCCTTTAAATCAATGGGTGGGCCATGGAGCCCGAACCAAAATCCCAGGAGGAACCACTGGTACCCTCCGAAAACCCCACGATACCTGTTGGGAATTGACTGCTCCAGGAGTGTCAAGAAAACGATAACCACAAACATCATTGGCTTTGATGTCCTCCTGAGTAAGGCGGGTAATGGGTAGGAAAGGGATAAAAAGAGGACGAGGTTCCGTACATACCAAAGCGGGACATCGGCAGGAGACAGGGTTATTCCAAAGCATTCATCGAGGATGAAAAAGATGCCGGTCGAATCAAACTTGAGAGTCCCCCCTGAAAAATAGGCGTGCGAAATTGGCAGGAACCAACCAAACCAGTAGAAAAACGTATAGAAAACATTCCAGCCGAGATAGGGGGGGATGAGTCGCCAAAGTCGCTTGCCCACTTCCCCCGACCAATTTGCTGGAAGTGAGCGCAACCGAATTCCGAGCAGGTAACTCGAAACGATGAAAAAGAACGGTACGGCTATCCGTGCGACCTGATTGGTTGCCACGTCGATGACCCATCGAAGCGGTAAGGGCAGAACAAGATTGGTTGAACTGCCGGCGACATGCAAATGGGTGTCATTAGCATGGATCAGCACAACCAGGACAATCAACGGGAAGCGTAGCGCGTTGATACGGCACGATACCTCGGAGTTGATGGACGACCATTTCATACCAAACCAGCCCTTTGATGAAAGACGGGTGGGACGCCTGCTTCCACTTAATGCGTTCGGCTTTCCCGAGAGGCGGCATTCAGAACCGCTTCGACAGCATCATCGTCGTCCATAGGTACCGATCGCTGATGTCGTGCTAATCCGTAGTCGGGGTCCTTCGGGTCTTTGGCTTTTTCGGCATCAAATATCCGTGCATCAGCGGGCTCGAAGGTATAGGGCGAAAAGTCGGGCTTATCGGTGAAACAATCGGCAAAATCATTGGCAAGGGCGTCGAAAAGATTGAGAGGCGGCAGACCGAATATCTCATACATCGTCCGATGCATGCTCACGATCGTGGTATGCCGATGCGACACGTACCCGTGGCGTGCCCATGGACTGATCAGGAGCAGGACGCTGCGCTGCGCATCCACGTGGTCTGGCTCGCCACCCGAATCATCCTGGGTGACGAAGATGGCCATGTTCTTCCACCAAGGAGTGTGCGACAGGTAATCCACGATGCGCCCAAGGGCGACGTCGTTGTCCATCATCCACGAGGCCACATAGGGGTAGCCGCGAGTCGGGTTAGGCTCGGTACCGTGGTCATTGCAGATGGCAATATTCAGGAAGGACGGCAATCGCTTCTTGCCCGCTCCAAACCGCTTTTCCACATCTTTGCGGAACCAATACGCCCGATATTGGTCCGGAATATTCATGTTGAAGATGGGGAAATCAAAACAGGTGTTATCAAAAAGCACTTTGGGCATCGGAGTATTGACCACTTCGCGGGCACCGGTCGGGCTCTCGTCCGGGTCTTCGTCCACCCCGGGAAATTCAAACCCTTCGCCATAATTGCGGAAACGTACCCCGTGCCGCGCCAAGTGGTCCCACATGGACCCAGCCTCGGGATAGTCCTCCGGAATGAGGGAACCATTTGATCCCATCGAATAGCGGCGGCCGGGGGAATGCCCTTCCTTTTGGAAATGCCAACCGACGGTGTAGTTC
>CAILNN010000183.1 GCA_903835555.1 uncultured Verrucomicrobiota bacterium
GGTAGTAAGACGTCGCGCAAGAGGGTGGTCTTGCCTGAACCGCTGACGCCGGTGATTGCGACCAGACGGCCCAAGGGAATTTCCACGGTGACATCGTGGAGGTTGTTGGCGGTCGCATGTTCCAACTTGAGCCACTGGGTGGGAATCGACTGGGTACCTTGGTGGGGAGCAACGGGGCGTCGGGGCGGGGTCAGGTGCTGTCGGCGGTGGCAGAGGTAATCGGCGGTTAGCGATCCGGTGGCTTTAACCAGTGCCGCAGGCGGACCCTGGAAAACGAGATGGCCTCCGGTTTCGCCATGACCGGGGCCGATATCGACGATTTGGTCGGCGGCCATCATGACCGAGGCTTCGTGTTCGACCACGACGACGGTATTCCCGGTATCACGCAACCGATGGAGAATGCGGATGAGTCGCCCCGTATCGCGTGGGTGCAAGCCGACACTCGGTTCATCGAGAACGAAGAGGGCCTGGACGAGGCGAGTTCCGAGACAGGTGGTGAGGTTGACCCGTTCGGTCTCGCCGCCGCTGAGAGTGCGGGTGGGGCGGTCGAGGGTGAGGTAACCGAGGCCAACTTCCTCCAAATAGCCGAGGCGCGCTTCGACCTCTACGAGCACGACGCCGAGCGGATCGGTACGACTGGGATGCTGCGCTGCGAGGCTTCGGACCAGAGTCAGCGCGTCGCGAATGGGCAACTGATAGAAATCGGAAATGGAAAGGGACGGCGAGGTGCTTCCTCCGTCCGGCACCTTCAAACGATAAAGGAGTGAATCCGCGTTGAATCGCTTGCCCTGGCAGTCAGGGCATTTGCGATAGGACCGATAGCGGGAGAGCAAGACGCGGACGTGCATCTTGTAGGCGTTGCTTTCCAGCCACTTGAAATAGCCCTTTACGCCGTACCAGGAATGGGGCCATTCCTTTCCGTCTTCACCGTGGCCAGGTTCGCCCTCCATCACCCACCGCTGGTGTTCTGGGGACAGGCGATTAAAGGGGATGTTCAGCGGAATGCCCTGGCGCTTGGCCATGCGAACCATGTCGGTCTGACATTCGGCGCTCATGCCGGTTTGCCATGGCCGGACGGCCCCCTCATTGAGGGTTTTGCTCCGGTCCGGGATGGCCAGGAATGGATCGATGGTGATGATGCGACCGAAGCCTTTGCAGGTTGGGCAGGCACCGAGGGGATGATTGAAGGAAAAGAGGGCCGGGGTCGGTTCGCGATAATCGATGTTGCAGCGGGCGCAGTGAAAGCCACTGCTGAACCGCACGGGAGCAGTGACAAGGCCGGCTTTCATCTCACGGATGGCCAGATGTCCGCGTCCGAAGGAGTAGGCCTGTTCGCAGGCTTCGATAAAGCGGGCGCGATTGGGATCGGTCAATTTGACCCGGTCAGCAACGACGACCAATTGAAGGGGCTGAGGCGTGAGGAGCTTTGGGGCCTCCTCAATACGAACGACCTGTTCGCCAATCAGCAGGCGTTGAAATCCCTGCTGGCTTAGCATGCCCAACTGCTCTTCGAGATTTAGTTTTTCGGAAAGCGGCAGGTCGAAAGTTATCAGGACGTCGGGTCGAAGATCGGACGATAGCGACTTGGAAGGAAGAGATGGGTCGGCGGTGACCAATCGCTCCCAAATGTGTTGCGATGGCTCCCGTCGGACGGGTTGATGACACTGGCGGCAAAACAATTCCGAGAGATGCGGCCAGACCATTTTCAGGTAGTCGCAGATTTCGGTCATGGTCCCGACCGAGCTTCGGGTGGTCCGAACGGCGTTCCGCTGCTCAATGGCGATGGCCGGGGGAATGTTCTCGATCCGGTCGACGGCTGGTTTGTCCATCCGGTCGAAGAACTGGCGGGCGTAGGGGGTAAACGTTTCGATGTAGCGGCGCTGTCCCTCGGCGTAGAGGGTTTCAAAGGCGAGCGAACTTTTGCCGGAACCGCTGAGGCCGGTGACGACGATGAGCTTCCCGAGCGGCAGATCGAGGTCGAAGTTCTTGAGGTTGTTTTGCCTAACGCCCCGAAGACGGATATGGGATGAGGAACCACTGGAGGTGGTCGCAACCCGTTTTGGGGGAACCGCCCGGGTAGACGCCACGGCGGGAGACTCCTTGGCCTTGCGACTCGGGCGGGACGGGGAGGTAGCGCTGCGGGGCATGGCCGTGGTCGACAGAATACGGATTGGGCAACTGGATTGATGGCCAGCGTCGAGACTATACAGTGGGGGTGAAACCGTTTTGGCGCCACCAATGAACCAATTCATCGACGCCAAAATCGGCGAGGAGCTTTCCGTCGACCTCGATGGAGGGGGCTTTGGTTTGGTTGGTCAATCGATGCATTTCAGCGCGGGCAGCGCTATCGCGGATCACGTCCAAGACTTGATGAGCGATATGGTGGGCTTCGAGCCAATCCTGGGCTTCATCGCACCAAGGGCAGCCGGGCTTGATGAACAGGCGAATCGTGTGAGCAGACATGGCGGGGGGAGAATCGGTGACCTGGGGGGCGTTTTCAAAGGGCAATTGTGGGGACTTTCAATGGGACGGATAGGACCTATGGGACCTATTCGGGGAGCTCCATGCGGAGGCATGCCTCAAGACGGCGGATGGCTAGTTGAATGTGGGTGGGGTCCATTTCCACGCCGATGCAACGTCGGCCCGTACGGAGGGCGGCGATGGCGGTGGTGCCGCCTCCGAGAAATGGATCAAAAATAAGGTCCCCTGGGTTGGTTGAAGCGAGAAGAAAGCGTTCGATCAGGGTGATGGGCTTTTGGGTTGGGTGTCGCCCCAGCGTTTTCTCGTCGGAACCGGGTGGCAACAGGGACCAGATGGCGGGCATTTCCTCGTCTGCCAAGGGAAACTCGGGTGCCCGCCAAACGGTTTTCATCTGTTTGCCGCTCACCCTGCGCATCTCCTGATAATTGAAAATGTGTTTGCTATAGGCGTCGCGAGCGGCCCATAGAATGGATTCGGTGGAATGGGTCAAGTACCGGCAGGAGAGGTTGGGCGGAGGGTTCGGCTTTTCCCAAGTGATGTGATTGAGAATCTTAAACTCCAATTGTTGAAGGGCATAACCAATACTAAAGATAACATGATGAGTGCCACTGATCCAGATAGTTCCATTTGGTTTTAACAAACGTTTGCACAAATCCAACCATCGGTGATTAAAGGCATGATTGGATTCCGGCCCGTGCGATTCGTCCCAGGTTCCCTTGTCGACCCGAACCATCGCGCCTGAATGGCAGGTAACACCGCCATTCGATAAAAAATACGGAGGATCGGCGATGATGGCGTCGAATCGAATATCCAGACCATCGGCCAACATCGAATCCATCCATTGAAGGCTATCGCCCTGATAAACGGAGATTTCCTTATCGGCATCAAGCCACTCTAGTTTGCCTGGAAGTGGTCCCATCATAGAGCGGCATCCGTCCCCTGAAGATAGATACGGACGGGGCGGGATTGCGAGATTGGCCTAGGCATTAATCGAATGGGTGTAGGGACTTGATCAGGGACTTGATCAGGGACTTGATCAGGGACTTGCAAGAGCCCGTCTCTCCCACGGACCAGCGGGAGCTCATCCCTCCGATGGATTCGCAGGAGCTCGCCCCTCCCATGGGTTATTCGACTACACGCATCTTGATGGCTTCCACGAAACGATCGCCGGCGGTGACGATTGACAGGACGACCGCTGTATCGCCGCGTTTCAACCGGCCTTGTTGTACGAGTTGACGGATCGCACCATCAACCGTTTTTTCGGGATGGTCGTGAAAAAACTCGGTCACATGCGGAATCACTGAGCGGCAGAGGTTCAGGGCGTCGGCTGTGGGCCAACGGTCGGCGAAGGCGTAGATAGGTGAGTAATGGGGGCGGAGCCAAGACGTGTACCGGGCCATGTGACCGCGTCGGGTGAAGACAATGATCGCCGCCGCACGCAATTCATTGGCGAGCAAGACCGCGCTTTTCACCAGCTTTTGGCGAGGAGAAGTCAACTCGGCGGACACTTCATACCCAGAACCGCCGCTACGCTCGGTTCGCCGGGCGACTTTGTCCATGACCTCGACACACCCGAGCGGGTATTTACCGACGGTCGTTTCGCCGCTGAGCATAATGGCATCGGCCTGCTCAAAAACGGCGTTGGCGATGTCGGTGATTTCCGCGCGGGTCGGCATGGGATTTACGATCATGCTTTCCAGGAGATGGGTGGCAACGATAACCGGGCGTCCGATCTCATGGCACTTCTTGACGATGCGCCGCTGGATGATGGGCAATTCTTCGTAGGGACACTCAATCCCCAAATCGCCGCGTGCCACCATGACGATATCGGAAGCCATGGCGATGGCCTCAAAGTGGTCAACGGCGAATTGATGTTCAATCTTGGCCACGATCCGCGGCTGATGGGGACTATTGGCGATCAACGCCCGCAATTGGGCGATATCCTCCGGATCTCGAACAAAGCTAAGGGCGATAAAATCGACGCCCACTTCCATTCCGAGAGCCACATCGGCGATGTCCTTTGGAGTCAGTGCGGGAAGCGACACGCGGACCCCTGGCAAATTGATATGGCGACGGCTGCCCATCTTGCCTTCGGTGAGGACTTCGCACTCGACGCGACGGTCGGTCTTGGTGACCACCCGCATTTTGATTTCGCCATTGTCGATGACGATGGTTTTGCCCACTTCGACATCGGCGGCAAAGCCATCATATCCGACACCCGTCCATTTGATTCCCTCGGAAGGATCGACGGTTTCACCTTGGAGGGTGAAGATGAAGCGCTCGCCTGGGTGGAGCGGGATGGGAGCGGCCACATCCAGGGTGCGAATGGCCGGGCCCTGAGTATCGAGGAGGACACCGGCGCTGATCCCGCGTTTTTGTGCTTCGGCACGAAAATCTTTGACCACTTGGCGGACCCAATCGGCTTTGGCATGGGACAGGTTGAGGCGGACCACATTGACGCCTGCATCGAGGAGGCGTCCCAACATTTCCGGGGAATCGGTAGCCGGGCCGAGGGTGGCAATGATTTTTGTTTTGCGCATGCGATCGTCGGGTGGGGAGTGGGTTCGGTTAATTCGATCGCAGACAACGGTATCGGGTTATGCGAGTTAGGCAATCATCATAGAAAAGCGTGGATCGAAATGGGTGGTCGGGCGATCGATGGATTTGGGAGATATGACCGGGAAGCAACGCACGACGAGAAGCGATGGGCTACGGCAGCAGCCCATCGGCAGTTTTCGGGATCGGGCAGGGATAAGTTGCGGGGGGCGGCGGGGGGCGGACAAACGGGCAGGTCTGGAAGGCTGGAAAGCCTGCGCTACGGGGTGGCGTGGTTCGGACCGCCTTCGGCTCGACGGAGTCTCGCCCTACCGATGTTGCTTTGATTCAATATGTTACGTGCGAATCGTGCGGGTCGGTAGAAACGCTGCTAGTGGGAAGGACGCAGGGGACCACTTTAAACCATCCGGCGGTGCCGAAACTTTCGGTGAATGCCGGGAGAATGGCTTCGGCTTGCGAGAGGTGATCGAAGATAGCGAACGTGGTGGAACCGCTTCCGCTCATTAAAGTAGCGGCGGCACCGTGTTGTCGGAAGAATTCCTGATAGAGCCGCAGGATCGGATATTTGCGAAGGACAGGGCCTTCCAATCCGTTGTATAGGCTGGCGGCGGCGGCGGACCAGTCACCCGATAAAAAAGATTGGGCGACCTCCATAGCGCGTCCGGGACGGCCATTGCGGGCGTCGGGAAAGTCGGCCAATTGTTTAAATGTCCAGGGGGTGGAGACGCCGAAACCAGGATGGTAAAGGACCATGGATTTACCTTGGAGGACATCGAAGGAGGGGAGCGGTTCAATCTGTTCTCCCCTGCCCCGTCCGATGGCGGGCAAGTCTTGGAGGAAAAAATTGACGTCACTTCCGAGGCCAGCGGCGATTTGGTTTAGGGATTGGAAATCCAAAGGCGTGCCAAAAAACCGATTCAAGAGGCGAAGAGTAACGGCAGCATTGGCACTTCCTCCACCGATTCCCGCGGCCAACGGTAGGTTCTTTTCCAAGTGCATTCGAATTGGGGTCCGAATGCCGGTAACTTGGAGGAAGGAGGCGGCAGCGCGGTGCACCAAATTGGAAGAATCGACCGGCAACTCGGAATTGGAGCAGGATAGGATGAATGTCAGCCGTTGAGCGGAATCGGATTCGATTGTTTCGACCGACAGTTCATCGAAAAGCGGTACGGGAAAGAACAACGTTTCGAGCTCATGAAAGCCGTCAGGACGCAGCCCCAAGAGATTCAGAACCAAGTTGACCTTGCAGGGGGATCGCTGGGTTAGCTTCATTTGGGGTTATCGGACATCATCGTTCCGGGAGTCGATTCGCAAGGTGTCTCAAGATTACTGGCAACGATTCCAAGAAAAAACCGCCGCCCCGTTGGGGCGGCGGTCTCAAAAGAGACGTTCACTGAGTCGGTTCACCGAGCTGAATCGACCACTATTTTTGAAAACGACCTCAAGCCAAGTGCCAATTTGGCCGAATACCTGCGCCGGGAAAACGCATTCGTAGAAATGATGCGCTATTTACTCACCGAAAATGGTGAAACGGCTACCGGGAATGAAAGGAGCGACGTCCTGTCCGTCAAAGCCAAGCATGCGGTCCGTGGTAATGGTCGAAGAGTCGGTCGGACCGGGTTTGAAGCTGTCGGGATAAACGGGACCGACAGGCTTGATGTAAGGGTCGCTGGGAATGGGGAAGGTGACGATCTCGTAAGCACCCACTGCGGTGCGGGCGATGGTGCGATTGAGTCCGTGAATAAAGCCGCGAGTCGAAGCGACGCTGGGACCATCATAGAGATAGGTCTGCTCGTAGGAATACTGCAACTCGCCGAGACGTAGCGGTTCGGTGATATTGACAATCCCACGGCCCAGCTTCTTTTCGGCGCTGGCGCAACCCGTTAGCAGGAAGGCCGTACCGGCCAGAATGGTGGCGGCCGACGAAAAGAGTGATTTCGAGAAGTACATATATTAGCTCGGTTCCCAAATGCTACTGATGATGCGGTGCGATTCAAGCGCGGAGTTTACAGGAGTGGATGAAAAATTGAATTTGCCGGGATTGCCTTGGGAGAGCGGCGGGACGCCGGTTCTACTTTCGGGCGTTGTGTCGAAAGCGGCGAGACGCCGCTTCGACTTTCGGGCGTTTTTTCCCTTTGACGGCGGCTTTCATGGCGTCGATTTCGACCTGTGCCAGGTTCCGGGCGTCGTATCGTTGGATAAACCGTCGGTTTTCCTCCCCTTGCCTGCGAGCGTTTTCGGGTTGATTGAGCCAGTACAGGATGCGTTCGGCGGTTTTTTGGGTATCGGCAACAGGAACCAAGTCCAAGTGCCCGGGAAAGACCTCGCTAAAAACGGGCAGTTCCATCGCGACGACCGGCAGGCCGGCAGCCATGAATTCGGTAATGGAAAGTCCCCATCCTTCCTCGCGTGACAGGCTCAGACCCACGCGAGATTGGGCCACTCGCTCATTCTTGACCGAATCGGACACGCCGCCGGTGAATACAACAGCCCCCGTCTCAGGCCCGAGTCCGATCCGGGCGAATTCGGCCTCGAGGGCCGCGCGGTGGGGGCCTTCGCCGATGATCAACAGGCGGGCAAAAGGGCGTTGCAATCGGACCTTTTGCCAGATGGCCGGGGCGTCCAGGACTCCTTTATGGGCATGCAATCGGCCCAACAGCACGGCATCAAACTGTTTGTCGGTGTCTGGATTAAAGGGGAATTCCTCAAAATTGAGGGCATTGCCTGTACAAAGGAGGGTGCTGGGCGTGAGGCCCAACTCTTTTTCGATGGCATTGAAATCATTCGCTACCTGGCGGGTGGTGCACAAAAGCAGGTCGGCTCTGCGATTCAACCAGCGAGCGGTGGTCCGTTCACTCCAGACATGGAGCCAATCGAAGAAACCGGGAGCCCGGGATTGGGCAGCCACCACGTGGTGAATCTTGACTCCGACTGCCGCTTGGTGACGTCGGGCCAGAACCAGCGTGGGGCCAATTTCATAGATGAATTGGGCACAGGCGAGGATGATGTCATAGCGAACGGGTGTCCGGACAAACCACGGGGTGATCATTCGCCAAGCAAACGCAGGCAGGTAGCGCCAGGTTTGTTTCAGGCGATGGGGTGGGAAATAGAAGAGGTTGTCGCTGCTGATGAGCGCAGAGCCGGGAAAATTGCGCTCAAAACTCGGCCAAGCGCCGCGTCCGGCGAGGAAGTCGACGCGATGTCCCTGACGCTTCCACTCACGAACGACGTCGATGAAATACCGCTGAACACCGCTCATCGAATGGGGGTCAAGGGCGGAATTGTAAACGATGAGGACATTCACGGATTCCCACCTTTCTGCCCCGTGATACGCTCGTACTCCTGGACGCAAAACCGGTCGGTCATGCTGGCAATGCAATCGCAGACTGCCCGCTCGACACCAACGGCTTCGACACGGGCAAAAGAAATGGCGTCCATCTCCTGAGGCAATCGGACGTAACGATGAAAAACGTCTCTTAACTGACGTGCGGCCCGCTGATTGGGTTGAGCGACTGCAGGATTGTAGTAGAGATTTCGGTACAGGTATTTACGCAGTTTGAGGTTTTTTTCCCGACGATCGGGGCTGTAGCGGATAAGCGGACTATCGCAGCGGCGGACATCGTCTGGAGTGGCGACATTGGCCGCCTGAATGGCGCGTTCCGCCGTTTGAACGACATCGATGACCTGATCATCGATGATCTGGCGGATGGTGTAATAACGGCGACTTTCATCGGGGAGATCGCCGAATTGGTCGCGAATCCGAGCGGCGGCTTCGGCCCAAATGGAGACTTCGTCGAGCAAGTGTTGTTCGTCGAGCAGGCCGGTATCGAGTCCATCATCAAGGTCGTGGCTGTAGTAGGCAATTTCGTCACTCAGATTGGCGACCTGGGCTTCGAGAGAGGATTGGCGAAAGTCTGTGAGCATCCCTGAGGGTAGCTGCAAGGGTTTGATCTGGTGCTTCATCAAACCCTCGCGCACTTCCCAGCTAAGATTAAGGCCGGGGAATAGAGGGTACTTTCGTTCCAGTTCATCGACGACCCGCAGGCTTTGCAGATTGTGCTCAAACCCGCCGGAACGCTGCATCAATTCATTCAGGGCTTCTTCTCCGGTGTGACCGAATGGGGCATGGCCGAGGTCGTGGGCAAGAGCGATGGATTCGGCCAGGTCCTCATTCAAGCGGAGAGCTCGGGATATATTCCGCGCGATTGCGGCGACCTCCATGGTGTGGGTAAGGCGGGTGCGAAGGTGATCGCCGGTACCATTAAGGAACACCTGGGTCTTGTATTCGAGGCGTCGGAAGGCGCGACTATGAATCACCCGGTCACGGTCGCGTTGAAAGGCCGTGCGCCAGATTGGCGGAGGTTCGTCATGGATACGCCCCCGACTGGCGGCGCTACGCTCGGCGTAGGGGGCCAGCCATTGGTCCTCGCGAAGCTCCAGTTGGGCACGGTCGATGGGCATGACAAAATGAAATTAGCGGTCGGCACCGCGCCCGGGGTTCTGCTTCGAGTGGGGGTGCGGGGTCAAGTCCAACCGGTGATCGGTCGACAAATCCGATTCTGGTTGGCATTTTGAATCATGGACTTGTACGACCATCCCACCTTTGCCATGGCAGCGCGACAGTTTGACCTGGTTGCCGACCATCTGGGAATCCCGGATAATGACCGAGACCGGCTGAAGTATCCCAAACGGGCGTTGGCGGTCAGCATACCGGTGCGATTGGACAACGGGAATACAAAGGTATTCCAAGGCTATCGGGTGCAGCATCACCTTTCGCTGGGTCCCACAAAAGGGGGTATCCGATATCATCCCGACGTCACGCTCGGCGAAGTGGCGGCGCTGTCGATGTGGATGAGTTGGAAATGTGCGCTGACCGGTTTGCCTTATGGGGGTGCCAAAGGCGGGGTGACCGTAGACCCACGGAAGCTATCGGTGGCGGAGCTTGAACGACTGACCCGGCGGTTTACCCAGGAGATCATCTCGTTTATCGGACCCCAAATTGACATACCAGCGCCGGACGTTGGAACCAACGAACAGACGATGGCATGGATGATGGACACCTATTCGGTCCATACGGGATTTAGTGTGCCGGGTGTGGTCACTGGAAAGCCTGTCCATCTAGGTGGTTCCCTGGGACGCCGGGAGGCCACTGGGCGTGGGGTTGCCTATCTAGCCGGGCGGGCAATGGACATGCTAGGTATTGCGTCAACTGGTGCGACAGCGGTGGTCCAGGGATTTGGAAATGTCGGCTCGGTCGCAGCTTACTCGTTGGCTCAGCAGGGGGTGAAAATCCTGGCGGTCAGCGACGTGGGTGGAGGAATTTACAACTCCAAGGGAATCGACACCCGGGCTTTGGACAAGTGGGTAACCGCAAACGGCACACCGGTCGGCTTCCCCGATTCCGAGCCGATTTCAAACTCTGACATGCTCTGTTTGGCGTGCGATATTTTGGTACCAGCCGCTCTGGAACGACAAATCACCGAGGCAAATGCGGGAAACCTCCGCTGTCGGATTCTGGCCGAAGCGGCCAATGGGCCGACCACTCCGCTAGCAGATGAGATTCTGGACCGGCGGGGGGACATTTTTGTCATTCCCGACGTGATGTGCAATGCCGGTGGGGTGGTGGTGAGTTACTTCGAGTGGGTGCAAGACTTGCAGTCCTTTTTTTGGAGTGAGCAAGAAGTCGTCGACAAGCTCTTCCGAATCTTGGAAGGGGCCTTCGTTCAGGTGACGCAGCAGGCCAAGCGAGGGAAACTTTCGATGCGAATAGCGGCACTGAGCGTGGGTGTGAAACGCGTCTGGGAAGCCAAGAAATCACGAGGACTATTTCCATGAAGTACAAACATATCCTTAGTAGGACGTGGGGGTTGTGCTGGGGAGTTTGGGTGTACGCGAATCCCGCCATCGAAATAGCCCCCGTCCCGGCCCCTGGATCGCCTGTGCGCTTTGAGATTGTGGGGCCAACCAACCTTTTCGGTGCTGGGATTAGTGGACGGTTGCTGATCGTTCTTGGGCGCTCGTCTGAACCCGAGCCGAGAGAGCATATTGGAGCCACCGGAATGGATGCCGAGCCGGTGGCTGGCTTCGATGTTCGGGAATTCCGTGGCCTGTCGATACCGGTGCCGACGAATGCGGCACTCTTTCCCCAGCGTGACTGGTCGGAGATACCGTCCGGGACCTACCATGCACAGGCGGTGCTGATGACCAACCGAGATCTGCGATTACCTAATGCACCCGGCAATTTTTTTTCCAAACCTCAGGAAATTCATCTCGATTCGACCAAGCAGATTCAGGTGCGGTTGAACCTGGATCGTCAACTGCCAGCGGAGAAGATGCCCGCGGATACCGACGGGGTTCGCTATTTAAAGTTTGAATCGCCTCGACTAACACTGTTTCACCAGCGCCCGATGTATCTGCGCGCCGCCGTCACTTTGCCGACGGGTTGGGAGCAGGAGACCAATCGACAGTACCCGTTGGTCATCCAAATCGGCGGTTATGGCACGCGTTTTTATGATGCCGGCCCATTGGAAAGCCGCAGCCCGGATTTTGTTGCCGCGTGGCGAGCCACGACAGGACCGCGGTTTATTCACGTGCAACTCGATGGATCTGGTCCGTGGGGCGACCCGTACCAAGTTAATTCCGCCAATAATGGACCGTATGGCGACGCGCTGGTTCAAGAATTGATTCCGTATATTGAAAGTCATTTTCGAGGGATGGGGAACGCTCGGGGGCGTTTTTTGACGGGAGGTTCGACGGGAGGATGGGTTTCTCTGGCTCTCCAGACCTTTTACCCGGATTTCTTCGGGGGCTGCTGGTCGGGATATCCCGATTCACCGGACTTCCACGCCTACGAAACCATGGATATTTACGAGGATAGCAACGCCTACATCAATCGCTTTGGGTTTGAGCGCCCCAGCAAACGCACGCGCTATGGCGAAGTAGAATTTACGGTGCGGCACGAATGCCAATTGGAAAACGTGCTGGGCGATGGCGATGGCTACACCGGATCGGGGCAACAATGGGGCGCATGGAATGCGGTTTATTCCCCCCGGGGGGCGGATGGACGTCCCCTCCCCTTGTGGGAACCGAAGACGGGAAAGATTCACATCGAAGCCGTGCGCAAATCGTGGGAACAATATGACCTTCGATTGGTGATGGAACGGCAGTGGAAGACGCTGGGGCCGAAGCTACAGGGCAAGATTCATATTTGGGTCGGCGACGCCGACGACTATTTTTTGGACGGTGGGGTGCATCGCCTGGATTTTTTTCTTAAAACGGCGAAGCCGCGTTCAGCGGCACGCATTGAGTTTGGTCCCGGACAGCGGCATGGATGGGAGCCCCGGAATTGGAGCCAATTGTTGACCGAGATGCAGGCGGTTGTGGAAAAGAAGGAACAAGCGAAGGAATCAACGAAGGAACCGGGAGGAAAATAGGAAGGCGTGACACAGTGGCCAATTTCTGGTGCGCCCGGCGCGATTCGAACGCGCGACCCTCTGCTTAGAAGGCAGATGCTCTATCCAACTGAGCTACGGGCGCAATCCACTCTTGACTAGTTGACTTCTTTTCTTGGGTGCTGCAAGTCGATTCGGCATGGTATTGGAAGCGCCCTTCATCGGAATCGGGGTGCTTTGGAGCGTCGAGCCGGTGAGGAGACCTGTTATTCGCCGAAAAGAATGTTGGCGGCGCGCTTGAGACGGAAATTGCGGTAGTAAAATCGATTACAAGGACAAACGGTTTGACTCACTTGGCTCACCTATTTAGGGTGTCCATACAGTAACTATGTCCGAGCCCACTCCTCCGGTGCCACCGGCGCCGACCGCAGCACCCGCGACCCCGCCGCCTTCGATCGCCCCTGCCCCCGTGGAACCGCCGAAGCCGGCGGACGCTGCAGCGAAGAAGCAGACGGTTCGTATCAGTCTTCCGCCCAAACCCGCGTCTGGTCCCTCCATTCGGATTCCTGCGGCTGGTGGTGCTGCTCCGGCGGCGGCGGGCGCAACAGCTGCTTCGGCGGCTGCAAGCGCACCGGCTGCAGCCCCGGCCAAACCGGCGACATCGGCTGCCCCTGCCGCCAAGGCCGCCAGTGCGCCCGCCGCCGCTCCGACACCCGCTCCTGCTCCCGTTCGCGCGGCCAGCGTTGCCGCTGGTCCCAGCATAGTGGATGTCATCCTCGGATTCCTCACCGCCGCTGCTGGAATAGCGACGACGGTCGTGGTTTACTTCATCTCCGAGATCAACGCGTAAGCTGAGTTCTGATCGATATATGGCATCAACGAATGTCGCCCATGTGACGGGCACCAGTTTTGACACGGTGGTCAGCCAATCAAAGACCCCTGTTCTCCTTGATTTTTGGGCGGAATGGTGTGGGCCTTGCAAGATGCTTGGACCGACGATTGATGAAATCGCCAATGAGTATGTCGGGAAGGCGGTCGTTGGGAAGGTTGATTTGGATGAGGAACAGGCACTTGCCGGCCGATTCAATATTTCGAGCATCCCTACCCTGCTGTTTTTTAAAGGGGGTGTTGTGGTGAAGCAATTGGTTGGAGTTCGCCCGAAGAAGGAGATCGTCGAGGAATTGAAGAAATTATTGTAGTCGGGTGGAAGCAGTAGTTGTTGAATCAGAGAATGACTGGGCTACGGTTGTTCTCTACCGGTTTTTGCCGCAGAACTTGAAGAATGCTCCCGTGAACTTCCGCCTCAGTTGATTTCGCGGCCATTTTCGATTTCACGTCCATTTCCAGAGCGCCAGAGGACTGGCGCAGTTCAAGACCTGGCGGACATCCCCTGCTCCATTACTTGAGACGCTTCTTCGGACGAAGCCCCTTAAGATGGAGCACTAACGCCGGTGAGTTCGGCAGGTTTTGAAACCATCTTGGGGTCCAGCTCTGAGGAAGCTGGGCCGCGTCCGCCGTTGAGCAAGAAAAGCACGGCCATCCGTACTGCCAGCCCGTTATTGACCTGCTCGAGAATGACCGATTGAGGTCCGTCGGCCACTTCGGATTCGATTTCAATTCCACGATTGATTGGACCGGGATGCATGATGAGGGCGTCCGGTTTGACCCATTGCATCCGTTGAGGATTAAGACCGAATAGGGCCGTGTACTCGCCGAGATTGGGGAACATCGTAACCCGTTGGCGCTCATGTTGGATGCGGAGCAGATTAATGACGTCAGCATCTTCAATGGCCTCTTTGAGATTCCACGTCACCCGACAACCCCACTGTTCGAACACGCGAGGAACCAAGGTGGATGGTCCAGCGACGGTGACGTGTGCGCCCAGCTTCAGCAGAGCCCAGATGTTGGAGCGAGCCACTCGGCTATAGAGGATATCGCCCAGAATGGTGACGCGTAGTCCGGCAATATTTCCTTTGCGTTCCCGGATAGTAAAAACGTCCAGCAATCCTTGAGTGGGGTGTTCGTGGGCACCGTCACCGGCATTGACAATATGCGCTTGGGCAAAACGGGCGAGGAAATGGGGTGCTCCGCTGGCATGATGCCGAAGGATGATGAAATCCGCGTTGAGCGCTTCCAAGTTGCGGAGGGTGTCCTTCAGAGTTTCCCCTTTCTTGAGCGACGAACTCTCGGCGGTGAAATTGATGACATCGGCACTCAGGCGCAAGGCGGCCAACTCAAAGCTGATCCGCGTTCGAGTGCTGGGTTCGACGAAAAGATTCACCACCGTCTTGCCCCGCAAGGGTGGAACGCGTTTGACTGCTCGTTCATTAATCGTTTTGAAGGAGCGAGCTGTATCCAAAATGGTGATCAGCTCGGTGGCGGTCAGCGATTGAAGGTCCAGGAGATGACGGCGGTTCCAGATCATGATGCGAAGACCAAGAGGCGGTCAGTTAGGTCAGCCAGACTTCATCGTCATCCGGGCTTACCCCAATTCGAACGATGACGCGTTCGACTAAGGTTGTATCGATTGATTTGCCGACAAAATCGGCGTGAATGGGCAATTCGCGATGCCCGCGGTCAATGAGGACAGCCAATTGGACGCGACCGGGCCGCCCGAAGGCGTGAAGAGCATCTAGAGCCGCCCGAACGGTGCGTCCGTGAAAGAGAACATCGTCGACCAAAACAGCGGTCCGACCTTCCAAAGCGAATGGGATGTCTGTTGGCCGTATTTCAGGGACACGATGCCAGTCCAAGTCATCGCGATGCATGGTCACATCCAAGGTGCCGAGCGGAACGGATATTCCGAGGACGGCATTCAACAGCGGCGACAGCCGACGTGTGACATTGACGCCACCTCCCTGAATGCCTACGAGCACCAAGTCACGCCCCGGAAAATTGCGTTCAGCAATTTCATGTGCCATTCGGTGAAGAGTCCTTCGGAGACTTTCGCCGACGAGGACTGTTTTCCTTGTTTCACCCACAATTGTTTAGCTTGGGAAACCTATCGGGACTGTCGATGGGAATTCGGTAGGGATCGCGGTAGGGATCGCGGTAGGGATCGATTTGAGCGACGAGTTAATTTTGGCGACGGGTCAACCTTGGCGACGGGTGAGTTGCCAAGCGGAGCGATGCCGGGTGATCCAATCCACCAGCGCCCGTTCAAAACCGATATCGTAGCCCAGCTTTTCAGATTCGATCCATTTATGACGAAGAATCTCCTCCTTTTCAGCTTGGAACTCGCGATACAGATTGGTGCTATTGAGCACAATTTGGGAGCTGACTGATTGAACGTTGGCAAAATGAGCGACGGCTAAATGGGAGGTTCCCGAACTGTTGCGTTCTACAGCCATAGGAGCAGGGTTCAAGCTAGCGTTTGACAGGGACGTAACAACGGCAACAAAGGTGTAAATAACTTAGCCCAAAACGCAACACTTGGAACGGTTTGTCGTCATTTTTATTTGAGTCTGCCATCCTTTTGACTGTTGTGACTATATTCATTCGTTTTTTCGTGGTCGCCTTGGTGTGTCTCGGAGTGTCCGAGGCGGAGGTAGGCTCCGAGGGAAACGTTCGAACACTTTACCTGAAAGCTGACCATGTTTGGCAATTGGACGCCCCGGATGATATTCGAATGGATTCGTCGGGACTGCTTCGGTTGCCTGACGGAAGCATGCTCGTCATCAACGATCGCGATGGAGCGGTCTATTCCCTCCGCCCCGAGCTGAATCGGCGTACAGTCAATTTGAGCTTGGCAACGAATCTGTTTTCACCGACGGAACTCGCACGTTTTGAGGGGCGGAAACATGGTCGCTACGATGGGGAAGGACTGGCGATCGATGCCCGCGGACGAATCTACTTTTGCGAGGAAACGGATCGATGGATCATGCGTTGTGAACCCAAGACAGGGGCGGTGGAGCTACTGGAAATTGATTGGAGTTCGGTCAGTCACTGGTTTTCAACCGACAAAAATGCCAGTTTTGAAGGCATCGCCATTGATGGGAATCGCCTATGGGTGGCGAATGAGCGCAACATTGGGCGGATCATTCTAGTCGATCTTGCCAGTTTGAAGGTAGTTGAAGATTTTCAGGTAGCACCGGTGGGAAATTCCGATGAGGACATCCATTATTCAGACCTTTGCTTTTTCGATGGATTCCTGTGGGTCCTATGCCGGGAGAATTTCATGGTCCTAAAAGTCAATCCCAAGTCCCACGAAACCGTGGGTCAATACAATTACCGGGCGATTGAGCGGTCCACTCCCAACGTCTATGCGCAGCCATTTAATGTTGGATTCATGGAGGGACTTTCAGTCGATGCGACTTCGATTTGGCTGGTGGCGGACAATAATGGCTTTCCGCGCGTCAGCGCTTTGAACGATCGACGGTCTACACTTTGGAGATGTCCGAGACCGGACGTGGTGCCGACTGCTGTAGAATCAACGGAAACAAGGGAGGGCGCACTCAAAAGTGAGCGCCCCCCCGGTGGCGACTGACTGTTTAGCGACCTTTGGGTAGGGCACCCAAACCTGCGTAGACGGCCCGGCTTCCAAGCAACTGCTCAATGCGTAGAAGTTGATTGTATTTGGCGGTACGGTCGGTACGGCTGAGCGAACCGGTCTTAATTTGCCCGCAATTGGTGGCGACGGCGAGGTCGGCGATGGTGGAGTCCTCCGTTTCACCGGAGCGGTGAGAAAGAACGGCCGTGTAGCGGTTTTTCTGGGCTAATTCGACCGCATCCAGCGTTTCGGTGAGGGAGCCGATTTGGTTAACCTTGACGAGAATAGAATTGGCGGTGGCGGTTTCGATACCGCGGCGCAGGAATTTCACATTGGTGACGAACAAATCGTCGCCGACCAATTGGACTCGATGACCGAGCCTATCGGTGAGGGTCTTCCAACTGGCCCAATCGCTTTCGGCGCAGCCATCTTCGATGCTGACGATGGGATACTTGGCGCAGAGGTCGACGTAGAATTGGACCAACTCATCGCCGCTCAAGGTCTTACCGGAGCTTTTCTTGAAGGTATAGGTGCCATTGCCGTTGTAGAATTCGGAACTTGCCACATCCAGAGCGAGGAAAATGTCCTTGTTGGCATGGTAGCCAGCATCGTGAACCGCCTGTAGAATGACATCGAGAGCAGCTTCGGCGCTATCCAATCGTGGTGCAAAGCCACCTTCATCACCGACGGCCGTGCTCAGCCCCTTTTTCTTGAGGACGGATTTTAGGGCATGGAAGATTTCAGTGATGGCCCGGAGTCCCTCGCTAAAGTTGGGCAAACCATGAGGCATGATCATGAACTCTTGGAAGTCAATCGGGGCGTCGGAGTGGGCTCCGCCGTTAATGACATTGGCCATGGGAACGGGTAGAACCTTGGCATTGGGTCCGCCGAGGTACTTGAAGAGCGGTTGCCCCAGAGCGGCCGCAGCGGCTTTGGCGGTCGCGAGCGACACGGCGAGAATGGCATTGGCCCCCAAGCGGGACTTGGTTTCCGTTCCGTCGAGGTCCAGCATGACATGGTCCACGTTTAGCTGGTCGAGGGCGTCCAGGCCTTCCAAGGCTGGGGCGATGGTTTCGGAGATATGATGAACGGCCTTGGTGACGCCCTTGCCAAGGTAACGGGACTTATCGCCATCCCGAAGTTCGATGGCTTCGTGCTCGCCGGTGCTGGCACCGCTGGGTACGGCTGCCCTTCCGGTAACGCCGCAGTCGAGGACAACATCGGCTTCCACGGTTGGATTTCCTCGTGAGTCGAGGATTTGGCGGGCGAGGATTTCAGTGATAGTGGTCATTGGTATTGAAGGGATAACGTGCGCGACGTCGCGTAAGACGCAATGGAAAGGGACGGCGCAAATAGCGTCAAGACGGGTGAAGCAAAACCATTTCGAGTCCGAGATTGAAATTGGCAGTCCGATGAGGTCTATTTGGCTACTTTGCAGACAAGGATGGCTTTGACTGGCACTTGGCTTTCGCAACGATTAAACTATGGCTATTAACGCGCTGGAAAAAAACTCGGGTCGGTTGAGCTTGGCAGCGGAGCACTTGGCCAAGGTTCGTGCGGAGATTGCGCGCGTCATTGTTGGCCAACATGAGTTGGTGCATCGACTTTTGGTAAGCTTGGTTTCGCGGGGGCATGTTTTGCTCGAAGGGCTGCCCGGTTTGGCCAAGACGGCCACGGTGAACAGTTTGGCGCGAGCAACTCATTGCTCATTTGCTCGGTTACAGTTCACCCCGGACCTGCTGCCTGGGGATATCACTGGAACGTTGGTTTATGATCCCGTTCAGGGAACATATTCGACACGTAAAGGTCCCATCTTTGCTAATTTGGTGTTGGCGGACGAAATCAATCGGGCTCCTAGCAAGGTGCAATCGGCGCTTTTGGAGGCGATGCAGGAGCGCCAGGTCACCATCGGGGATCAAAGCTGGCCCTTACCGGATCCTTTTTTGGTTTTGGCGACCCAGAATCCGATTGAACAAGAGGGGACGTACCCTCTCCCAGAGGCCCAGATGGACCGGTTCATGTTGAAAGTGGTTGTGGGCTATCCTTCGCAGGCGGAAGAACTAGAGATTCTGGACCGGATGGGAACGACCAAGCCGGATTTTCGTCTGGATTCGGTGGTCAATCCGTCCGAATTGATTGAATATCAAGGACTTATCAATCAAATCCATGTCGATCCATTGATCCGGGACTATATTGTTCGTTTAGTTATTTCGACGCGGCAAGCCGTGGAGGGAACCGGGCCCGGGCAAGAGCTCAAGCGATTTATTCGAATAGGAGCAAGTCCGCGGGCGACGATTAATCTTTCATTGGCGGCTCGCGGCTGCGCGTTGCTGGAAGGGCGCGACCATGTGACTCCTGAAGACGTGAAGCGAATCGCACCGGATGTATTGCGCCATCGAATTTTGCTGACCTACGAAGCGGAGGCCGAGGATATCCGAACGGACCAACTGATCCAGACGTTGCTTAGCAAGGTAAAGGTACCTTAGAGCGAAATTGCATTTATCGTTCATCCTGTCAACCGTTCATGCCACCACAATCCATTCACATCAATCTTTGGTGGGCGACCCTGCCGGCCTTGGTTCTTTTCGTTGTCGGGGTCGGCTTTGAAATCGCATCCGCCGCCATTCATTCGTCCATGAATGCGGGCGGCGTGATACTGATCATACCGGCCATTGTCATCGGGATACTGGGGCTTTCGACCCCGACTCGGGCCATGCTCAAGATCAACTTGGGATTAGCCGTGCCGCTATTGGGTGTAGGCATCTATTCTTTCGTCCAGTATATGAGCGCGATGGAGCAAGGTTCGATGTAGGGCACCCAGACCTAACGCATTTGCACCCACCCGGGGAATCGATCATCCGAAGTCTGCATGTTACCGCCCGATTACTCACGTAGGCTCCGTCGCATTGAAATGCGTGCGCGCCTGGTCAGTGAGCAACTTCAAGGCGGTCGCCTCGGGAGTATTTTTAAGGGCCGGGGGATGGATTTTGCTGATGTCAGGGAATATGTCCCGGGAGATGATGTCCGCAGAATCGACTGGAACGTCACAGCCCGCCTGCGTAAACCGTTCATAAAGAGACACATCGAAGAGCGGGAATTAGTGGTGATGCTGCTGGTGGACGTGAGCGGCAGCAGTGATTTTGGGACCGCAGGGCCACTCTCGAATGCGGGGACGAAGCGGGAGATGGCGGCTATCCTAGCGGGTGCTTTGGCTTTCGGGGCTGTTCGGCAGGGGGACCGTGTCGGACTCCTTCTTTTCACGGACCAAGTCGAGCGCTATATCCCGGCACGAAAGAATCGGTCTCACGTGACGCGAATGTTGCATGAACTGTTGTTTCAAACACCAAAATCATCCGGAACCTCACTGACCAACGCGCTGCGGTACTTGAACAATGTCGTCGCCAAACCCTCACTGGTATTTGTCATTTCGGACTTTGATGACGGCGCGGAGGAGGCATGGGTTCGGGAGATGAAGGCGACGAATCAACGACATGAGGTCATTGGGCTTCGATTGGTTGATCGGCGGGAATGGGAACTGCCGGACATCGGATGGGCGCTTCTGCGAGACGCCGAAACGGGCGACTTGATTGAGTTGGATACGAGTGACCCAGCAGTTCGCGATGGATGGCGGCATTCGTCCGAGGGGAATGATCGCAAACTGGTGGCCACATTTCGCTCAAGCCAGGTGCCACTTTTATCGTTGAGCATGGAAGAAAGCTGGCCGCAACGGCTACAGCCCTTCCTTGACCATTGCGCCAGGCGGCGAATCGCGTGAACGGCGGAGAACTCATCAATGATCTCAAGTTGGTCCCGTTCCATCCTTGGTGGCAACGACCGGCGCTCGTCGCCTGTATCATCCTGGCGTGCGTCGCTTTCCTTGCAGTTGCCTATCTTTTAATTCGGCGCTGGCAACAGGCCCCTCGACCGATCGGTAGCGTGGAACCTTCGATCGATTGGGAGGCGGAGTTTCGTCGGCGTCTGGCGGATTTAAGAGTGCGAAGTACCGGTTTTTCGGGCTATGAACTGGCGATCCAGGCGAGTGGTTTGATGCGCGAATATTTTTGCGTCTCCCGCTCTTGGACCTCGCCATGCCAGACGTCACGGGAACTATTGGAGGTGGCAGGTGGCGAAGGGGGATTGGGAGTGGCACCCCTTGGCCAGCTTCGGATTTTCGTGGTATTGGCTGACCGAATCAAGTTCGCCAGATATGAGGCTGCCGCGACCGAGAGAACTCAGCTCCTAGATTTGGCCGAATCGATGATGGTCAAAGGAACAGCAACCAGTTCAGCGAGCGTGACATCCCCGGGCACACTATGAATGGGATCGCGACAACCCTGCATGGCTTTGAGTTTGGCCAACCGTGGTGGCTTCTCGCTTTGATTCTCCCGCTGGCGTTGGCTTGGTGGAGTGGCCGGGTAGAGTCGATACCGGCGATTACGGTACCAAGTCTTCGTCGGGTCCGGCATCTGGGACGCCAGCCGCAACGGCATCGCGGACGATGGCGGTGGCTACTGCTGATGGCAACGACGAGCTTGCTGATTCTGGCCATGGCTCGACCGCGAATCCCGCGAGGACAGGTCCCTGACCCGAGCCAGGGAATCGACATCATGCTGACATTGGATTACAGCCGATCGATGGCAGAAACCGATTTTCGGCTCCGAGGAAAACGCATCAGTCGAAAGGACGCCTTGGTGGCGGTAACCCGCGATTTTGTCAAAGGACGACCGGATGATCGGATCGGGATTGTCTGTTTTGCACGTACGCCCTGGTTGGTGAGTCCGTTGACGCTGGACCATGAGTGGGCGTTGGCGTCGATGCAGGAGGCTGAATTGGCGACCGGAACGGGAATCGGGTGGGCGATTAGCGCGAGCGCGACTTTCTTGAAGCGTAATAGCGAACGGAGTCGGATTATCATTCTCATCACGGACGGCGACAATTCGGCTGGACCGCGTCCGCTGGAGTCCGCCCCACTCGCTGTGCGGGATAAAATAAAGGTTTACACCATTTTGATCGGTCCTGAAATGGTGACGCCATCCGCAGCGGCGAATCATGAATTAAATCGGGTCGCACGACTGACTGGCGGGCAGTTTTTTCAGGCCAATGATGCGCGGGCGTTGGAAGAAATCTATGGATTGATTGACCAGCTTGAAAAGCGGGAGTTGGCCCAGCAGCGCCATGTCGAATGGCAGGAACTGTACCCATGGTTTATTCTTGCGGGTTTGGCCATCTGGCTGGGTGAGGAGTTGGGAATGCCGCTGCTACGTCCGCGTGTGCCATGAGATTTACCCTTCCCATTCTGGCGTATGCAACCCCTTTCCTGGTGCTGGGGGCTGCGGTCTTGCGACGGTACCTGAGCCGAAAGCGCGAACGCGGGCTGACTCGATTCAGCGGGGGACCAGGGCGAGCGTGGGCCGACCCTGGATTTCATTTGGGTCGGGTCAAGGCCACTGAAGTCCTTTTCCTCGCCTCGCTGGCGTGTCTTTTGATCAGTGCCGCAGGTCCTCTGGTGTTCAAACCAGCGCAACAATCGGAACTGCGGGGAATTCCGTACATGATCGCGCTGGATGCATCGCGGTCCATGCTGGCTGGGGATGTTCGACCGAGTCGATGGAGTGCGGCGACGAATTCGCTTGATCGGTTTCTGACGGATTCCAAGGGTGATCGAGTTGGGCTGATTACTTTCTCCGGGGTAGCCTATCTGAATGCTCCGCTGACATTTGATATGGTCGCGTTGCGGATGATGTTGCGCTATCTGGACCCGAACGCGATTGAGGACCCAGGTAGCAGTCTGGCATCGGCCATTGAACGAGGTGCGCGATATTTCGCCACCAACCAAATTTCACCACGATTGCTGGTGGTTGTTTCAGATGGGGAAGACTTGGCAGGGAACCCACTGGAGGTGGCCAGAAGACTTCATCGGGAAATGGGGTTGGAAATTTGCACGATTGGGGTGGGAACGGCGGCGGGAGCACGAGTTCCGCTGAATCGACCCGGGAGTTCGGCCAAGAACTCATTTGGTCAGGAGGTCGTATCTCGTTTGAATGAGGGCAACCTGCAGCGATTGGCAGCGGTGACCAACGGGCGATTTTATCGATTGGGCGATCACGGGGAAGGACTCGATTCACTCCGGAAGGATGTGTTGTCTCCCATGGCCGAATCCGCTGCCCGAGCCGACTTGCGACAATATCGACCTCTTTTTCAGATTCCGCTGGCTTTGGGCTTGGTCGGCATTGGGGGAATTTTGTGGATTGGCGCTGAGCGTCGACGCCGTCATCAACCGCACAGACCGATTTATTTGCCTGCAAAAAATCTATGAAAATCATGCCTTCGGCTATGTTACGGCCTATTTCAAACGGAAAGAATCGATCGTCGCTGTGGCTGGCCTACGTGCTGAGCTTCTTGGCAATACAACCCGGATGGTCGGCCAGCGGGGAATTGAGGTGGTCAACCGAGCCAGATGTGGCTCGGCTACAACAGATGATTGCCAATGGGCAAGTATCAGAAGCCTTGGTCCGTCTTGCAGCTGAAATGGAACGGGACCCTCAGAATCCACGGGTGGCGTATGATTGCGGGATCGCCGCCTACGCAGCCGGACACTACGAGGAAGCATTGCTTTCCTTTGACCGCGCGGAAACGGAAGGCCGCGGATCGCTGGTGCGACAGGCGCGATTTGAAAAAGGAAATGCTGAATATCAGGTAGGGCTGGAAGCAGCCAAGATCAATCTGGATGATACCATTTCACACTGGAAAGAGTCGATTAGGAATTATGACCTCGTCTTGGGCGAGGAGCAGCATGCGATGGCCAAATCCAACCGCAGTTTTGTGCAGCAACAGTTGTTGCAGCTTTTGTTAGCGGCGGGAAAAACAAATCTTCAGACCGCCCAGCAACCGAATTTACCCCCTGCGCAAAAGCTGGACCCGCTGCGGAACGCGTTTGGGAAATATACCGAGGCTTTGGAGGTAGCTCCGGAGAACTCCGAGGCGAAGGCGGGTGAAAAACAGTCGCGCGATCAACTCGCCGATACGTTGGCACGCGAAGGAAGCCGCAAGGCTCAGAGCATGCGCTATGTCGCTCCTGGACCACGGGAGGCTCCAATCCTGCGTCCCGATTTCAAGGACATAGAAGAAGGGGTCGGCATGTTGGAGGATGCACATCAACTGAAACCAGGCGATGCCAACATTGAGAAGGCGGTGGAGGAGGCCCTGCATCGGATGGCACAAGCGATGACGGAGCACGCACAACACCTGCTGGATTTGGAACCGCGAATTCCGCAGCCACGCGAGAAACTGGCGGTGCTGCGGATGGGCAAAGAGTTCGTAGAAAAGGCGTTGAACAAAGTCCCGGACCACGAACCGGCGAAGAAAACGTTGGATGCGATCAATCGTCGGCTAGCTGAGGTCATGGAAGAGCAAGGCGATGATTTGTCGCAGCAAAGCGAACAGGCCGACCTGGAGCAACAAACCCAGATGTTGAGTCAATCTCTTGATTTCTATCAACAAGCGGGGGAACTGAAGCCATCGGATACGGGGCTACCAAAAAAAGCGGAGCAAACGCAGAACAAATTGGTTCAGGCACTGGACAAGTTGGCCAACCAACTAATGCAAAGCCCGGGACCGAAAGAATCGATGGAGTCTCAAGCCGCCCGACTGGAGGGCGCGGAGCAGGCGTTGAACGAATTGCAATCGCTCAGCCCATCTCCGGGGACAGCGGGCAAAGCGGAGGCCGTCGGGCAGCAATTGGACGGCATCCGGCAGAAACTGGCCCAACAGGCGCAGAAGAGTGGTCAACAGCCAGGTGGCCCACCGACCCAGCCCTCGCCCTCTCAGATGAGCATGAACGGAATTCCGCTGGATGCACCGCCCCGGGTGAATACACCCGGGATGAAAGGGGCCTGGAATTCGGCGGTGATGAACAAGGCTCAAGATTATTAAGTGGTCCTGCGGACGGCGACATAGCTTCGGTCCTGCGGACGGCGACATAGCTTCGCTTGTGCGGAATTGGCGTGGTTCGGACCGCCAAGCAGACTAAGAGTCTGCGACACAGCCGACGTACCCTGGAAGAGACCGCCGCGCTGCCCAGGCCAAAGCAGGGGTGGATAACTTGGCATGAGGCAATCTTCAGTGACCTAAACCGCACTTGCAAAAGCGACCTTACCGTCAATATATGAACCGCTTTTTGCGCTCGTGTTATTATTTGATTCTCTTATGCATCACGCTTGGTTTTGATGCCTCGATCTGTATTGGCCAAGCTGGCCCAGAATGCTTCGACTACTATAGTGGACTCGGTGTCACAGATATCACGTCATCATCTGCAACGCTAACTTGGTCATATAGATAATCGTGTGCTGCGCTACCAGCGCACCAAGCTCAAAGAGAATGCTCCCCCTGCATGCGTTGCCATAGGACCCAAGCTAGAGGCCCTGCTAATTCTACTTTGTTAGGCTCTTCATGTTAGCCAGTAAGCAGTTAATTCATCGGCAAGGAAAGTCAATATCGGCCATGCTGAAGGCATGGAAGCAAATAGCCGGTGGTCGAGCGAGGCATGAGCGATACCACCGGATCAAACGATTCGTTAATTTCAGCATCCTGAAGGGATGCAAGCCAATCTATCCAGGCACCCTTCCAATGCTCCCGGAGTATCGGTCAATCGCACAAATGCCAGCCCACAGTCGAGATTGCGGGTGCTGGCACTCCTCCGGGGTGCAGGGCCTGCTTTTCCGGTGATCCGGTGGTGTCGCTGCGCTCAACCACCGGCTATTAGCTGCCATGCCTTCAGCATGTTCCCCGGTTGATGGTCTGTGTCGCAATTGAAGTGAATGACCTTTGACTTTTGCCAGAAGCCTAATAAAGTCGAACTAAAGCAGCTTCCGGCATAGGTGCTTATATTTCCATCGCTCGCCGATAGGGTGAACGGCCTCTTGGAGGACTTTTGCGGATGGTAGCGGACGCATGTCTGCCAGGAAGCCGGGATTTTTCAGCTTGGCAAACATGCGCTCTTCCGCCATAGCGAGTGTAATCGGACGCCCCGATTTTTGAAGATACTGGCAGAAGCACGAAACCACGCGACTCGTATCCAACCCCTCAAATATGGCGAGGGCATGGGCGAGATCGGATGGATGGAGATTCAGGGGATTGGAAATCACCGGTGGTGCCATTATCCATTGGCCCCTGGAGTGACCCTGGTTATCCTTGCAAATTGAACGTCATGTGTTTAATATGCTAGGATGTTAGAGCGTAGAGCCATTAGAACCGTTAGCTATGCCCTTGGGCGGCAAGCCGCCGTCGCCATCATCGGACCCCGCCAGGTCGGCAAAACGACCCTTGCGCTTGAGGTTGCCGCAGGCCGAAATGCTCTCTATCTCGATCTGGAATCCCCCAGAGATCGGGCCAAACTGACCGATCCCGAGCTGTTCCTGAGCAGCTATGAAGACCGCCTCGTCATTCTCGATGAAATCCATCGTGCACCTGAGCTGTTCGCGACGCTCCGGGGACTCATTGATCAGGGCCGCAGGCGTGGACATCGGACAGGTCGTTTCCTGATTCTGGGCTCGGCATCGGTCGAGCTGTTACAGCAATCCGGCGAGTCGCTGGCCGGTAGAATCGAATATGTCGACCTCCATCCGCTCGATGTTATTGAAGCCGCACCTGACCTCGACGCCGTCAACCGGCTATGGTTGCGCGGTGGCTTCCCGGAAAGCTTTCTCGCCGCACGCGAGACCGACAGCTTTGCCCTGCGCGTCAACTTCATCCGCACTTATCTGGAACGCGACGTTCCCCAATTTGGCCCACGCATCCCGGCGGAAACACTGGCACGGCTTTGGACCATGCTCGCCCACTCGCAAGGAACGTTGCTCAACGCTTCGCGCCTTGCCGCAAGTCTTTCCATCAGTGCGCCGACCGTCACACGATATATTGATCTTCTCGTCGATCTGCTGCTGGTAAGGCGTCTGACGCCTTTTCATACCAATACTGGCAAACGCCTGGTGAAGTCCCCAAAGGTCTTTGTCCGTGACAGTGGTCTCGTGCACGCGCTGCTTGGCATCGAGGATGCCAATGCGCTTGCGGGTCATCCCGTGGTAGGAGCGAGCTGGGAAGGGTTTGTCATCGAAAACCTTTTGGCTGCGGTCCCCGTTCGCACCATGGCGAGCTTTTACCGCACCGCAGCAGGCGCAGAAGTCGACCTTCTGCTTGAATTGCCCGGCGGGCACGGCATCTGGGCCATCGAAGTTAAACGAGGGTCATCGGCAAAAGTGGAAAAGGGATTTCACAGTGCCCGTGAGGACATCAAGCCGAAGCGATCGTTCGTCGTCTATTCCGGTGAGGACCGCTACCCGATCACCCAGGATATCGAGGCGGTTGGTGTGAGAGAACTTGCAGGCATGCTTGCAGCCATCGGTTGATGAATATCAGCGACATTGAATGCGAAATGTGGTCCTTCGAGGAGAACGGCATGGCACAATGCCGTACTAGCCCTTTTGATCTTTGGTTTCTGGATTTGGTGTCAACTGACACCGGTTTTGACACCAAAGAGTATCACTGAGTTACCCAGAATTACGGCAAATTCTGTTGAAAAAGGCCGTAAATAGGCCATATTTTCACCGTTGCAGGCCAAAAGAAGGCATCAAGAATGACCGACTGGAGCGTCGGTGCTGCGCACGGCCTCTTGGCTTCGCTTTTGCGGAATTGGGGTGATCCGGACCGCCACCGGCTCGGCAGGAGCCGTGCAGAGCTCAGTGCTCCAAATCCTGAAGAGCCCGCTGCACTGCGGTGGGGACGTTTTGGTCGGGGTCGGAAAGCCTTTTTACGGGTCGTCTATCGATTGACTCCTGGCCGCAGACAACGACGTTGCACTTCTTGTTTTGAAATTGGGTCACGTGTCGCGGGCAGCTTTGTTTTTGTGGAAATAGTTTCTAACATCATTCAATTGGTCGTTGCGATCGGCATCTTGAATGTCTGGGTCGTGCGCTATGGGAAGACCACGCCGTATCGTGGTGGTGATGCCAAAAACCTTCGTGAAGAATTTGCTGCATACGGTTTACCCTTCTGGTTCTTTTGCCTCGTGGGAATTTTGAAGGTCGGTCTTGCTCTTTCGCTGATTGCAGCCATTTGGATTCACGGCGTAGCGCAGCCTGCGGCCGTTTGCTTGGGATTGCTGATGATGGGTGCTCTCGCGATGCATTTCAAGGTGGGGGACAAGCTCAAGAAGTCCATGCCTGCGGCCGCCATGTTGACCTTGTGCCTGACGATTGCACTTCTGTCCCTCGGTTCGGCGAACGGCTGAAACGCGAAGGTGACCCTATCCTTCGGAACGCGCGTTAGTCGGAGCTCTCTTAACCGGACCGCTTGCCGATTGAACCGGACATCCTTGCGGGTCTAGGGCGATATCTTGGATCGCTCAAAAAGCCATCCAATAGAGATACCCATTGATTCCAAGATAGGTTGCAGCAGGCAGGGTTTGAAGAAAGTTGTCGTGTATTTTAATTCGAACGGCGACTGCCACTAACATCATCAATGCAAGGCCCCCTGCGGCCGCCTTCCCCATCCACGGTTGGCTAAATCCTGCGAATAATCCCACAGCGGCCAACACTTGAAGTCCGCCGATGACGGTGCGTTGGGGACCGAACCCATATCGATTGAATTCTTGCTTCAGCCGCGGGTGCAGAAAACAGGCCGTGCCATAGGTTAAGAAAGAAACAGCAGAGAAAATGACAAGAACGACACTCAATCGTTCGATGATAGACCACTTTGTGCAATTTACCCAGGGCGTGTTTCCCAAATAGCTTGCAGTTTGTTGCGCCAAAAGTGCCCCAGGGCGAAGCGCCGAGGACTGAGGAATCTACAAAAGAAACGCCGTAACGTACGGGTATGAATTAACCAGAACCAGTGGCAGCTACGGTCCCTCCGATTGATTCGGTGACTCAAACTGATTGGCGCTTCGGGGAGGGAAATTCTTGGCGGAATAGGCTGGTGGAACGAAAGTCGGGTTTGCGAACAGTGGCCGGGTCCGCTGACCGCAGTGATTTTCCCCCTCGAAACATGCTTCAAATCAAAGACACCCTCCGAGCGACGGTTTACCTGAGCTTCGATGGCCGGGTGCTCAAGACGTACCGGGGGCATCAAGCCCGGGAACGATTCGATAATGAGGTGCGGGTGCTTAAGCATCTGGAGGCACGTGGTTGTTCATTTGTTCCCCGGTTGCTGGAGGCCGACCCGGAACGCCTTCGAATTGTGACCACGAATTGCGGTTCGCGCGTGGAACATCTGGATGCGGCTCGGCAGAAGGAATTATTTGATGAGCTGGAACAGTTTGGAGTTCGGCATGATGATCAGGACGTGCGGAATGTGACCTATCGACAAAAGGACGGGCGGTTTTGCCTGATTGATTTTGAGCTTTCCACGCTTTTGCCGGGTAGCGGGGTTACAACTCCTGTACCTCCAGTTTCATCGGACGGATCGTCCGCCACTTCAGCCAAAGCAGTTGCACCATGAGTTCGACGCCCTTTCGATTGCGCTGGAGTGGTCGTACGGACCGGGGAAAGGTGCGCAAGAACAACGAGGATGCCTTCCTGGCGGTTCGGATGGCCAATTTCGACGTTCAATTACTGGGGAAGGAAGGGGAATCGGAATTAGGGGATACGCCGTTTGCGTTTGCTGTCAGCGATGGGATGGGGGGAGCCCGGGCAGGAGAGTACGCGAGTCGAATAGCGGTCGATAAATTGACCAAGATGCTGCCGCTGTGGCGGGGGATTGCTCTCGCCGACCTTTCGACAAAGTCCACGGCGTTCTTCAACAGCCTGTTTGATGACATTCATCGAGCGCTTTGTTATCTGGGCACCAGTTATGAGGAGTGTTTGGGGATGGAGGCGACCTTCAGCTTGATTTGGTTCAGTGGTCGACGGGTGTTTTTTGCCCATATCGGGGATACCCGCATTTACCATTTCGAGGCGGCGTCCGGACGATTCCGGCAATTAACGGAGGACGACACGCACGTGGGTTGGCTGTATCGGACAGGGCGAATCAACGAACGGGAGGCACGGTCGCATCCGCGACGGCACATTTTGCAAAAGGCGCTGGGTGGTCAAAACCAATTCGTAACTCCGCAGGTGGGTCAACTGGACTGTGAACCGGGGGATCGCTTTCTCGTGTGCAGCGACGGGGTGACTGAGGAGCTTTATGATCGGGACATCATCGAGATTCTTGAGAGACCGGTGTCGGTGGTGGCCAACCCAGCAGCGGCATTGGTGGAAGCGGTCCTGTCTCGTGGGGCGAGGGATAATGCAACAGCGGTGGTGATCGATTTCCAATTGGGGTTCACACCGTCGTAGCCGAAGGGCGTGAAGCCAAGGAGCCGCCTTTGGGCCGTGTTTTCAAAATGCATTTGCCTATCTGCTGGCCAAAACAGGCGGGGGCTTCGTTGCTCCTCGGTCACGTATTTCGTCGCAATATGCTCCCTCGTCGCGCCTCGCCCCCGCCTGTTTTGGCTGGCGCATATAGACA
>CAILNN010000184.1 GCA_903835555.1 uncultured Verrucomicrobiota bacterium
GCTTTATTGCTGTTTCGCATGAGGTTGATAGAAGTCGTCCATGAAAGTGATTTTGGTCCCTTCGGTATTCATCCGGTTCCCCCTTCACCATTGGGCTGTTTTAGCCCACAACCATCCGGTTAAAAGTCCTTCAGCATCAACTGGTTACAAATCTCAGGTCCAACATTTTGGTATCTAATTTGCGTAACCAGTTGATCCAGAGGGATTTGCTCAAACACGTTGACGCTCAAAACCTGGAAAATCTGGGACAAACCGAGTTCCAACCGCAATTCCTTGCGAATGATGGCAACCACAACATAGACACAGATGGCGATCCAGATTTGTGTCCTAACCGCATTGTCGCTTGTTCCAAAAAAGTGCTTGATTCGGAGGTTCTGCTTTACCCATTTGAAAAACAATTCAACCTGCCAACGACACTTATAGAGGTGGGCGATGGCAAGCGGGGGAAGGTCAAAGTTGTTGGTTAAGAAGACCAGGTGTTTGCCTGTCTCATCGTCCGTATAATTGATCCGTCTCAGTCGATCAGGGTATCTTCCGTTGCTTCGCTTTGTTCCAAGTATCACCACCTGGTCACTTCTGACGCCCGTTGCGGTATCGACCGGGTGGGATTCCTGGCGACGGAATATCACTCCGGCTTTTGTGCGGGTCACGAAGTTCGCGCCCGCCAACGCCAAGCGGTACAGTCGCTGGAAATCCAGATAGCCACGGTCCATGATGTAAAATGCACCGGGTTCAGGAATCAGGTCGTCCAAAACGCGCATATCGGCCTGTTTACCGTCTGAAATCGAGATCATGGTGGGAATCGAACCGCGTAGGTCCAAAAGGGTATGAAGCTTTATCGCCGCCTTGGTGGCGCGAAAACGCGCCCAGGGAAACAAGCTCAGGCACAGGTCGATCGTTGTTGAATCCAAGGCGTAAACGGTCTGCTCCAATTCGGCCCCGAGCGACTCGCCTTGGTAAAGTCGGCGTGCCTTCTTGATGAGAATCTGTGCCAAATCAGAATAAATGCGCCAATCCCGTGAAGCGTTCGCCTCGGCCAAAGTACTATGAGCAATGGTGGAGCGAAAACCCATATGGTAAAGCTGTTCCGGGCGGGAACGTAGACACACTTCAATGTCCGCGAGGCTGTCCCGATAAGTCAGCTGAGCAAAGGCCATGGCTAAGAACTGGTCCCAACACGGAAAGGTGCGAACTCTATAGTTTCCCTCGTAACGTTGGACGCAGCGACGAAATTGCTCGGGATGAATCCATTCGGTGATTTGGGAAAAAATCAGTTTTCCGGTGGGCATGCAGCGAGTTTGGCATGCTGACTGCTGGTGAAAATCGCAAAATGAAGTCGGAATCGATCACACGATTTCGCCTTTCCATTCCGCTCATTGACAGCGTTTTACACCGAATCCCACTCGGCTTAACCGGATGGTACTGAACGGAAATAGTCGTGCTCACGGACGATTCCGTTGTGGCTATATTTGTTGTTAGCAGCCAATGTCGCATTCTTGAACATAAATAGTTCGATGTTTGCAGATATGATAGATTCAAATTATTTGACGAAAA
>CAILNN010000185.1 GCA_903835555.1 uncultured Verrucomicrobiota bacterium
CGAACACCTCCTTCTCGGATTTCACCGGAATGTTGATCACCAACACACTCCCCGACTCGACGGGGCTTCAATCCGCGTCCACCACTGTTGGGACAGTCAACACGTCCATTCCGGGAACGGTGATTTTGAATGTCGGTGCGTTAGCCAGTGGCAATACCGCGACCTTGACGATCAATTTTTTGGCAACCGAGCTCGCCACACTGACCAATGTGCTCTCGATCACGGCAACCGCCAGCACGAATTTGGCAGAAATCGACACCCTGGTTACAACCAATCTGACCGCGGTCACGACCGGAACAGCGGATCTGGGAGCCCAGCTCGCCGGGCCTGTCACCAATCTTTTGATGGGCGATCTGGTAACCTACACGGCAGGCATCACCAACGCCGGGCCAAATGAAGCCCTGGAACCCACCGCAACGTTGAACATCCCGTCCGAGCTGAGTTTCGTGGGAATTTCACCCACCAATCTGGTTTACTCGTTTACCAACCAACTTCTTACCGTGCTTTTTGCATCGCTCAACGCGGGATCAGCGACCAATTTTCAATTGACGCTAAGCGCATCCGCGAGCGGCCAGTTTGACCTGTCCAACTCGGTGTCTGCTCCAGGCAATGTGGATCCGAATTCGAATAATAACATGGCCGATCTGTCTGTGGCCGTTGGTGGCCCGTCGACCAACCTATTGCAAGTTGTGTCCGCCTCAACCCAACGCTTTGACCCCCAGACCGGTACAATGGAACAGACGGTGCAGGTATTGAATCCAGGACCCAATTCCATCACGGGGATTCGATTGGTGCTTAACGGACTGACAAATCTGTTCCTCGATAGCGTCGGGACCAATCAGGGAGCCCCGTTCGCCTATTTTGGCGGAACTCTCAATCCCGGTTCCACCGTGGACATCCTCCTTCACTTTTTTGTTCCGCAACGCCAACCGCTCACCAACCTTCTTTTTTCTGCCGTCGCGCAGCCGGGGAATGTTCCGGCGTTACCAACTTCTGGGTCATTGGTACCGGGTCAATCCGCCTGGTTGAGTTCCGGAGCATTCCTCCTTGAGTTCGGCAGCACGGTTGGACAGAGCTACACGGTGGCCTACGCGGACAACCCGTCTTTCACGAACGCAGTGGTCTCACAACCGTCGGTGACCGCGTTGGGTAGTCGCACCCAATGGATTGATTCGGGGCCTCCACGAACGACATCCGCTCCATCGAATAGGGCAGTCCGTTTCTACAAAGTCTTTCAGAATCCCTAACCTATCATGATCTCTCCAACGCAACGAACGACGCTCCCTACTTGGGCGTGGGCCTCAATCAGCCTTTCGATGGGATTCTGCACCCTCGCCAGTGACGACGAGGGATGGACACGGGAATTTCGGATTGGTGCAATGACAACATTGAATGTCAGTGCTCAATTTTCAACTCACGGTAGTTTCGGGGTTCCCAGTGCGGCCCCCGGTGCGCCTGGGGTTAGCGGGGTCAACCATCTTTATGACGATGGTTTCGTACGGGTGGACAGTACTGGGGATGCTGGAGGTGTCACTTCTCTGTGGGGGTATTCCAACGCAAGCCAGTACAATGCAAAGAATCAAACGCTGACCTATCACTCGACCACTGCGACGACCATCAATGATGAAACGAAAAAGTATGAGTCGCCCTCAGCCGGACTGGATATGGCCTATGGTGGGAAGATTTATCAGCTTGGGTCAGCGAAGATTGGTTGGGAACTCGGCTTCCAATGGCAGCCTATCGGGCTATCCGATAACCATACCATGGCGGCGGTTGCCCAACGAACGGTTCAGCAATTTACCACGGCGGGAATTATCGTTCCTCAGGCACCCTACAGCGGATCGGCAACCGGACAGGGGCCGGTTATTTCGGATGTCGCTACCGCCCTGCCAACAGAAAATGCGGTCGCCGGAACCGTTTCCGGCAGTCGAAAATTGGACGGTTCTCTCTACCTCCTTCGCTTTGGACCGACTGTTAATTGGGCACTGCTTTCACGACTAAGCGTCTCCCTAAGCGCGGGCGGTGCCGCCGGATTGCTGGATGAACGCTATTCGTTCAATGAAAGCCTGACCTTTGCGGACGGAAGCAAATCAAATTCATCCGGGAGCGATGGCACATTGAACACCGTATTCGGCGGTTATGTGGGAGCCACACTCCACGTTTTTGTCCAGGAAGACGCGGATATCTATGTCGGAGCCCAGATTATGTCGCTGGGACACCAGCGGTATGGCGTCGGGGGCCATGAAGCGAACCTGAATATGACCGAGGGCTTACAGGTGATGGCGGGCCTTCATTGGCCTTTTTGACCGCAGCGGCGTTTGCAGATTTGAGGCAACTACGGTTCGCTGAAGCGCTACGACTCGGAGCAACTGTAACCTGGGCTCCGCTATCGCGGCGCTCGTTCTGCTCGCTTGCCAGGAGGATATCGGCTATGAGAGTGCTGTGTCGACGAGCTTGGTTGTCAACGAGATTTATCTGTCCCTGCAAGGAGAGAGCACCTTTGCCGGATTGCCGTGTGTTTTTGTCCGGTTGACGGCGTGCAATCTGCGCTGCTCGTATTGCGATACGGCTTACGCCTTTACCGAAGGGGCACGAAAAAGCTGGGAAGAAATCGAGGCTGAAATTCTCCGACTTTCGGCCCCTTGGAGGGAGACGCCCCCGCTTCCATTGGCTGGCAATGCCCTTCATCGATTGCCGGTGGTGGAGTTCACTGGCGGCGAGCCGCTATTGCAACCGGGCGCTGCGGTGGCCATGCGGGCGCTGTGCGATCAAGGGTTTACGGTCTTGGTTGAGACAAGCGGAGCGCATGATATTTCCCTTTTGGATTCGCGGGTCCGACGGATCATGGACCTCAAGTGTCCGTCGAGCGGGGAGGTCGACAGAAATCGATGGGCCAATATTCCGCATCTGAAAGCATCGGATGAGGTCAAGTTTGTGATCGGAACCGTGGAAGACTATGCCTGGGCAAAAAAGACATTGGATGAACATCAACTGGCTCGACGTTGTCCCATTTTGTTCTCGTGGGTGGCACCGTTGCGACCTGAACAGCGACATTCATCGTTGAAATCGGTGCCGGATGGTCAGACACCGTTGAGCCTACAAGAATTGGCAGAACAGATTGTGGCTGATGGGCTGCCGGTTCGTTTCCAATTGCAGATGCACAAATACGTCTGGGCACCGGATGCCCGGGGAGTTTAATCGTATTCTTGTATTCTTTATGTTTCGACTCGGGCCGTGTTTCCGAAACGGGTTTAGGAATCGATTTCATTGCAGGAGCGCTGCTGGTTTCAACGTTAGAGTCGGAAGCATACCGACGATACCCCTGCGCAACCCCGTTGGGGTTGAGTGCCCCTTTCGCCCATTCCCCAGGGTAGGCCCCAAAGCGGGCCAACCCTGGGCTTTGATACACAACCCCGTAGGGGTTGGGGAATGGGGTCCGAAGCCTAGATTATGGATGACTCCGAAACGTTAAGACGGTTGCGGCGATATGAGTCACGCAATGTCACGTACATCGACCCTGCTGGAGGCTGGCCGATCGTCTGGGAAAAGGCCAAAGGGTTGTGGGTGGAGGATGACCAGGGGCGGCGTTACCTCGACCTGACGGCGGCCTTTGGAGTCGCGGCTTGCGGCCATGCCAACCCGGCCGTGGTTGCTGCGGGAAAACGGCAGATGTCAAAGCTCCTCCATGCCATGGGAGATGTTCATCCGCATGCATTAAAAGCGCAGTTGGCTGAGGAACTGGTCAATCTCACTTTCGGATGGTGGGAAACTCGCAATGGCAGCAGCAGTTCGGCCAGTGCTGGGAAGGTTATCTTTGGAACGTCGGGATCAGAATCCGTGGAAATTGCCCTGAAAACAGCGCTTTTGGCGACGGGGCGTCCAGGCATCATCGCGTTTGAAGGGGGCTATCATGGACTGGGCTATGGGGCACTTGCCGGAACTCATCGAGGGCTTTTCCGAGACCATTTTCGCTCTCAGTTGAGGGAATTTGGACATTTTGTTCCGTATCCGCGTTGTGGCGATTGCAATTGTCCGGGCTGGCCATTTGGCAAGTGCGACGGAATGGTGGCAATTTTAGAGAGGATGGATAGGATCGCTTCTACTGAACCGATCGGGGCGGTGCTGGTCGAACCGATTCAGGCACGAGGTGGTATTCGGATTCCGGCCCGTGATTTCCTCCCGAGGCTGCGAGACTGGTGTGACCGACATGGGGCTCTGCTTATTTTAGATGAGATTTACACTGGATTTGGGAGGACGGGCACTTGGTTTGCCACCGACCGCGTTGGCGTCGTCCCGGATTTGATCTGCCTGGGGAAAGCGCTGACGGGGGGATTTCCGTTATCCGCTTGTGTCGGGAAAACGGCGGTGATGGACGCATGGCCTCCATCTCAGGGAGAAGCCATTCATACCAGCACTTATTTAGGGCATCCAGTGGGTTGTGCTATGGCACTGGCACAGATTAAGGAACTTCGCAAAGGTCGATGGGTGGAACACTGCGAAGAGATGGGACAACTGGTCGCTATGCATTTGTCATCGATACCGGCTACGATTGGCAGTTATTCGCTCCTACCCCGCCATCAAGGGCTGATGATTGGCATTGAAATCCGCAATTCGGAGAACCGACCGGAACCGAAAATTGCCTTGGCAGCCGTCAAGGAGCTTTTGGCACAAGGGTACATTGTGTTGCCGGAAGGTGAATTTGGGGAGGTTATTTCATTGACACCGCCGTTGATCATCTCGTGGAACCAGCTCAAGAAGGCATTGGTCGCCGTCACGGATGTAATCCGAGAAACAATCGTACGCGAAATCGCTGACCTAAAAGCTGCGGCAAAGAAGGCCAAAAAGAAGAAGAGAGACGAGAAAGCGTCAACTCCATGACTTTGACGGAAATGCGGCGATTGATGACGGCGCATGACCTGCGCTTGACCAAGTCGCTGGGACAAAACTTCCTGCATGATGGCAATCAGTTGCGGAAGATTATTCAGGCGGCGGAGCTCGCCGCACCGAGTCCGATTTTAGAGGTGGGGCCCGGACTGGGACCGCTGACCGAACTTTTATTGGGAGCGGGATGTCCGGTCACGGCGATTGAAATGGACCAACGCCTGGTAACCGTGCTTCGGGAACGATTCGCCGATCAACCAGGGCTAACCCTTCTGCCTGGGGACGCATTGGCCGTCCTACGCGAGATGCAGCAGGATTGGACCGACTTTAAGTTCGTCGCCAACCTGCCCTATTCGGTGGCATCGCCGCTTCTTGTCGATGCTGCATTGCGTCCAACGGCACCGTCGCTGATCGTGGTCACCCTACAACTGGAGGTGGCCCAACGCATACAGGCGCGGGCGGGAACAGCTGAATATGGGCTCCTATCCCTGCTGATCGGCTGGCGCTACGCTGCGGAATCATCCTTCCGGATTCCCGGGTCCTGTTTTTTCCCCGCGCCCGATGTGGATTCGGCCTGTATTCGACTTCGTAGACGTCCGGCTCCGTTGGTGTCGGGCGAAACGTTGATTCGATTCCAGCG
>CAILNN010000186.1 GCA_903835555.1 uncultured Verrucomicrobiota bacterium
AGAAGGAATGACTGAAGGTGTTCAAGGAACCGAAGGGCCGACGATTCGGTCGGGAATTGACCCTGAGAAGGTCAAAGAAGTCTTTGCTCGGAAAGGAAAGCTTTCCTGGGGCGATTTTGTCCGGTGTCGAGTCCGCTATTTTACCGACGGAGCGGTGATCGGCAGTCGAGCGTGGGTCGACAATATCTTTGTACAGCATCGCGATCGATTTGGTCCCAAACGCCAGGATGGAGCCAGAAAGTTTAAGTTCTTGGCGGACTCAACGGTCTTCGGCCTCCGGGACCTCCGACTCTGCCCCATCTCATTAGCAACAAATCAATCCCGAGTGTAATTTACACCTTCGTCAGACAATTGGGATCGGGCGGTGGTTCGTTTCTTAAACTTGGCGTGGGACAATATCCTTCCACGCGGTCCAGAGTCCTAAGTCTCCGTTATTCAAGGAAAAGGGAGCGAATTCAAATGGTTTAATAGTTCCGCCTTTACCACTTCGTATCGGGTCCATGGTATGAAATGGTTCATTTCTGGGATTCGCACGATATGGACCGACGCCGCTCGCGTTAACATCCTTTCCGCAAAATCGGCATTCTCAGGCGGAACCAAATCGTCTTTCTCTCCTTGAATCACCGTGACTCGCTGGGTGATGTTCGACCACAGTGGCAACATACGGCTTAGTTCCGGTTTCAACGCCCGAATCTCCCGATTCGCTACCACCAAACCATCCGGTAGCATCCAGGAAAATACCGTCCAATCCGCAGGGTATTGGTACCACTTCGTGTGCTCCTGCTCTGGATCAATGGAACCGGCCAGAATCACCACATCGGTTATCTTGCCGCTGTAATCCATGGCGAGGCGGGAAACCACCGGGCCACCAAATGAATGCCCAACCACGATCACCCGCTGACCCGGGACCGCCTTGTCCAGCAGCGGTGCGATGTCTTCACATTGTTTGAAGAGAGACCGTTCGACCTTGCCACCATCCGAATCCCCAAAGCCCGGGCGGTCTACGGCAATCAGGTGGGCTCGCTGCTGCAATTCGGCGTCGGTGAGGTACTGTGACCAACCCGACCAATCACCCGGTGATCCGTGAACGAAGAGAATCAGCGGTTTCGGATCGGCATCGGTAACTTCGACATAATGCATTTTCCGATCGCCGACGGTCATTGTGCGGAAAGCCTCCGGTTTCTCCGCTCGCAACCAGGCGGCATTGGCAGAAGCCTGCCGTTCCATCACTTGGATTTCATGCGGCATCAATGCCGAGCAGCCCGTAAGACCGATAATCGTTAGACAACAAACCAGCGACCCGGCCGAAAAAATGACCGCGATTCTTGCGATGATTCGTTTCATGGCCCTGGATTCGACGACGGCTTCAGTTGGATTAGGCAGTACGTTTTTGATCGGGTCCCGAATAGAGCCATCCATTTCACCGTGCTGATTCCCCAATTGCCCCCACAAATCGGCCCATCCAGTATCCCAGAAGATATTCGTCGCCAGCGAATTCGGTGTGACCGTCGTCGCCACCGTCGAGGATAAAGGGTTGGGTATTGCATCGGACGTATTGGCGCTCTCCCGGCGGAAGTAACTCCGCCAACTCCTGCTGCCGAAAGTTAGACGGCAATCGAGTCAAATCCTGACGCTGCGAATTTTCGACCCGCCAGGAAATCGTATCCAACGGAAAGCCACGCAGCGTCCAAAGTGCACCTTCTGGATCAAACTCACGCACGCCACACCCGGCGGCGGCAAAGTTCCAAAAAGGATAGCGCTCGTTTCTCTCGAGCTGCCAATGATCCGCTACTGCCGTAATGTATTCTGCCTTTAGTTCGGGTGTGAGGGCGAAACGACACAGCACCCAGTAGGTGATAAAGGCTAACTCGTCATCGCTATGGTTCCAGCTATCCCCGAGTTCCACTCCCTGATGAATCACCGGTGCAACTCCCATTTGCCCCATGGGCAGCCCGATATTCTTGCGGTAGCCCTCCGAGTCCAGCAGTTCTAATGCCTTGCTCTTGTACCGCTCAGATCCCGTTACCCGATAGGCAAATTGCAGCAGGGCAATGATTTCGGATGAGTTCAATCGTCGATCAAAAACCGTGGCTGGAAAGGCATTCACGTACTCGGGATGCCATCGCCCCCAAAGGGTCGGCTTCCCGTCGACATCCACAAGGTACAACCCATGGTCCAGGATATGGGTGCCAATTCGGTCGACGACTTGACGGATACGGTCTCGTTCGGGTGGAGATTCCGCAGCGCATTCCCACAATACCGCATAGGCGAATAGGTGGGAGGCGATCTCGTCGCTGCTGGTGGTCCCTTTCCATTCCCAACGACTGTCCGGAGCCACATTCCACCGGTCAGGGTCGGAGACCTTGAACCCGGTTCGCTCCATCGTCCGTGCCGGAAATCCCGTATTGGTATGGATGCTTTGCAATCGTTCGAGGGCATCAAAGGTTTCCCAGGCCCATGCCTTGGCCTTCGGTTCATGCGTCACCGCATAGCGAAAGGCCTGACTGGCAAGCCAATAGCTGCTCCATCCCCCATCGTTGTCAGTATCAATCATTTCACTGGAGGAGACATCGCCCGACACGGGCAGGTGCCGCTCAGCAGTCAGTCCGTAGCGCATATGCCGGGAGCGCACCAACTGTTCGTACCACACCGCCTTTTCGGCCATGGTCATGCTCGAATACCGAATCGCTTGAAGGGCAGACTGGGTCAGCACCCAAACCGTGGCATTCGAATCGGGTTGGACACCAATGACTTGGTCATCCGCCAGCCACCGGCGACCGGCAAAGTACCGAACCGACGGTGGAGGGGCGCTCGGTCCTCCGCTGGGTCCAGCCCATGTCGAAGCGGATCCATCCCAGGCAAAGAAGACCCCCTTCGGTGTTCCCGCCCACCATCCGCCCGGACCGTGGACCAGCGAACGAATGTCCCGACTGGGCAAACGTTGGGACAATAACCCAGTCTTCCGCGCAAAAGATTGCAGGCCATTCTCGGTTACTACGGCAATCTCGGGACCCGATGCGTCCAAGACTCGAATACCCGAAGACTTCCCGACGAACTCGGCCTGCCTCCCCACGAGTTTCCAGACCGACTCACCGTCGCTGAACCAGATTCCAGTCGGTGCGAAACTGATCAGGCGTCGCGAACCCGTCACCGTGACGTCCAACGCTATGACCTTGTCCTGCTCCGCCACGGCAAATCCATCGGTCCCACCCAAAACGACCAACCCGTCGGGCGCTACCCCGATATGCTGATACCGTCCGTTGACCAGTTTTCCTTGCAGCCGCCCGGCATCCTCGTTGGCTAGCCAGGCATCGTTATAAAGGTAATAAAGCACCCCGCCGGGAGACGTGGCGATATCGAGAGGCACTTTTCCGGCCAATGGACGAAACGATCGATCAATTGCCAAATGCCCATTGAAGTCTCTGGCAACTCCTTTGGACGTCAGCACGTAAGGCACGTCGTCACGCGTCACACAAAGTTTCAAAAGCATGGCTCCTTCAAGTTCATGGGAGCGGGTGATTCGAACGGCGATCTCTTGCGGGAAAGCCGTATCGGGAATGGGACCTGCAATCACCCCAAGGGTCAGGGAGAGTGCCACCAGCAAGCGCCAGAAAAACATCGGACTCAGGAAAGCATGGATTGGCCACCACCGACAAGGCCGCTGGCCGATACCATCTGGGCAAAACCACCGATCGCACCCGTTAGGATCGTCATCACAAAATCCAGGCACCCATCAAAACCGCGTGGGTCAAACCCCGTCGGTTGGGAATGATTGTTGGGAGGTCTTACTTTTACAGGCGGCCACCGCATGGACGAACAGTTCCACCAAAGGCGGCAACTTTCCGGCCAAGGCTGCTCGTTCAGGTTGGAAGAGGGTGGCGACAAAAAAAGGATGGCCCACCAACTCGACGGCGCGTACCTCTCCGAGTTTATCTTCAGCGCTTATTCTTAAGGCACCCACTTCAAGTCTTGAGCGAAATGCCGGATTAAGACCGTAACGGCAACGGTAGCCTTCCGCGACCTCCAAGCTTGGGTAGGCAGCGGCTAGTTTGGAACCGAATCGAAGGTGTATCTGGCCCGTCTTTTCGACCAACTCGCAACTTAACGGAGAGATGACCAGACGTGAAGCGCCGGGTGCGGTCTCGGCATGGTCAGCATCAGCCCAGCCAAGAACGGAGCGGGCATACTCAATGATGACATGTTGGAAGCCACCGCAAGTTCCCAGGAAAGGCTTTCCAGTTTCGCGAGCAAATCGAATGCCAAGCAATGCCCCCTCCATGCTTTGATAAGGGCTGGCTGGAACGCACCAGAGCCCATCCATTCCATCGAGACGCAAGTAGTCACTGATCTCAGGAGTTGGAATCCAATGATGCTGAATGACGATCCCCCATTTTGCCGAGACAAGGTCAAAGGCTCTGGGGATTGCCTGATGGGCAGGAACCCCCGGATCATAGTCGCCAATCAGTCCAATTTGGAGGTTCAATTTTAGTTCCCTTCGGTAAGGCTGAACACCAGCGCGGGGCCAGGACGGAAATGCCACAGGCCCAACTCACCCATCCTCTTCCCATTATGGAAGCTCGGTCGTCCCCATGAGAAAACGGTCACATTCACGGGCCGCACCCCGGCCTTCATTAAACGCCCAGACCACCAGGCTTTGGCCGCGCCGACAGTCGCCGGCGGCGAAGACCTTCGGAATACTGGTCGTGTACTTTCCGTGTTCTGCCTTGATGTTGGTACGCGGGTCCCGCTCGATACCGAGCGAGTCAAGCAACGGCTGTTCAGGCCCAAGAAATCCCATCGCCAGGAGGATCAACTGTGCGGGAACGATTCGGTCGGTACCCGGGACATCGACCGGAACGAACTGCCCTTTTTCGTTCTTTTCCCATTTGATTTCGACCAGATGGACTCCCGTTACGTTCCCATGATCGTCACCAATAAACTTCTTGGCCGTGGTCAAGTAAACCCGAGGATCGGCCCCAAACTTGGCCGCCGCTTCCTCCTGACCGTAGTCGAGCTTATAGACCTTCGGCCATTCGGGCCACGGATTATCCTTGCCCCGCTGTTCCGGCGGGCGTGGTAGAATTTCCACCTGAACCAGGCTCCTGCATCCGTGCCGCATGGAGGTGCCGACGCAATCAGTCCCGGTATCGCCACCGCCGATGATGATGACATCTTTTCCCGCAGCGGAAATGGGGGCCGAACTTCCGTCCAACACGGATTTGGTGTTTCCGTGCAGGAATTCCATGGCGAAATGAACGCCCTTGAGCGAGCGCCCTTCGATCGGGAGATCGCGGGGGCGGGTGGCACCCGTGCTAAGAACAATGGCGTCAAATTCAGCCAGCAATTCTGCCGACGACAGGTCCTTGCCGACTTCGCAGTTGCAACGAAAGGCGATCCCTTCCTTTTCCAACTGCTTAAGCCGACGCTGCACAACCTTTTTTTTGTCGAGCTTCATGTTGGGAATTCCATACATGAGCAGGCCACCCGGACGATCGGCCCGTTCGAAAACGGTCACCCAATGTCCCGCCTTGTTGAGCTGTGCGGCGGCGCAAAGACCCGCAGGACCAGAACCAACCACTGCAACCTTCTTTCCCGTCCGCTTCTTGGGCGGCTCAGGTTTGACCCAGCCTTCCTCCCACGCGTGATCGATGATGGTGCACTCGATGTTCTTGATCGTCACCGGCGGGCTGTTGATGCCCAGAACACAGGAACCCTCGCAAGGCGCGGGGCAGACGCGCCCGGTGAATTCGGGAAAGTTATTGGTTTTATGAAGACGATCAAGTGCCTCCCGCCAGAGTCCGCGATAGACCAAATCGTTCCACTCGGGGATAAGATTGTTGATCGGACATCCGCTCGCCATGCCGCTAACCAGATTGCCGGTGTGGCAGAATGGAATGCCGCAATCCATGCAGCGCGCCCCTTGGTTGCGCAGCAACTTTTCATCCAGATGTTCGTGGAATTCATTCCAGTCGCGAATGCGGTTTTGTGCTCCGCGGTCCAGGGGCAATTCGCGGATGTATTCGAGGAAGCCGGTCGGTTTTCCCATTGCTAGAGTTCGTTCAGGATCAGGTCGGAATCGGTTCGGATCGGTCTTGGTTAGTCAGCTCAGCCGCCGCCCACGCGCGCAGCATCCTTGGAATTGGCCTCGAAAGCAGCGTTCAGCGCCTCATCACCGGTCAGGCCACTGGCGGTCGCCTGCTGGATGGCGGTTAAGACCCGTTTGTAGTCCTTGGGCATGAGTTTCACAAAGCGGGGCAGGGTGGTCTCCCATTCCCTGAGCAATCGGGCCGCGTGTGTGCTTCGAGTATTGATGGCATGATTCTCCAGCATGGTCTTCAACGTCTCGGCATCGTTCGCATCGAGTTGTTCAATGGCGGCCATTTGCAGGTTGCATCGGGTCGCGGTGTCGTGGTGCTCATCGTAAAGATAGGCCACGCCACCAGACATACCGGCACCGAAATTGCGCCCGGTGGGCCCTAGTACGGCGACCTTTCCGCCGGTCATGTACTCACATCCGTGGTCTCCCACGGCTTCAACGACCGCAGTCACACCGGAGTTCCGAACGGCAAAGCGCTCCCCGGCCATCCCGCGAATGTAAACTTCGCCGGCTGTCGCTCCGTACAGGGCCACATTTCCCACAATCATGTTCGACTCGGCTGCAAAGGTGGAAGCAGCAGGCGGATGAAGGATCAATTTGCCACCCGACAAACCCTTTCCGAAATAATCGTTGGCATCCCCGTCTAACACGAAAGTCATGCCGGGAGGAAGGAAGGCTCCAAAGCTTTGTCCGGCATGCCCAACAAAAGTTAGGGAAATGGTATCATCGGGCAGTCCCGCAGCCCCAAAGCGCCGCGTCAACTCGCTCCCGGTGATGGTCCCGACCACCCGGTGAACATTTCGAATCGGGATCGTTGCTCGTACCTTTTCCTTCCTTTCCAGCGCGGGCGCACACAACTCCAGAATGCGGGTCAGGTCGAGCGACTTCTCCAGCCCATGGTCCTGGGCAACCTGACAGTAGCGTCCGACTTCGGGTCCCGCTTCCGGTTGATAAAGGATACGGCTGAAGTCGAGGCCTCGCGCCTTCCAATGATCAACCGCCTTGCGTGGCTCAATCCGGTCCGTCCGCCCGACCATTTCGTTTACCGTCCGGAAGCCTAATTCGGCCATCAATTCGCGGACTTCCTGCGCGATGAATTTCATGAAGTGAACCACATGGCCAGGATCGCCCGTAAACCGCTTCCGCAGCTCGGGATCCTGTGTGGCTACTCCGACAGGGCAGGTGTTGAGATGACACACGCGCATCATGATGCAGCCCAAGGCCACCAATGGCCCCGTGGCAAAACCAAATTCTTCCGCGCCCAGCATGGCGGCGATCACCACATCACGCCCAGTCTTGAGCTGACCGTCGGTCTCGACCGTGATGCGCGAGCGCAGGTTATTGAGGACCAGCGTTTGATGGGTTTCAGCCAGGCCGAGTTCCCAAGGAATCCCGGCGTGCTTGATCGAGGTTTGTGGCGAAGCTCCTGTGCCGCCGTCAAATCCAGAGATCAAGACCACGTCGGCGTGCGCCTTGGCGACCCCGGCGGCGATTGTGCCCACCCCAACTTCAGAGACGAGCTTCACGCTCACTCGGGCCTTTGTGTTGGAATTCTTGAGATCGTGGATTAATTCCGCCAAATCTTCGATGGAATAAATGTCATGGTGAGGCGGAGGCGAAATGAGCCCCACACCCGGGGTGGAGTGACGCACCTTGGCCACCCACGGGTAAACCTTGCCGCCGGGCAATTGTCCGCCTTCACCGGGCTTTGCACCCTGCGCCATCTTGATTTGGATCTCCTTCGCATTGACCAGGTAAAGACTGGTCACGCCAAAGCGCCCACTGGCCACCTGCTTGATGGCTGAATTCTTGGAATCGCCGTTGGGCTCGGCTACATACCGGGCCGGATCTTCGCCACCTTCGCCGGTATTGCTTTTCCCCCCGATACGGTTCATGGCGATGGCCAAGGTCTCGTGCGCCTCTTTCGAGATTGATCCATAGCTCATCGCTCCGCTCTTGAAGCGTTTGAGAATGGAGTCGACCGACTCCACCTCCTCAATCGGGACCGGTGTACCTGGTTTGAAGTCCAGCATTCCCCGCAGCGTCGCCCAATGCTTGAACTGTTCATTCACCAGTTTGGAGTAACTCTTAAACGCTCCATAATCGCCGTTTCGCACCGCCTTTTGCAGGGTGTGAATGGTCTCGGGATTAAACAGATGATATTCACCCTCTTTCCGCCATTGATACTGGCCGCCCGTATCCAGGGTGCGAAGTGTCATGGGACGTCCCGGGAAGGCATGGCGATGGCGGACCTCGACTTCCTGCGCTATCTCTTCCATGCCAAGTCCCTCCACCCGCGTTGAAGTCCAGGTGAAATACTTGTCGATAACCTGTTCGTTGATCCCGATCGCCTCAAAGATTTGGGCTCCTCGGTACGATTGAATCGTCGAAATACCCATCTTCGACGCGACCTTGATGACGCCCTTGACCGCCGCTTTAACATAATTCTTGCAGGCAGTCTTGTGGTCCACCCCGACCAATAGTCCCTGGCGAATCAGGTCATCCAGAGACTCAAACGCAAGGTATGGGTTGATGGCACCGCAGCCATAGCCAATCAGCAGCGAGAAATGATGCACCTCGCGCGGTTCGCCCGACTCCAATACAAGGCCCACTCGGGTACGGGTTCCTTCGCGAATAAGGTGATGATGCAGGCCGCTGACGGCCAGGAGGGAAGGAATGGGCGCTGTCCGCGCATTTAAGCCGCGATCGGAAAGCACCAGGATGTTGATGCCTTCCTCAATGGCTTTACTGGCCTTCTTAAACAGGTCGCGCAACGCCTTCTCCAAACCCTTGGCCCCCTTGTCGACCTTGTAGTGAATGGGCAGGGTGATCGACTTATAGCCGGGTTGATTGAGGTGCTTGAGCTTGGCGAACTCCTCGTTCGTGAGGACCGGTGACTTCAGCTCTATCAAGTGACAGCTTTCCGGCACTGGATTCAGTAGGTTTTTCTCCGAACCGATGGTGGTGACCGCGCTGGTCACGATTTCTTCCCGGATACAATCGATCGGCGGATTGGTGACCTGCGCAAATAATTGTTGGAAGTAGCTAAAAAGCGACTGCGGCTTGTCCGATAAAACCGCCAGAGGCGTATCGGTCCCCATTGAGCCGACAGCCTCGACCCCGTCGCGAGCCATCGGGAGCATAAGCATCCGGAGGTCCTCAAAGGTATAGCCGAATGCCTGTTGATGCTGGAGCACCGTCTTGTGCGAGATCTCCGGTATTTCATCCGGGTCGGGTAGCGACGCCAGTTCAATTAGGTGCTGATTCAGCCATTGACGATACGGTTGCGCCCCAGCGATCTGGTCCTTGATTTCCTGATCCGCCACGATCCGCCCAAGCTCCGTATCGATATAAAACATCCGCCCGGGTTGTAGACGCCCTTTTTGAGCAATGTTCTCGGGAGCAATATCGAGAACGCCAACCTCCGAGGCCATGATCACTTGGTCATCGTGGGTCACGTAGTAGCGGGAAGGCCGCAATCCATTGCGGTCCAGCGAAGCTCCAATCCGAATTCCATCCGTGAAGGCGATGCAGGCAGGGCCATCCCACGGTTCCATCAGGCAGGAGTGGTATTCGTAAAAAGCCTTCTTCTCGTCGCTCATCGACTCATGATTCGCCCACGGCTCGGGAATCATCATCATCATGGCATGGGGCAGGGAACGTCCCGCCATCACCAGCAGTTCGAGCACGTTGTCGAACATGGCCGAATCGCTGCCGTTGGGATCAACAATAGGCAGAATTTTCGGCAAATCCTCACCAAAGGCATCCGAGGCAAACAAGGCTTCACGTGCCCGCATCCAGTTGATGTTGCCCCGCAGTGTATTGATTTCACCGTTGTGTGCGATGAATCGATAGGGGTGGGACCGCCCCCAACTCGGGAACGTATTCGTGCTAAAACGCGAATGAACCAAGGCCAGCGCCGTGGTCATCAGTGGACTCCGGAGGTCTGGGAAATACTTGCCGACCTGCTCGGTTAGTAGCATGCCTTTGTAAACCAAGGTGCGACTGGAAAGGCTGCAAACGTACCAGTACTGGGCACCGTCCATCGTCGAGCAACGAATCTCCGAGTAGGAGCGCTTCCGAATGATGAACAACTTTCGTTCAAAGGCCATCTGATCCGCCAACCCTGCCGCCTGACCGATAAATACCTGCCGAATATGCGGTTCCGAGGCACGAGCCGTCTCACCCAGTGAACTGCCATCCACCGGAACGGTGCGCCAGCCAAGAAAATCCTGGCCCTCAGAATGGATAATCTTTTCAAAGGCCTGTTCCACTTTCCGCCGTTGGCGGGGATCGGGCGGTAGGTAGACCATACCGACGCCGTAGTGACCCTCAGGCGGAAGGTTGATTCCCACCGCCGTGGCTGCTTCAGCCATAAATTCATGGGGCAGTTGAATCAAGATTCCCGCGCCATCTCCTGTGTTGACTTCCGAACCGCAGGCTCCGCGATGGTCCAGATTCTGCAATATCTGAAGACCTTGTTCGACCAGCGAGTGGGATTTACGGCCTTTGACGTTGGCAACAAATCCAACGCCGCAGGCGTCGTGTTCATTTGCCGGATCGTATAATCCCTGCTTTCCAGGCGCTTGCGCCCCCGTTGTCGGCCGTTTTTCCATCGGTTCAGTCTTGTTGCTCATGCTTGCTGTCCAATCGCCACGATTGGCCAGGAATTCCCAGCCTGACCCCAAACGTGACGGTGAGAGGAAAGGCTACGCTGGCATCGCCGGTATGGGTCAAGCAGAAGCTCACACAAGTATCACTTGCCCATGCGAAAATTGATGGCCCGGTGGTCCATTGGAGCCGATCAAACCCTGATTTCTCGTTCGCGATTGCGATCCATCAACGGTGCCACCCAAGAGTGGTCAAGTAGGAGTTCATGGCCGGGGTATTCGGGCTTAGTCCGGGACCTGGATCAAAGCCGTTTCCCAGGTGCTCGCGGCGCATGACTTCGACGACCTCCTGGAGCGGGGCCAGTTCCCCCAGGGCACCGTAAAGCGTAAAAACAACTCCATCTTGACCTAGAAGGTGCTGAACCCGCTGGGGACCGTTCGTCATCGACGCATGCGACGGAAACAGCGTGGCAGGCGGCCCCTAATCCATCGGGATGAACCCGCGACTGACAAGCCAGCGCAACGACTCTCGCTGCCACGAGTCCCACATGGGACCTTGATATCCATTCAGACCATGATCACCCGACGGCAACTCCAGAAGGCGTCCCTCAACCCCATTCTTCTGTAGGGCTTGATAAAACAGCCGACTGTTTTCAACGGATACCACCCGATCATCTAAGGCATGCGCCAGAAAGGTCGGCGGCGTGTTGGACGTCACCTGTCGCTCATTGGAAAAGAACTCAATCTCTTCTGGGGTTGGATTCGCACCCAATAAATTCGCCCGAGACCCACCGTGCCCCTTTTCTCCAAATGAAATGACCGGGTAAATGAGGATGGCGAAGTCCGGACGGCTGCTTTGTCGCTCGATTGAATTCGTCGAGGATGGATTCCCCAGATCGAAATGGGTTGCGGCGGTGGCCGCGAGGTGGCCACCAGCGGAAAAACCCATGATCCCAACCTGAGCCGGATGAATGCCCCATTCCTTGGCATGCGTCCGGACCGTGCGGATGGCCTGCTGCGCGTCCAATAAGGGGACCTGCGAACGGCCGTGTGGCAGACGGTACTCGAGCACGACACCGGCTATTCCATGACGATTAAGCCAGACGGCGATTCCCGTACCCTCTGCTCCAGTCACCAACCCGCCATACCCGCCTCCCGGACAAATGACCACCGCCGCTCCATTCGGCCTTTCTGGTCGAATGAGGGTTACAAAGGCAGATTCGTTGGTGAAAATTCCACCGCCCACAGGGGCTGGCCCAGACCACAGTGGGAGCCGTTCTGGAGGGACTGCCGATGCCAGAAACCGGCTAAGGGCGATTGCCAACAGCAAACCAAAAGAGGATTGCCCGCGACTGGGAAAACGAAATCGAGCAAAAAGCAACGGCATGTCCGAGGTTTCAAGAAAACTGTTGCAATGGCACGTCAAAACAAGGTCCTCTTTGCCCCCTACCAGTCGAGGCCGGGCTCTTTGAAAATGGAACGCCGCTGATCGAGACCCCAATCATCATAAATGTCGTGGAACATCTTGATGCCTAACCCCCGAATTCATAAAGGGCCGCTACCTGGCCTGGGAACCACGCTTCAAATTCATGATGAGCCACTACCACGGAAACGGGAAGCTCACGCGATGCTTGCCGAACCCGCCCCAGAAGGGACGGCCCGAGTTTGGCCGGACATTTTCCGTCAGAATCCAGTAATATTAAGATTCCCCCGCTTCCACCCATTTTTCGATTGGCATATTCGACGACACGCTCGAGCTCATTTTTTGAACACAACTTCGATGCCGACTGCCTGATGACGGGGTCCACATCGATCCTGCCAGCCAACCCCATCGATTGGGTGTAACGCCGAAGAAGTACCGGCACGGCTTCCATTTCACCATGTCCTTCTACAATTGCGGCAATACGGACGCGGGACATAACAACTAAAATGCGAATAATTTTTGATCCACCGAGTTCTTGTGTTCCTCCTCATCCGTGGAGATTTGATTCAGACGCAATAGCTCGCCAGCAGTGAAAAGATGATCGCGAATGGAGGTGCGACTGGCTTCGTCAACAGGGCCGAGAATGGTCTCGCCTTCTCGGCTGGTCACAGAGATAATGGATTCCGGTTCGATGTCCTTATCATCCAACAGATCCGGACTATGACTCGTAACAATGACTTGCGTGTGCCGGGAGGCTTCCAGTAAGGCCGATCGGAGTATGGCGGCGGCTCCCGGATGGAGTGCCGTTTCGGGTTCCTCAATGCCAACCACTCGTACTCTTCGTCCCATTTTGTCCCATGAGAAAATTCAAGGCGCGAAGTTTCAAAGAACACCGCGCGATGCTCATATAAATGTTGAGGACCACCCCCTGGAGAAATACAGAGGATTCGCTCATGTCAGGAAATGCTCGCGCTCTCAGCCCAAATGGGCAACGTTTTCACGTCCAAATCATACGCGGTCCGAGATCCGGAGCCAAGATAGACTGTTCATTTCCGACGACGCTCCCGAAAGGTATTTGTCCATTATGAGCCCTTTTCCTTTTGGAGAACGTCCCAAGGTGCTCAACTCAAACTACTTTCGGTCAATGGGTTGCGGAAGTGAAAAAATGGTAGTGACAAATTCGCTTGGTCCTGCTTCTGTCTCATCAAGCCAAAAATTCGCCGCCATGTCCTGGTGGCCTAACTCTGTCGAACTCTGTCGATTTTTCCAATCTTATGATTGAAAGATATCTTACTCGTTTTCAGCAATCACTCCTATGGATTGGGCTTTTCTGCGCCCTTCTCCTCAATCTTCGCGCCACGACCATCTATCAAGGATCAAGCGCCACGTTCGTCGCCTTTGAAGCCGAGGCCTACGCATCGATCACCAATCAGGTAAACCCGGTGAATCAATGGGTGGTTACCAATGAACCCCCAGCCAGCAGTGGTGCCGGCTTGTATAACCAAGGCGTTAATCAAACCGCCTATTCGGCTAGTTTTGTCGAATATGCCTTGGTCTTTACCCAACCAGGCACTTACTCCGTGTACTATCGTTGGCGGGCAGACAAGACTTTCACCGATCGCGACCCGAATTCCGCCAACAGTTTCCGATTGCCAGTCGATTTCGGTGATCTCGTCAACGATCCTACCAGCACGAACTTCGTTACCGCATCTGTCAACAATCAGGTCCAGGTCCCAGCCGCTAACAGCTACAATGTCTTCGAAGACAGCCAAACCTACACAGTGACTCAAGCGGAGGTGGATGCCGGAGTTCCCCTTATCTTCAAGGTCGGATCGCGGGAAGCGGGCATCATTCTGGATCGGTTTGTTTTGAGCACCAATCCGGGTCTTTCTCAAGGCGACTTCAATGCTCTGCCAAATTCAGACACCGATACTCTGGTGCAAGGGCCTACCGATAGCTTCGTCGCCTTCCAAGCGGAACGTATTTCCTCCATCCTGCCGGGGACTCCGACCTCCTGGATTGTGACCAATGACGCCACAGCCCTCGGTTCCAAGGCACTCTATCAAGCCGGAGTTAATCAGACAGCGACGCCAGCCAGCTTTGCCTACTATACTCTTAAGTTTTCCACGCCCGGCACCTACTCGATCTATTATCGATGGCGGGCGGACAAAACGTTCACGGACCGGGACCCAAATTCCGCGAATAGTTTCCGATTGCCTGTCGATTTCGGCGACCTCCCTGCCGATCCGACAAGCACAAATTTCGTCACCTCCAGCGTGAATAACCAAGTGGCGGTTCCTGCGGCCAATAGCTATAATGTTTGGGAGGATTCCCAGACCTACACGGTTACCCCTGCTGAAATTGCCGCCGGTACTCCCCTGATTTTCAAGATTGGCACGCGCGAGGCAGGCATGTTCATCGATCGCTTTGTTTTCAGCACCAATAGCGCCCTTTCAGAGGGGGATTTCAATGCACTTCCCGATTCGGGCACAAAGACAGTTCCTCGCGCGTTGGCGGCTGTCGGTTCGGCCACACATGACACCGTCAAAGTGTCATTCGACAAGCCATTGTCGAGCGCCGCAGCCGATCCCTCCCATTTCAAGATCAGCCGCGGCCTGGCGGTGCTGGGAGCCGTTCTGGACCCAGTTACGGTCAAGGACATCTATTTGACCACCGCGCCGCAGACACCGGGAACGAATTACGTCATCACCATCAACGGCATTATCGACGTGACGGGCGGCGTCATCGCTCCCAATTCAACGCTGGCCTTTACCGCCTGGGCACTATCCGACGGATGGGTCACCCGCGAATTCTATCTGGACGTGAATACCAACAATGCCGGCGGTGGCGTTGCTGACTTACTGGCCGATGTCAAGTACCCCAACAGCCCAAATTCCAAGGATATTGCCTATGGATTTCGAATCAATTATGAACCGTCTGGCAACAATTATGGTGCGCGTGTCCGGGCATACTTCAAGCCGCCGACCTCGGGGACTTACATCTTTTACGCTTACAATGACGCCGCTGTGACCGTCAATCTCAGTTCCGACGACACCGAGGCAAATTTGACTCAACTATTGGATTCGCCTTCGGTGCAAACTGTCTTTGATCCCTCGGTCAGCGGTACGACACCGCCGCTTGTGGCCGGTCAACGATACCTGCTGGAAGCGTTATTCCGCCAGGAAACCGGTTCGGCTCTAATGGGGTTGGCTGCGCAACTTCAAAGTGATCCGACCCCACCTGCGCAGCTTCCGGTTCTCGGTGGTTCCTGGATTTCGACCTGGGTCAATCCCGACGCCGGCGTTATTAGCATCACTCAGCAGCCAATCGATTCCACGGCCCCAGAAGCTGGGCGTGCCACCTTTAGCGTCGGGGCCTCTACACCGAATCCCCCTCTGTATTACCAATGGCAGTCGAACGGAGTGGATATCCCCAATGCCACCCGGGCAAAATATACCACGCCGGTTCTCAAGGACACCGACAGTGGCCAGTCCTACGGAGTCATTGTTCGGGCAGCGGGAGCGAGTATCACCAGTCGCCTGGCAAATCTTACGGTGGGACCAAGTGTTCCATCGCCTCTAGCTCCCTATGTAGGAATTAACTTTGTCGCATCCAGTGCCAATGGGACGGGAGGCGTCAATGGCGGTGCGTTATTCCCGAATGACGTCACAGGCGTAGTCCCCCAAGGGAACTTCAATAACGTGGGCACGGGAACTGCAACCGATTTGGCGCTGTCGGACAGCGACGGCAACCCAACCCCGGTTACGCTCAACTACTCGAACCTGTCGCTGGTCACCACCGGTGCTGGCAATGACGATGCTGAACACGCCCTTTTCCAAAGCTATCTGCATAGTGGCAATCAACCGCTTGCCATCAGCCTTAACAATGTTCCAGCGGTCGGAACCTATTCGGTCATTCTTTACAGCGTTGGTTTTAGCTTTAATGCAACCTATGAGCAGGACGTGAGTTTGGTGGGCGGAAGTACCTATCCAACGCTCTACGTCCAAGCCCAGGACGCTAATCAATATGCCGCGACCAACGGTTTTCGCCGGATGACCAGCACCGATCCATCCAATCGCGGTCCGGTAGGCAACTATGTGCAGTTTGACAATGTCACGCCGGCTTCAGACGGATCATTGTCCATCACCATTACCCCGCAGTCGACCAATACCGGTTCCGGGTACCTGCCACCGTTGAACGCCATTCAATTGGTTAAATCGGTCGCGCTGCCTCCCGCTCTCGTACTGGCTCAGCCCACCCTGGGCACCGCCGGATTAACTCTGAATTGGAGCGGCGGCAGTGGACCCTTCCTGGTTCAATACAAGGCCGCCCTCACGAGCCCGTGGCTCGATTTGGTCACCACGGCGGACCACACGGTCACGATTCCTCCAGCGCTCGGTGCCGCCTTCTATCGTATATGGGACGGTACTTCCAAGTCCGTGCGCCTATTCCGGGCAACCCTCACTCCAAAACAAGAGGTGCAAACGCCGTCAGTCAATTCGCCTGATGCCAGCGGTGTGGGCTTTTTGAGCCTCCAAGGGGATACGGCCACCTACGTCGTTGAAATGTCAGGACTCGTCGCTGATGCGATCGCTGCCCACCTGCACGGAGCGGCTCCGACGGGCGTCAATGCGGGTGTCTTTTTCCACCTGTTCCCATCGCCCAATATCCCACCGGGAACCCGAGCCCTCGTGTTTTCAGGTTCCCAGGTCTTGACGGCCAGCCAAAAAGCAGCGCTGCTGGCAGGACAGACCTACTTCAACGTCCACAGCAAGACCTATCCGGGCGGTGAATTGCGAGGCCAAGTGTTGCCTTAGACCCAGAAATCCCGTCCTCGCGCATCCAACGATGGCGAGGACGGAAAAACCCAGCCCAAACTAGAAGCGGTGTCTCGCCGCTTTCCCTCAGTAGGCCCGTGCTTGCGGGCCTACCCCGGGTAAGGGTTACAGATTCATTCAACCCAACTGGACTGAGGCAGTGTCGGGCCCCAACGAGGCCCAATGAGACAGCCCAGGGTAACGCCATGGATTAGGGGCATTAATAGATTTAGCCCTGAAGGGGCGAAATCTTGGCCATTCACACGCCTTTTCTCATCAGATTTGACCACGTATATTCGCCCTAAGGGAGCCCATTGCGGTTTCCCAAGTGCATTCATTTCAAAAACGCCCTCATCAGGTCAGACTATTCCTTCGCTGCCCGTAACTCCTCCACCGACCATGGTTCGCTTCGTCCGGCTGTCGCAGCTCGCGCCTTCCGGACGGTCTCAACCGATACCTCCCCGGAAATTCCACCGAACGTCTTCCGCACATAACTCAAAACCGCCGCGATTTGCTCGTCCTCCAGCCCAGCCATCGACGGCATCGGAACGGCATCGCCTCCGCCATAAATTCGTCCATCGACTTGAATCGGCCCATTTAATCCGAGCAGGAGGATTCGAGCCAATTGCGCCGCATCCCCTTTAACCCATTCACTTCCAACGAGCGGAGGATAAACCCCGGGTAACCCACGTCCTTCCGGTTGGTGACACGGCAGACACGCCATTTCATACAGAGATTGGCCGGGTGACACGGAGATTGAGTCGCGCCGGGCGAGCGCCCGTAGGTATTCCGTTTGTATACCGCTGCCCGGCAGCTTCAAAGCACCGGCGGCAAAGGGACCCGCCCAGCGCGGATGCTGCGCCCGCACGCTCTGCCGAATGGCATAATCGAGAAAGCGGTCGTGTGGATGTTCCAAGGCCTCGGTGGCGATCAGCACAGCTTCCACCTGCGGCAAATAGGTCGATGCCACCACCGCTTCCAGGCGCACCCGTGGATGTTGGTCTCGGACCGCACCACCCAACAAAGCCAGGGCATTCGTCAGCTTGTCCCCCCACTGACCTACCACCCGCGCCCCATAAGCCCGCACGCGAAAGTCATTCGCCGCCAGCAATCGATTAAGCAATTCCAGACGCACTGTCTCGTGCGCCTCATAGACGCCCGTGACTTCCAACAACAAACGCTCAAACTCCGGCGTGTTCTGATCCAGCGCCGCTACCCACGCATCGGCCGCCGCCAAAACCTCCGCCCGATTCCCGTCAAACAGCAAACGCTTCGCCTGCGCTCGAATCCACCGTTCCGGCGAACGCAATTGATTCATCAACTCCGCCGGCCTCATCGATGCCAGATTGGGTATCTTGACCGCTGGCCGGTTCTTGGCGGTGACTCGCCAGATACGCCCGTGGCTCTTGTCCCTTCGAGGATCGGCATAGCTGGCCTGATAATGCCCAATCACCGGATTAAACCAATCGGCCAGGTAAATGGCTCCGTCCGGCCCCACGCTCACATCCACCGGGCGAAATGAAGTCGACGACGATCGAATCAGTTTCGGTAATTGAGTTGTTCTAAAGCCCGAGCCGTCGTCTTGGAATCGGTGAAGCTCCACCACCGCGCCAAAATAGCCGCCAATCACGGCGCACCCTTGGATTTCGTCCGGCAGCCCCTTCGTTCCAATGATATCCAACGAGGTCGACTTAATCTCCGTATCGAAAAGCGCTCCCACGGAATGATATTGCTCGGGTGAATTGGCATAAGAGACATCCGCCGAAGTCGCCGACCCGCTGCCCAATGGGTTCGCCCCACGCACCATCCCGGGAACTGTCCAATAGCCCTGCGGACGATCGCCTGACTTGTGAAAAACCTGACCGTAATCATCAAAAGCCACCCCCCAGCAATTGGCCCCCGCCATTCCACCTCCGAAAAAACCGTCCAGCCGCAACGTTCGGGGACGCATCCGCCAGACTCCCGCCCGGTCCAGGCGGGCGATCCCCCATGGAGTTTCAATTCTGGAAAAGGCGTGTAGCCCTTGGGTAAACCACAGGCTTCCGTCCGGTCCGTGGCAGATGGAATTCACCAGTTGATGCGTATCTCCGATGCCAAATCCGGAAAACACCACCCGTCGGCTGTCCGCCTTCCCATCGCCATCCGTGTCCTTCAAATGGAGAATCTGATCAAAATCACAGACATAAAGACCGCCATCACCCGGCTCCAAGCCCTGAACCATGGTTAAGCCCTCGGCAAATCGAACCACTCGATCCGCCTTTCCGTCCCCATTCGTATCCTCCAGTCGTAGAATGTAATCAGACGGGGGAACTGATGCGCGAGTTTGTGGATAGGTCGGCGAACATGCCACATAAAGTCGCCCACGCTCATCCCAAGCAATCTGCGTCGGCTTCACCAACCCGTCGCGCTCCGAGGCAAACAGATGAACCTCATAGCCATCAGCCACCGAAAAAGTCGCTAACTCTCCTTCAGGCGAAAGGGCCGCCGCGCTTTCAACGACCGACGCCACTTCCTTTTTGCTGGCGACCGCTGACTTGCCTTGGATGACCGCGCCAATCTCAGCGTCCTCCGCCTCCAAATCGGCGCGGTGGCTCTCCAGCGACTGCTGCAGCGACGGTTCCCGTCCCACCCCTTTTCCAAACGGCTGGGAAATGCGATCGCCATAAGCAAACGACCAGTTGGCTGGACGCCAGCAGTCGTACCAAACCCGATTCTTTTCAACAATGGCCCGGTGCAACGAATCTCCTGCCACCGACTGGGCAATCGAAACACCCAACTGGCGACCTATTTCCTCACCAATGGTCCGAAGCCCGGCTTCATTTAAATGAATGCCATCATCCGTAAGTCGCGGTGCAGTGCTCGGGCGGTGCGAAAATGGATCCAAAAGATCGATGAAGACGGCCCCACGCTGAACCGCGATCCCCCGGATAGCCGAAACATAGGCGGCGACATCCGAATTACGAAGCGTCAAGTCAGGCGCATCCGATGCCAACGGACGCTCAAACGGCATCGGCGAGACAATCACCAATCGCCGCGTGCGGGCAGCAAACTGGTCCAGCAATCGATGGTAGGCGGACGTGAATTCCGGTAAACGTCCCGTTCCATCCAGAGCCTCCATCTGACCATACTGCGCAACCACCACGGTCGCCCCTACTCGTTCCAACTGGGCCGTCCAGGAGCCAAAATTCAAATCACGCCACTGCTCGTAGACCGTGTCCGCTTCCCATGCCATGGGCCGAAACTTTGGACGTTGCGCGGAAAAGGCGGGGGCCAAGACCGATTCAATCTCCCCGGCCTTTTGATCCCGCACGAAATTCTCCTGCCCGATCACGGCAACCACATCACCAGGATTAAGCGAAAACTTTCGATCGGTAAAGGGCAGGAGAGGACTGGCCGGTTGTCCTGTTCCAAATCGCCCCAGAACTTCGTCCGGCAGTGGGACCTCGGGCGTCGGCAGGTCTTCAATCTGAATATTTCGGTAAGCGATCTCCGCTTTGCTTCCCCCATGAATCTGAAGGGCAATAATTCCGTTGGATGCCATTCCCCCTTCGGATTCAACCCAGACAGCCGTTCGTTGCCCATTCAAAGTCAATACGATCTGACGCCCAATAGCCTCGATTTCATAGCGATTCCAGTCGCCCGGCTTCTCAATCCGGGCGATCAGATTGGTATCGGCCATTGCCAGCGTCCGATTCCGCCGGGACTCATCATACAAACAGCCGGAAAACCCCGCCCCAATATCCGCTTGATAACCCGAGACCTCATTGGGCGGATTTGCCACCCGACGACTGCGAAATTGCACGCCGCCGTTGATAAAACCCTCGGTCCCGATCAATCGATACTCCAGCGTCAGCCGAAAATGGGAATGGCTGCTGGTGGTCGCGAGGAATTCGTTCCGTGGATTCCCATTCAGAGAACCACCAACAATCGCCCCCTCCCGAATCCGCCAGACCCCATTGGTTGCTCCCTCCCATCCCGCAAATGTCGTCCCATCAAAAAGCGAAACCGGCGCAGCCATAGCCCAACCAATGGACCACACCATCAACGCGGGAAAAAGCAATCGTCTCATGGATACAATCAGCTTAGAAGCAAGCGACGGCGGGCGTCCAGCCTCCGATGGCTTAAGGATTGGGGCCACCGGCTTTCGTAGTCGCCGCTCGTAAGGCGGCGCTAACTCCACGCGAACGGTAGGTCCAGACGCCGCCCCGTAGCGCAGGCTCTCCAGCCTGCCGTAACGCAGGTCTCCAGACCTGCTCGGCGGTCCGGACCAAGCCAACTTCGCAAGTTATCCCGCGCCTGCCCCCGAAAACTGGGGATGGGACGCTGCTGTACCGCATACTGTTAGTCTGCTCGGCGGTTCTTTTTTTGAACGTGACGGGGATACACCACACTTCGTTTGTCACAAACCCCCTTCCGTATGTCCAACTCTTCCGCTAGGCTTGTCGGGCGATGCAGCCGACCAATGATTTGCGGGTGGTGAAAGCCCGACGCCTCATGGCCCCTAGAGTCTTGAAGCAGGAACTCCCGATGTCCGAACGGGCCAATGCCACCGTGGTGGAAGGGCGCCGAACCGTTCAGCACATCCTCCACCGGGAGGACCCGCGCCTACTCGTGGTCCTGGGACCCTGTTCCATTCACGATCCCCGGAGCGCGCTGGAGTACGCTGAACGACTCCAAGCCCTCAAGGCCGAGGTCGAGGACCAGTTTTACCTGGTCATGCGCGTCTATTTTGAGAAGCCCAGGACCACCATCGGCTGGAAAGGATTGGTCAACGACCCCCACCTCAACGGTACCTATGATGTCGACGCCGGACTTCGCTTGGCTCGCAAGCTCCTGCTCGATATCAACGAGTTGGGCATCCCCGCTGCCACCGAGTTTCTCGACCCCATCGTCCCCCAATACACCGCCGATTTGGTCTCGTGGGCAGCCATCGGAGCGCGCACGACCGAAAGCCAAACCCACCGCGAGATGGCCAGCGGCTTATCAATGCCTGTCGGATTCAAGAATGGAACGGATGGTTCGTTGCGAATCGCCATCGATGCGATGACGTCAGCGCGCCATCCACATCATTTCCTGGGAATTGACCAGGATGGAGCCGTTACTGTCGTCGAGACCCAGGGCAATGGAGACGGCCATGTGGTCCTCCGCGGCGGTAACACCCGCCCCAATTACGATGCTGCCAGCATCGCCGAGGCAGCGGCTCTCTTGCGCAAGGCCGGATTGCCCGACGGCATCATGGTCGATTGTAGCCACGCCAATTCCGGTAAACAACACGCGCGTCAGGAGGATGTCTGGAAGAACCTCATCTCTCAGCGGGTCGAAGGCAGTCACTCCATGCTCGGAGTCATGCTCGAAAGCCATTTGTTTGAAGGCAGCCAGCCGGTCAAACCAAGCCTCGATCAATTGAAATACGGCATCAGCATTACCGACGCCTGCCTCGGATGGGACGTCACCGAGCGTATGATGCGCGATGCCGCCCTCCGCCTCCGTCGCGAGCAACAGGTCCCGGTGCCGGTTGCAAGCTAGGTTTACCGCCAGGGCGTCAACGCTGCGAACCTACGACGGGCGATAACCAAACTTATTTCAACAAGCGGACTTGGGGAAAGTGGCCGTAGAAGATCATCTATGAATGCGGAAAGCGCTGGACACTGGACACTTCAAAACTACGGCTTGGCCGCCGCCTTGGTCGTCATTGGCATTGTCGCCCTGTACATCGTTTGGAAGGTCACCAAGTCCGCCATCAAACTCCTGTTCTGGCTGGCCCTGATGGTCGCCATCCTGGCCGCCGCCGAGTGGCTCCTGGAAAAAGGCGGCTTCCTCCCCCACGGATAGACACCCCGGAGGAAGGGAAGAGCTGCTGCGAAATCCCCATATAGGACGTGTCCTCAAAATGGTTTTGTCTCAATGCGCCAGCCAAAACAGACGGGGGCGAGACTCGACATAGTCGAGAATATTGGAATACGTGACCGAGGAGCAATGATGCCCCGACTGTTTTGGCCAGCAGGTAGGCAAATGCGTTTTTAAAACACGCCCTGGTTTTAATTGTTTAGGTATTCTGAGAACCGCAAAGATCAGTCTTCTTAATTGTAACACAGGCCATTACCGACCATGCTGGAGGCATGGCAGCCAATAGCCGGTGGAATAGCCGGTGGTTGAGCGAGGCACGAGCGACACCACCGGATCGAACGACCAGTGGCTTCTGCATCCTGAAGGGATGCTAGCGAAGCTTTCCCGACACCCTTTTTGCGTTCTAGGAGGGTTGTTCAACGGTGCCCGCACAACATACCTGATAGCTTGAATATCCGTGTACGACTCTACTGGAAGGACGCGTTCGACGAGATACATCTGCATGTGCTCACGCGGTTCCGGAATCATCTGCGTCACCGTAGTCAGCGGCCATATAAAGTCCCTGCCGGTTGCACCCTCTATGCCCACCTGCGAGCGCTTGGCTTGCAACCTCTGCGTGGCCACGTGAGTGCCAAATGAGCGAGAGTTTTCATACGAGCCGGATGCGGGAAATCTGCACGTCCGGTTCCCAAGAGGGGTGAGGAAAAGACGGTCATTGGCTATGCCTTTCAATCCGTCCTTCCTCGCCTACTCGACTGTGAGCCAATTCACTTGGAAGCACCGAAATCACTCCCCAGTTTCAATTCCACCGAAGCTTGCTGTCGGATCAGTCGAATTTCCATAGGACGATCTTTCGCACCTCGACCGGCCAGCCAGCCAAAGAGGTCGCTGATCGTATGGACTTCTTTTCCGCCGATTCCCTGAATGACATCTCCTGCGTGGAAGCCAGCCTTCGCTCCGGCCGACGAATCCGGGACCTTTACCAGGACAACCCCACCGCTTGATTGCGCCAAACCGTAGGCGGAATATTCCGAATCCTCCAGGCCTCGGAGGGTCATTCCTCCCCAAGTCGAAAGTTCCTGGGATTCCGTTGATACAGCTTGGTTTCTGGCGGATTCCCGGATAAAAGGAAACGTGGGCTTTTTTGCAATTGCTTTCAGGGAAGCCTTTTGGACGCCAAATTCGTCCATCGGGAAGTTCTTGAACCCGATGTTTAAAGCTCGGGAATCCGACGCTACCCGGAAGTCACCCTGCTCGGGATTTAGAAACTTGGGATTTCCGACCACCGAATGTTCGTCGCAACCGTGCTCCAGGAATTTCTGCCGTTCCATTTCGGTACTGGCGAAAAAGTTATGGTCGACAGCTCGTCCCCATCGATTGGTGCCGTCGGGCATGACCGCCGGTTGGTAAGCCCCCATCCAAATATTCTGAACCACCATGTCCCCGCTGTTTTTCAGCCACACATGGGGGTGAAGGCTGTTGTTCACCGTGATGTTGTTCCACACGCGCCGGTCGTAGCCTTCCCGGAGTTTTAGGCCACCATTGAGAAAAAGATTGTTATAGATTCGATAGTGGGAGGATCCGTCATCGAGGTCCACATCCCAACCGTGGTCGCATCGCCAGCGATTGTGCCGCAAAGTGATCGGTTCGAGCGTATCGAGATTTGGCAGGGCGGGATCAGCCGCCACTTCCCGGTTGATCACGGATGGATCGGGATGCCAGTACCGATCGCGTCCCCAGGAATTCCAGCAACCATGATCACCCGTTTCCAGGACCGTATTAAAAACGTCGCAGTCTTCGATGATGTGACCACCCCAGCAGCCGTCGCCAAGGTTAATTCCAGACCGTGGGACATCGTAAATTGAGCAGTGCCGAATGGTGATACGCCGGGCCATGGCGATCTCTATGCCAGCCGTCTGCTTCTCCACTCGTCCGGTGTGGCTGATGAGGCAATCTTCCACCAAGCAGTCCGCCGGATAGTCCTCAGACTTGGGACCAGGAGACCGATCGAGCTTGGCGTAATCAAATGGTTGGTCGTAATTCAGCAAGGGACTTCGGACCGCCTGAATTTCGCCTACAAAGGCGACTCCATTAGCACCGCTGTCCTCAATTCGACAGCCTTGAATGGCGATGCGCCGATTGTAGCCGCTGACAAAAATGGTATTTCCACCAACCTGATCGAAAAAACAGTCGTTGATCTGGCAATCCTCGGCTCCGGTCATAAAAACTGCTCCGCCCCGATAGGTGGTCCAATCCGAGCGCAGCAGCGGTTCCTTGGTGTCCATGAACGTCCGCGCGGTATGCCGGAAGGTAAAACCGGTGAATTTCAAATTTCGGACTGGAGCTGTGGGAGTGCCGTGGAGAGATATCAACTCACGGAGGCGAACGACTTCGACGGTTGCATGGTCTAAATTCAATCCAGAAGGAGGAAAGTAATAGATTTGATGTGAAGAATGATCGTAGAACCATTCACCGGGAGCATCGAGTTCCTCAAAGATATTTTCCACCATTCGGAACAACGGATGGATACCCGAACCTCGGTTGTTTTGTGTACCCCCTTCCAGGGCAAGGCTGCCGTCGGTTTTCTTACCCGTAATTTGCCAATGGACCCCGCCCCAGAGGGCCGGATGGAGGGCATGCAGGAATCCGCCGACAGGGTCCTTCCAACCCGCAATGCGACTAAGCTGAAGCGGGTCCATGGCTGGTTCGGGACGGCTTTCGCCATCGAGCTTCCAGGTATCGAAAACATTGAAATCATGACCTGGCACCCGATTGGGAAAGCGAGCCATCCATTGGCGCTGACCGTTAATCCAAAGTTGGTCAATCTCGATTCCCGGTGGCACTTGCGCTTGGAAAATCCCGTTCCGGTACGGGGTCCAATGAAGGTTTAGCGAGGTGCCTCCACTGATGATGACCGGGCCATCCCCATCCACTCGATATTCAACTGGAGCATTGGAACGACCGGAATCGGCTTCAGTAAACTGAAGAGGTGCAGACAGATAGTAGGTGCCGGGTGCCACATGGACGGTCGCAGGCTCACGTCCGGCGATGGAACGTACTAATCGTTGCGCCGCTTCGAGAGTGGCAAAAGGAGCGGAGGCAGTGCCGGTGTTGGAGTCCATCCCGTCGGAGGCGACAAAAAAATCGGCAGCACAGGTACCCAAAGCGAAAGCAAACCAAAGTGCTAAGCTGCTAGAATATCGAAGAGTCATGAATGGAATCGATTCAGATATGGCCCTGCAGAAGTGGCGGCATCCCGAGCTATACACGATATACCAGTGGTCGCATGGATTGAGCAGTCCGTGATTATCCGTTAGCGCTATTCCTACCGCCGATAACCGGAACGCCCAAGGAAAGCTGCCCACTCAGCCTCAAAGTTAAAATCCCGGTGGAAGCAACACTAATTGGTGGTGATCGGAATCTTGTAGTAGCAAACCCAACTACCCACAACGGACCCGAGACCAATCACCTTGCCGTTCAACCACGAAACCGACCCATCCTCATAGGCGAAATTGCCGCCGGATGGTGCCCCTTTGCCGATCCGGTGGCTGGCCGTCATGACTTGCTTTTTGGCATTGTTTGGATCAGCGGTCGTCCAAGTGATTCGGGAATCGTACATATTGGTCGCCGCTGGGCCAACTCCCTGCATTCGGTCCGTCATAATTGGAGCACTTCGAAATGGCCCGTCCAACTTTTGGCGAAAGAACCAGTCGGCTGTGCCTTGAGCTTCCGAGGTCACATTGCCATCACCTGCTTTTCGTCCTGGAAAATAAAAATAACCAATCAATTGATCCACCGCATCTGAGGAGATCATATCGGCCTCAGCAACCCGATGCCACGCGTCTGTGGGACAAAACAGGACATCGTTCAGAGCGCGTTCGGTGGTCAGAGTCGAACGTTTGTTGTGAACCAGGTAATTGTTCCAGAAATTGCTCATCCCCGGGCTCATCCAGCTCAGATCGACACCGGCGGAGTTGTCGGGAAAACGGTTGAGGTTGTCCCCAGCGTACATGTGTATGGCCACACCCCATTGCTTCAAGTTGCTGGCGCAAAGAGCTTTCTGCCCTTTGGCTTTGGCCTGTGCCAGAGCGGGTAGCAGCATCCCAGCAAGAATGGCGATAATGGCCACCACCACCAAAAGTTCAATCAAAGTAAACGCCACCGTTCGTCGGCTATCCGACGGAAAAATAGGTTGTCGGTTCATAGCTCCATTGAATTCACGTTCGAGTAAACTCTGCCTGTCGGCACGGGTCAAGGGCAGCTTTGGCTCAGTATTTTAGCTCAACGTGGACGGATTTTGACCTCTTTGTCGCCCGAATGGACTGGATAGCTTTGAAGTGATTCATGTATGACTTTTGTTCGGAGATAGATGACTGACCACTATCGCCATCCGAAAGCCCAACCAATAGAACTAATGCCCATCGTGCGATTTCCCGTCTGAAATAGACCACTGAAAGGCACCGGTCCGAATCTTGCCTGCCACTCGGACCTGAATCCAAATGCGATAATTGCCCGGTTGTGGAAAGACGTACGGAAATGAAACTTCACCTCCCCGGCTGAGGGCCTCTGCTACTTCCGACGGCACAGCCGACAGGTCACCACAGATAACGTCAGCGACTTTTCCACCGGCCTCCCCTTCGGCGGCGACCGCCAGTTGATGTGCCACCGCCATGGATAAAGTTCCTGCGGGATGAACGTGGGCGAAGACCGCCCCATCTGATCGCTCGATAACCGCATGTCCCAGCATTCGGAGGAACGGTTGGAGTGGAACCGGTTTGCCTTGGGCATCGCGTACCAGTGCCTTCAATTCAACTGGGATGCCGGGAACGACAGGCGATTCAACCAAGTGGATGGTCAGTCCATCTCCGACCTCAACCGTTGGCTGAAGCGCTCGTTCAGGTTCGAAGGAATCGTCAGAGTCCGAAGGACTCCAATTCCCGACGAAAGGAACGGTGATTTCCAGACGATTTGTCACCGTTTCGGTCAAACCACTTTCATGGGCCAAGTCTGCGTAAATTCGGTAATTCCCAGCGGGCAAGGGAGGAAATGCCACCGCGTATTGTCCCTTGGCCGTGGTTCGCGGATGCAAGTGCGCAAAAGCCGGTGAATGGCCCGAAGTGACGTTTTCGGCGGTCAGGAATAAATGGATCAGCTTGCCGTGATCAGGAATCAGCCTTGCCCAATCATCCTGTGCCCTCCGGTCGGTGAGCTTGAACACCAAGTTTGGATTGGAATTGGTGTTTTCGAGAGAAACCGAATTGCTCAGCGGACGAAAAAGAACTCGCTGCTGATGTTCCGCTTCGTCAGCAGCCCACCATTTGGATCCACCCCAAAGCAAGAATCCCATGATGGAGGAGCCGACGAGAGCCCCCAAAATGGCACGCCAAGAGAGCCTCGCTTTGAGCTTTGCCTGGGGACCAAGTCGGCTTTGGCTGACGGCACTTGCCAAAATGCTGATATATCCACCCACCAAGAAAATCGCGAGGACAGCGAGAATCGAACTGAGGATGGGCCCCATCGGCTCCTGCCGACGTGCCAGGGAATCCACTGGGACCAGCACCCGACCGCCCCCTTTGCCCTCAAGAGTGACTTCGACGGCATAAGCTCCGCGGCGCATGAACCAGAGCGATGCGGAATAGAGCTGCGGATCCCCTGGAGTCGATATGGCTTGGTCGGGACGCGGCGCTTTTTCCCGGTCGGCATTGTGGTCGAGGGGGAGTACCAGGATTCGGTCTGGGCTCCCGTCCAGCACCCGGACCGTGATTTCAGCCAAGCCGGGAACCACATCCGGTTCGCGAATGGAAACCCGAACTGGAAAGGCTCCTGCTCGCCCGTCAAAAAGGACGTATGGGCTCCCAACATGGGCTCGAACCATCCAAGCCAGGCCCAACCAAACGGCAATCGCGGCAAGGCGTCTCATCGGCGAACCTGGGCTCCAAAGCGCCCCAAGAAACAGCCGACCGTGGCAGAGGCCAAAGCAATCAGCCAGGCATGCCAAACGGTTGTCGACGTGATGAAGCCGTCGCGCTCCCAAAACCGTTCCTGCCATTCATTCCGATGGTCCTGGTAGCCAATAAATCGGCCATGGCCGGAAAAAAACCAATTATCGGCTGCGGGGCTAATGAGAAATTTGCTGAAGTGCCACTGCACCAACAAAAAGATTCCCACGAAGAGAGTGGCTGAAAGCAGGACCAAGAGTGCATTCCAAACCCACCCTCGGCGTTGCCGAAGCCAGCCAAGGGCCAAATCCATGACAAATGCCGGGATAATCAACAACAGTGGGAAGGACGAAGGTACCATGTGGTCTACCCGGTTGTTCACCGGTGCCAGCTTGGGCTCAGCGTGAAATAAAGGAAGAATCCAAATCATGCCCAAGATCATCGCCATATAAATCAGGCAAACCCGCGTGGCACCCCACTTAACCGGGTGAGTCACGACCGCTGCGGTGAGAAGCGCAGGGAAAATGATGGCGGTGGAAATGGCAAACCCGATGGAGTGCTGAAGATTCGGCGAGGTTAATTCCGTGAGGAGGATGGAAGCAAAGGCCACCTGTACTCCTTGGGCGCACAGGGCAAACCAATATGCCGCGCTCGATTCCCCTCGTTCAGAAGCCCGATTTCGGACAGCGGAAGTCAGAAGAAAGGCCCCAGTTGCCACCCCATACATTCCGAGGGCCAGAACCATGTGCGGTGGCGAAAGGATTTTGACGTCCAAGCCGTAGGCATTGTGCCACCAATTATCAAATGGAGCGGAGGTCAGCATGGCTCCAGCGCCCCAGATGCACATCCAGGCACCGAAAGGGGCGCGAAACCACCAAACCTGAATCACCCGGTCTTCCCACGCTCTTCGCCGGAAGAAGGTAGCATCCAAGCAAATGAAACCGCTTAGGAATCCACCTAAGCTGCCCCCAAGGTGAATCAACAAGTGAGCAGGCGTCCAAAAGGTGTCCCGACCGATGGTAATATGCCAGGAGATGTCCCAGATAACCCCCAGCACTATGAAAGCCGCCCCGAGGACCATCCACCCGGATAGAACGGTCTCAAAACGCTGGACTGCAGCAGACGATCGAGATGCGGACCGGTCATCCGTGAGCGATTGCCCTGAGTCGATTGTAGCTGGCGACAGAACAGCGGCGGTAGCCATGTCGGAAAGAATAGATTGGAACCATAAATAGGCGACTCGAAAATGCAGGGGCAATTACAGCTTGGCGTCCATCGGAAGACCCGCCACGATTTCCCCAGATGGAACCACCGGATCAGCTTCGCGAATTATTTAGAATGCAACGCGCTCTCAATGAGCGGATTGGCGTATTTACCGATCGAATGGACGAAGCGGAGAAGACCAAGTGGGTTCTGAATTACTGCCGGGCTTGCTCGCAGGAGTTGGCTGAGCTAACCGATAGCGTCCCGTGGAAATGGTGGGCCAAGTATCAAAAATTCGACGAACAGAACGCGCGGGTGGAAATCGTCGACCTGTTTCACTTCTTGATTTCCTTGGCTCAGGTGATGGGGATGAGCGCGGATGATCTTTTCCAAGCCTATTTGAAAAAGAACGAAGTCAATCTGAAGCGGCAGGAAACCGGTTATGCCATCAAAGATTCAACGGATTCCCAGCACATTTAAGGCGTGTATTGATTTGGTTTCACCAGAGCTTCTAGACGTCATCCGCCTGTGAAACTACGGAAACTGACCATCGTCGGTGTTGGCCTGCTGGGTGGTTCGCTGGGCTTGGCAGTGCGCGAGCGACGCTTGGCGGACCAGGTCTGTGGCGTGGTCCGTCGTCCGGAAGCCATTGCCGAGTGCGAAAACCTCGGTGTTGTCGATTCGGCGACCAGCAATCTCGCTTTGGGCGTCAAGGACGCCGAGATGGTCGTTTTGTGTTCGCCTTTAGGAGAGATGGAGGGATTGCTTCGGCAAATGGCTCCATTTCTTAGCCCTGACGCCATTGTGACCGATGTCGGAAGTGTCAAGGGCTCGGTCGTCCAACTATTGGACCCGATCGCGCGGAGCTGCGGTGCCCGCTTTGTTGGAAGTCATCCGATGGCGGGTTCTGAAAAGACCGGTGCGCGAGCGGCGCGTGGCGACCTGTTTCAGGGGGCCGTCTGTGTCTTGACACCGGTGCTTGAAACGAACCCGAGTGCTCTCAGTCAAGTGCGTCAGCTTTGGTCAGGAGTAGGATCACGGTTGGTTACTCTATCGCCATCCCAGCATGACGATCTGGTCAGTCGGTCCAGTCACCTGCCCCATGTTGTTGCCGCAGCCTTGGCCAACTATGTCCTGAGTCCAATCCATCCTCCCGAACAATCGCTCCTGTGCGCCTCCGGATTCCGAGACACCACGCGAATCGCCGGGGGAGCCCCTAGAATCTGGCGAGATATTTCTCTTGCCAACCGTCAACACTTGAGTCGAGTTCTGGGGGTTTATCTGGAGGATTTGGCGGAGTTTCGCCATGCCTTGGATGGTGGTGATGCCAACGAGATTGAGCGTTTTTTTGATTTGGCACGCCAGCGAAGAGAGTTGTGGGGTCAGATACAGTCTGGAAAAGCGAATGGGAGCGAGGATGACCGTTACGCAGAAGAAAAAGGGGAAATCGGTGCGTAAAGGGCACAACCAACGATGCGATTGCGCTGCCGCAACGAGCAAGGCAGACTGAATTCACGGCTTCTGGAGTCGGGAGTCGAAACTATTGTGGGCCTGCCATCTCTTATCGAAATCATTCCCTTGTCTGGTCTTGGGCACGTGACCCTGACCATCCCGGGTTCCAAGAGCATCACCAATCGTGCCTTGATTCTCGCCGCACTGGGCCGTGGGAAAACCACCCTTCACGGAGCCCTTTGGAGCGAAGATACCCAGGTAATGACCGAAGCCTTGGTAGCACTTGGCTTTTCCGTAGAGGTCCTGTCTGATCTCAATGAGCCATCCAATCGCACCATCATTGTTACTGGTCTTGGTGGTCGGATTCCCAATGGAGGAACAGCGACAGCCCCATTGGAATTGAGCGTCGCCAATGCAGGGACGGCCGCCCGTTTTCTCTCGGCAGTTGTCTGCCTTGGCCAGGGATGGTATCGTTTATCGGGTGTCGATCGGATGCACGAACGCCCGCAAGCATCCCTCTTTTCTGCCCTGCGCCAGTTGGGCTATGACGTCCTTGGGTCCGGAGACCATTTGCCAGTCACGATTCGAGGACGAGGGCCGCTATCGGGACGCAAGACGACGGTGAGTCTTTCTGAGAGCTCCCAGTTTGCTTCCGCCCTGCTGCTGGCCGCATCCCATGGCGGCTGGGACATTGAAGTCGACGGGGGCGGTGATGCCGATGAAGCCCCGTATGTCGAAATGACCCGGCAATTGATCGCTACCTTCCCAAGGGAAGGGGGCGACTTTGTCATCGAACCGGATGCGTCAAGCGCCTCGTACTTTTGGGCGGCCGGATGGCTTTCTGGAGGTCGAATTCGGTCCGCGAGCGAAAATTCCAGTACCTCCTCTTTCGAGATTGCCGACTGGCCGAATTCCGGTTGGCAGGTGGATGCCCGGTTTCCCGGTTTCCTGCCGCTGCCATCGCAGGTTTCGCGCGATCACCACCTGGGGGACAGCATTTTGACGGCGATGGTTGTCGCCGCTCTGGGTGAAGACTCGCGTCCAGTTGAATTCACCGATCTGAGCCGATTACGAGTTCAAGAATGCGAACGAGTGATCGCGATGCGCACCGAACTGTCGCGATGCGGTGCCGATGTGACCGAGGTGGGCGACACCCTTCGAATTGTCTCCAGGCCGCTGCACGGAGCGACGTTGGAGACCTACAAGGACCACCGAATGGCGATGTGTTGGGCCACATTGGGGCTGAAGGTGCCAGGAATCAAAATTCGCGACCCACGATGTGTTCGTAAAACGTTTCCAAATTTCTTCCAAAAATTAGCGGCTGCGCCCCCTCACGGACTAGGGGCGTCGATTTGGGAATGCGATCCGACAAAAGGCAATCGTACCCGTCGCCTCACCGAACCATCAGAACTTTTTGCCCATTGAACCCAATTTCACCTCTTCCGTTACCTGCCAGTTCCTTAACGGGAACCGCAAATCCATTGAGTTTGCCGGAGGTCATTGCCATGGACGGCCCGAGTGCATCGGGTAAGGGAACACTCTCCCGATTGCTGGCCAAGGAATTGGGCTATACCTACGTCGATTCGGGAGCCATGTACCGGACACTGGCGTGGTATTGCCTGTGCCAAAAGGTCTCCATTCCAGCGACTCCCAACGAATTGAACCCGGTGACTGCCAAACCGGTCATTTCGGCTTTGCGCCGTTGGAAAGCCGAGCTCAAGGTGGTGGACGGAGCCATTTGGCTCCATGTGGGCGGCTATTTCCCCAAGATTGAAATTCGAACGGATCCGGTTGAAAAGACGGTTCCAATTATCGCCCAGATTGGAAAAGTCCGCGATTGGATGGTCGCACGCCAGCGGGATTGTTTGAAATTTGGCCCACTGGTCATGGAGGGGCGTGATATCGGAACGGAGGTTTTTCCGCTGGCACCGATAAAATTTTTTCTGGATGCTAATCCTGCTGCGAGGCAAGAACGCATGCAGGGCAGGGGAAATCAAGCTTCAACCAACCGCGACCTGTTGGACATCAACCGCCGCCAGGGTGCCTTGATTCCAGCTTTGGATTCAATACGTATCGACAATACCGGACAAACCGTAGAGGAGACGTTTACGGAGATCATGAGGCAGGTTCGACTTCGGCAGGCGCAGCGTTAAGCTAATCGGCCGCTGTCTAGCCAGATATGAAGCCTTCTCAATCACAATTTCGGATTTTCCGACTGGCCTGTTGGGTGATTTGGAATTGCTTGATGATGTCTTTCCCGGCTGGGGCTGGTGGCAGCGAGGTGGTGGTGGTTTACAATTCCAATGTCCCGGCATCCCGCGAGGTAGCCGAATATTACGCAAAAAAGCGAGACATTCCCAAGGAGCAACTGATTGGATTGTCCCTGCCAGACGCAGAAACTAACCGTATTGAACGTGGGCCATTCGTAAAGCGGATGGTGCAACCGCTGATCCATGAACTAAATGCCCGCAAGTTGATGGATTTCCAGCCGGTCAGCCTTCCAGCAACCAATGGGCGACCGGCTCGAATGACTTACTCGGTCCCAACATCGAAGGTCCGATACTTGCTCCTTTGCTATGGGTTACCGTATTTCATTCCACCCGATTTCTCCATCAACGGATTCCGTGATGAGGGATTGCCCACCAACACTCCCGTCGAACTTCTTCGTAATCAAGCTTCTGTTGATGCGGAGTTAGTTCTGCTTCCCGTCTTCGGAGCCATTCCGTATTCGGGTGCTTTTCCAAACCCTGCTTATGGCGAGACAAATGTCGCCAGTCTTCATCCCACCAACGGGGTCATGCTGGTGAGTCGGTTGGATGGTCCGACACCCGAATTGGCCAAAGGTTTGGTCGATAAAGCACTGTCGGCGGAGCGCGACGGACTGAACGGTCGAGCTTATTTCGACTTGCGCAATATCAAGACGGGGAACTACAAGCTCGGCGACGACTGGATCGGGCACGCAGCAGAGGTAGCGGAGGATTTCGGATACGAGACGTTTGTCGACCATGATCCGGCAACTCTCCCGGTCGGTTTTCCGCTCTCGGAAGTCGCTCTTTATGCTGGATGGTATGCCATGCAGGTGGACGGACCCTTCTCGCGTCCCACCGTGGAATTCATGCCGGGGGCGATTGCCTACCACTTGTTTTCATTTAGTGCCAACAACCCCCGAGATGCCAAAGGCTCGTGGGTCGGGGCTCTAATTGCCAAAGGGGCGACTGTGACGTTGGGGTGTGTTGATGAACCCTACCTGTCGCTAACCCCGGATATCGGTTTGTTTTTTGAGCGACTGGCCTTCCAGCAAATGTCCGTCGGGGAAGCAGGATTGGTATGTCAACCGGGATTATCGTGGCAGAACTTGGTGATCGGAGACCCACTCTATCGTCCATGGCTGCGCGATCCCATCGAGATGGAAGAATGGTTTAAGCTTCACCCGAGCCCGCTGCTGGCTTGGTGTTTGGAGCGAAAGGTCAACATGTATCTGCGAAAGGGGCTGGAACGCGGCTTTTTACGGCGCTATTTGATGCAGCAGCCGCTGGCGACCAATGGACCGGTGCTTTCCGAAAAGATTGCCACGCTGGCGGCAGACGCCAAACTGTTCGATCAGGCGTGTGAATACGCGCGAATCGCCCTCAAGACCGGTGCGACTCCCCAGCAAAAAGTTCGACTTTATCTGCATCTCACCGAATGGCAGCGCGATTCCGACCCGGATTCAGCATTGGCCTCCATGGAAACATTGGCTGCGGAGTTTCCGGACCACCCCGATATTCTGGAATTCCGAAGGACTGAGTTGAAAATCGCGACTACAGCAGGCCGAAAGAATGCGGTGCTAAAACTGACGGACGAGGTCGCCCGTCTAGTCGCCTTGGCGGAAGCGAGAAAGGCCGAAGCAGAAAGGGCGGAATCTGCGAAAAACGCCAAATCCCCAGGAGCGAAGTCCGATTCCAAATAGCCGCAGTGGCGGTTTCGCACGGACAGGACTCGGTCGGCTCCTGGCCAGGTCGGTCGTTATCGGAGGCACGGATAGACGAACGACAGTGAACTGTCCGTGGCTATTGCTATAAGGAGCCAATATCTATTTATTGCGCCGACCCCGGGTGAATGGTGAAGGTTTATTAAAACCCGATGGGTACCTACCGGTGTTCACGCTTCAGGCCGGGGATCTGGCCGCTATCCAAAGGCCTCAATTCTATTTCCAGCCAGGAACTGAGCAGCTGTCATCCGCTTCCCACCCTCGGGTTGAAGTTCCAGGATTCGCCATGCTCCTTTGCCGCAGACAACGATAAGCTCCTTTGACTGGCTGCTCAATATCGTTCCTGGGGTTTGCCCGGCATTCTCCGTGCGTCCTTCTACGACATCTGCGTCATATATCTTGATCAGTTTTGGTCGCGGTTGTTGGGGCAGGAAACAAAAGGCCCCTGGCCATGGGGTGAACGCGCGACGTCGAAGATCCAAGACGGTGGCAGGCTGAGTCCAATCGATTCGCCCATCTTCGCGAGTGATCTTTCGCGCATAGGTTACCCCCTCCAGCGGTTGCTGAATCTCGGGCAGTTGCCCCTCCAAGTATCCCGGAAGGCGGTCCAAAAGCAGACTCGCCGCCAGTGCCGCCAGTCGATCGTGAAGTTGGTCTGAGGTTTCCTGGGGGCCGATGGGAGTCCTGGAAATCGCGAGAATCGGACCGGTATCAAGTCCGGCCTCCATTTTCATCAGGGTCACCCCCGTTTCTGGATCGCCAGAAGCGATGGCCCATTGGATCGGGGCGGCTCCGCGCCAACGGGGAAGTATCGATGTGTGTAAGTTGACACACCCACGAACGGGAATCTCAAGAAGACCCGTCGGGAGAAGTTGTCCGTACGCCGCCACCACGATGACGTCTGGAGCGAGGCGTTTGAGGACTTGTAGAAACTCCGGATCGCGGGCCTTTTCCGGCTGCCAGACTGGTAATCCTAGCGCCAACGCTTCCACCTTAACCGGCGGTGGCAGGGGCAAAAGGTTGCGGCCTGCCGGTCGGTCCGGCTGTGCGACGACACCAACGATTTCAAAGCGATTGTCAAACGCCAAACGCCGAAGAATCACTCTGGCGAGGTCCGGTGTTCCCATGAACACCACTCGCGGTCGGGCCAGATGCATCATACTCCGAAACCGCGCTCACGGGGACTCCGTGTCGCAGGTTAGGCAATCAAAGGTAGACTGCCGGGCGGGACCATGAAGGTGGTGTTGCCGTCGCTGACCGCTGGTTTGGGAATTCGGGCCAAAATCTTGAGGATGTCCAGGAGAACCTGCAACGGTTCCTGGGTGGAATCGATTTGGTGAATTAAATTCTCAGGGTAACAACCCAACACCGCCCGTGTTTCACGTTTATAGGTCTCTAGACGGGCACGAATGACTTCGACGTTGGCATCATCCAGTCGGTTTTCCTTTAAGGCTCGACGTTGCAGTCGGTGGATCAGCTTCTCGATCACCGGGCAAAACAAGTTAAAGATCGCTTTTACCTCTATCAAATCGTGCATCAGTTCGACCTGTCGTGGATTCCTTGGAATTCCGTCCAGGATGATGGTGTCCGCGTCCGGATTGAAGCGACCCGCAGCGATCAATCCATTGATGGAACCTTTCCACAATTCGATTGTCGGTTCATCGGGGACCAACTGACCAAGGGATGCGTACTGCACGAAAACCCGTCCCAATGGGCTGTCCACCCGGAGATTGCGAAAAGCATCGCCGCAGGAAAAATGAGCAAAGTTGGGGATTTGACCCAATATCTTTCCCTGGGTGCCCTTTCCAGCGCCAGGGGCACCGAATAACAAGATAGCACGAAGCTTCATTGGCTCTGCGACGGAAAAAATATAAGCTATGCCTTGATGTCGTAGTCCTAAGCGTCCTTGTTGCGCAGCTTGACTTCACTGATCTCAGCAAAATTGATAGCTGCCTCAGCGTTGGTCGCTGTCTTGACGTGAATTTCAGTCATTGAAATTCGACTGATGCGTGTAGCAACCACGCTCTGTTTGCCAGCCGAAATATCCAATACCAAATCCTTGTCGGCTTCACTGACCACTACCCGGAAAAAGCTGGGAAATTGAGTCTCGAAAAAGCGTCGATTGAAGGTGGTCTCACCTCGCTTGAAGACCTTGGGCAATCCGTCTTGCGCTCCTCCGGTGCTTGCGCTCGATTTGGCCAAGCCCAATGCTGCAGCAGCTCCACCAGCCGGTGCGCTTCCAGCTGCTGGAGTTGTCGTGGGAACGCCCACTTTGGTTTCCTGAACGGCCACTTGGGTCGCGTTTTCAGTCTCGACCGGGATTACCTTGGGCAAAAGCAGAAAAATGATGGGGCCAACAAAAGGAAAAAGAGCCGACACTCCACAAACCAATGTTACGGGACGCCACTTGAAACGAGCGATTTCGTAGGCACCAAACAGATTCGCAAAAAATAGAGCGCCAACCAATATCAATCCATTGGGGGTTGTCAGTGCCGCGACTAGCCCTTTCTTTCCGTCCGGTAATTCGAGACGAGTCGGTTGAGTTACTCGGATTTCCTTGGCTTCTTTGAGAGCAACGGTTTCGGCTGGGGGATCAAGAAATGGCTCTACGAAACGCTTTGCCTTCGGGTTGTCAGCTAGTTCTTTGAGCGTCTCGTCCGTCAGTTTTGCCCAGTCAATCCGGGGGGAAAAGTCGCCGCTTTCTAGGCGGACCACCAAGCCATCCTTGTCGGCAGCCGAGAGGTAGCCTTTGTAAACGTCGCCAGCAACCGTTTTGAATTCCTCACCCCGAAGGACAACAACGGAACTTGCGAGCCAAAGCAGTAGTAGCAGCGGTTTCAACCAACGCATGATGTGGAGACCATGCCAAACACATAGACCATGCGAAACCAAAAAACGTCGCGGATCGTAGATGGACAGAAGGAACGAGTCCTCGCCGATGGGTACCGGTTCGATCGGTTAAGCGGAAAACGACTTGCCGCATCCGCAACTGCTGTGGGCATTGGGGTTGTTGATCTTGAAACCGCCCCCGTTTAACTCGTCGCTAAAATCAATGGTGCTTCCGCGCAAGTAGTTCGCACTGATGCCATCCACAATCACCCCGACTCCATGCAACTCCGTGATTTGGTCATCGTCCCGGCGTTCATCGAATACCATTCCGTACTGCATTCCCGAACAACCACCGGCTTCCACGAAGACTCGCAGGTATTTTGCCGGAGTAGCCTCCTCTTTGGACAACATCTCCGCAATTTGCCGGGCTGCGCTGGCGGTGAGGTTGACCACGGACTCTTGGGTGTGTGAACTTTCTTGGGCAATTGTCGTCATGATCCTAAAATTGGGTCGCCCCCCCGGAAAAGTCAAACCAGACTCGTTTTGTCTGCTTTGTGTCCTTACCAAACCGAAACGGAGTCGCTGCGAAAAATCTGTTCCAGTACTTCGCCATAATCGACGTCAGTATGCGACAAGTCGATTTCGATGATTTCGGCAGTTCCTGCCTTTCGCTGTTCCTGGATCACGTGAGATACCCACGTCTCTTGAGGACCCGTCAACAGGTGCAAGCATCGGCGTTTCACGGGGAATCAAGAATATGGTCTGCAGGCCGGTGGGCTTAGAATCGGAGAGTGTAGGTGGCCGAACGGACTAGTTCAGCCAGTTGCGCAATCGATACTTCCTGAAATGGATGAGGGGTATCGCCTAGAT
>CAILNN010000187.1 GCA_903835555.1 uncultured Verrucomicrobiota bacterium
CTGGTCGTTCAAGGCCTGGACGCGCTCCCAAGCAGACTGGGCGGCCCATCCCAACAGGACAGCCGCCAGAAAAAGCAGCAGACAAAACGCCGCCAACCTGGCCTGGAACTTGGTTGTAAGCACGTGAAGCGAGTGATTGGTAAAAAACTAGCAGTTGTCCGAAACGGAAGCACGCTGAAACAGGGCACGTCCGTGTCGCCAGTATCCAACATAGGATGGAAAGCCCGAATTAAATGTCGTTGATGCTCTCTTTGTTGGTTATCGATGCAACCCCGATATCGATTCGGAGCTTGCGAAGCGTCTTGATGAACCATTTCGTTCCCATTAGAGTCGGAAAAATGCCAACGCTTCGTTCCCATTGTTCGGGTTCCTCGGAGCTTACACCTGTGCCACGGGCTGGGCGTGGTTTCACTTATACCAGCAGGTTAACCGCGCGAAATGGACCAGCGGCCGCGATTTGGGCATTCCTCATCTTCGGAATTGCCCTTTTCCGCATCGCCGCTGGAACCAACGCATCGCCCGGGGTCGCCGGGGCCTCCAATTGGTGGTCGCTTCAGCCGTTGGTTCGTCCCTCAATACCCGTTGCGCCATCGTCCTCGGCCCAGCCACGGAATCCGATTGATGCCTTCATCAATACCCGGTTGTTGGAAAAGGGGTTGGCCCCAGTACCCCGCGCTGACCGCCGGACGCTTATCCGCCGACTTTATTTCGACCTGGTCGGTTTGCCGCCGACCCCTTCCGAAATCGCCTCGTTCACTTCTGACCCGGACCCACAGGCATACCAACGACTGGTCGACCGCCTCTTGGCCTCACCTCATTATGGCGAGCGTTGGGCGCGCCATTGGCTGGATGTGGTCCATTTCGGTGAGACCCATGGATACGACAAGGATCAACCAAGAGCCAATGCCTGGCCTTATCGAGACTACGTGATTCGAAGCTTCAATCAAGACAAGCCCTATGCGCAGTTCGTTCAGGAACAGGTGGCCGGCGATGTCCTGTTTCCTGGAACTCAAGATGGGTTTGAAGCCTTGGGATTCATTGCGGCGGGTCCCTGGGATTTGATTGGTCACGCCGAGGTGCCGGAAATAAAGACCGACGGCAAGGTTGCCCGGCATCTGGACCGCGACGACATGGTGGTCAATACCATCCAGACCTTTTCCAGCCTGACCGTTCAATGCGCCCAATGCCACAATCACAAATTCGATCCGATTTCGCAGGAAGATTACTACAGCCTCCAAGCTGTCTTTGCTGCCGTCGATCGGGCGGACAAAAACTATGATATCGATCCCGGAGTCGCACGGCTTCGGAAGGAATTAGAGGCGCGCAAGTCTGGGACCATGACCCGCAAAAAGGACCTCGAAGAAACAATCCACGCCCGTGCTGGCCAACCGTTGATCGACCTGGATAATCGCATTGCCGCGCTGCCCAAGGCCGGAGCGGAGGGCGAAGCGATCGGCTACCACAGCGCCATCGAAGATCAGCAGAATACCGTGAAATGGGTTCAGGTAGACTTGGGACACCCCCAAAAACTCGGGCGGATTGTACTGCATGCCTGCAAGGATGATTTTGCCGGGATCGGCGAAGGATTCGGCTTTCCCTTGCGGTATAAAGTGGAAGTATCGAACGACGAGGATTTTAAGAATGCCGTGTCGGTCGTGGCAGACCATACCGACAACGATGTCCCCAATCCCCGATTAAAGCCCCAAGAGGTGGAGGCAGGCGGACGGGAGGCGCGCTATATTCGGGTGACTGCTACCAAACTGGCACTGCGCCAGAATGATTTTATCTTCGCCATCTCCGAACTGCGCGCCCTGAACGCCGATGGAACCAATGTCGCCTTCGGTGCGGTCGTGACCTCCTTGGATTCGATCGAAGCACCGGTTCGCTGGCGAAAGTCCAACCTGACTGATGGCTGGTATTCCGGCATCGAAGCTTGGGATAACCTGATTTTGATTGGCTTGCAGCACGAGCGGGCACAATTGATCGCGGTCTCGACCACACCCGAAGAATCCAAGGAGATGATGGAACTGGAGCAGACTTTGACGGACGTTCAGGAGAAATTGGCGGCGCTTCCACCCCAGCGAATGGCGTACGTGGCCGCGATTCATCATGGATCGGGTAACTTTACTGGAACAGGCTCCAACGGGGGAAGGCCGCGTCCAATTTTCCTGCTGAATCGCGGCAATGTCCTGAAACCCGGTATCGAAGTCAGCCCTGGAACACTTTCCTGTCTGCCGGGACTACCTTCCCGATTTGGGCTTCCACCCGATCATCGGGAAGGTGATCGGCGGGCGGCCCTCGCCCAATGGCTAACCCGGCCCGATAATCCATTGACCTGGCGATCAATCGTCAACCGGGTCTGGCAATACCATTTCGGGCGCGGCTTGGTCGAGACCCCCAATGATTTCGGACGCATGGGAGCGCTTCCAAGTCACCCGGAGTTGCTGGATTGGCTGGCGATTGAGTTTCGCGATGGCGGCCAATCTCTCAAGACCTTGCACAAGCTGATTGTCACCAGCGAAGCCTACCAGCGGAGTTCGGAAGTTCACGATTCCAGCCATGAGACAGCGGTCGATGCTGATAACCAATTCCTGTGGCGTCAAAATCGACGCAAACTCGAGGCCGAAGCAGTTCGCGATTCTCTACTGGCCGTATCCGAAAGCCTGGATTTAACCATGGGTGGCCCGAGCTTTCAGGATTTTGTCGTCGAGCATCCAGAGCATTCTCCACACTACGAATATCACCTACACGATCCCGAGGACCCCAAAGCTCATCGCCGCTCCATTTATCGTTTCATCGTCCGCTCGCAACAACAGCCGTTCATGACCGTGCTGGATTGTGCCGACCCGTCGATGCAAGTGGGAAAGCGGAATGAAAGTCAGTCTCCATTGCAGGCCCTGTCACTGCTGAATAATGCCTTGGTATTAAGTCTCTCCAAGCATTTTGCCGAACATCTGGAGGCGGGTGGCGGCGATTTGGCGGACCAAGTTCGCCGCGGCCATCTGGCCGCCCTTGGGCGGATGCCGGATGCCGACGAGGAGGGGGCATTACTGGGGTACGCTCGCCAGTTTGGGCTTACCAATTATTGTCGGGTGGTGATGAACCTGAATGAGTTCACCTTCGTCGATTAGCCATGAAGTCCTTTTCGCCCTTTCATCGTGCTTCTGCACCGAGCGGCCCAATCTCCCGCCGGGAGTTCTTATGGCGTTCTGGCGGAGGGCTCGGAGGTATTGCCCTGGCCAGTCTGTTGGCCGGTGAGGGGATGCTAGCCTCGGCAACCGGCGCAGGTTCGGGTCCCACGGCGGGCCAGGCGCATCATCGGCCACGGGCCAAGCGGGTGATTCAACTGTTCATGGGAGGTGCCGCCAGCCACTTGGACCTGTTTGATTTCAAGCCGGCTTTGGTAAAGTACGACGGGCAGAAGAGTGATTTCGGCGAACATGTCGAGGCGTTTCAGGACGGCCTCGGGCCCTGGATGAAACCGGTTTGGGATTTCAAACCTCACGGTCAATGTGGCAAAATGTTGGGTGAGACTGTTTCCGAGCTAGGCCGGAGTGTCGATGACATGGTCTTCATCCACAATCTGGTCGGCAAGACCGGCGTCCATAGCCAGGCCACCTATTTGCAGGCCACCGGGTTTCAATTGCCCGGATTCCCCGGCATGGGAGCCTGGGTTAGCTACGGATTGGGTTCCATGAACGACAACCTGCCCACCTTCGTCGTTCTTCCTGATCATCGCGGATTTGCCTCCAACGGGCCCAAGAATTGGGACTCCGCTTTCCTACCGGGTCAGCATGCGGGAACCATTATTTATCCGGGTCGTCCCAACCCGATCGCCGACCTGTTCCCAGGGTCAAATGGTGATTTTGTCACGCGCAATAGCGAAGGAGCGGCGCAATCCCTGTTGCATCAGTTGAACCGGCATCACGCCACCGCCCGTGAAGACGACCCACGGCTGGAGGCCCGGATTCGCAGTTATGAGCTCGCTGCCCGTATGCAATTGTCTGCACCGGAGGCTCTGGATATCTCGCGGGAACCCGACCATATCCTCGACCTGTACGGAATTCGAAAGAATCCACCTTCTTGGCCCAAAGAAATCAACGCCGAGGAGGAGATGGACTATTTCGGGCGCAAATGTTTGGCAGCCCGCCGGTTAGTGGAGCGGGGAGTTCGTTTCGTCCAAATCTGGAGCGGCAATGACAATGGATTTCCCCGACGCAATTGGGACTCTCATGAAGATATTCGGCGCGACCATGGACCGCTATCGATGGGATTCGCCCGGGGTGCCGCTGCCCTGATTCAAGACCTGAAGCAGCGGGGGTTGTTTGAAGACACCATCATTCTCTGGACCACCGAATTTGGCCGGATGCCGAGCTCCCAAGGCGGCAAGGGGCGTGACCACAATCCGTATTGTTTCACCAATTGGCTGTGTGGCGGCGGAATCAAAGGGGGAACCACCTACGGCGAGAGTGATCAATGGGGCTATAAACCGTTGAATCGCGACCAGCCGACCACCGTTTACGACATCCACGCCACCGTGCTCCACCTGCTCGGCATCGATCACACCCGGTTAACCTTCCGCCATAACGGTATCGACCGACGCCTGACCGATGTTCATGGCGAGGTTATAGGTGATATCTTAGCCTAGTCCATTTTTCGCTTGAACCCCAGCGATGTAAACCGGGCACTGCATTTGTTTGCGGTGCCCCATCCCCGTAGCC
>CAILNN010000188.1 GCA_903835555.1 uncultured Verrucomicrobiota bacterium
AGATGAGATTCGCTGGCGAGACCGAAGCGAAGTTTATCGGTGTAAAAGAAGAAAAGGGTGGCGTCGAAGAATCAGTGACCTCTATAACAGATGTATAGGTCGAATCAAATTCCGAGTCATGTGGAAGCCAGGTAAGCAATCCAGTCTGGGGATCGATTGACATATTGGTCGGGGCATTCAGAAGGGCATAGGTCAACCCATTTGTCGTTGCTTCCGCATCACCTGCTGTTACCTGGAAGCTGGTTTCGAAGCCCGGTTCACCATAAATGATTGGGATCGTGGCAATCGTCGGCGGTGTGTTTTTTGGACTTACAGTAACGGTGATGTCTATTAGATTCGTCACGGAAGAGCCCGGTAGGACCTGTTGAAAGATAATGTCATTGGTCGTTCCATTGTCGCTGGCCATCGGCGTCCAGACCAGTCGTGGATTCCCAGATCCGTCCAATGAGAATGAATATCCTTTCGGCCCCGTAATCGGGGAAATAACGGAACCACCTGGCTTCAAATAGTTCGCTTGAAAAGGAATGCCCACCCGGGCGTCCAGGGATAGAGCGAGCGAACTCGCCCCACCCTGAATCTGAACGACTTGATTCGACCCCCACAATAGATTATTCGACAGGAGGAATTGGTCTGGATTTGTTGCCAGCGACATCATGTTCGCTGGCGGCGGCGATGAATTGGTGACCACGTTGCCCTCAAATACCACATTGCTGAAGCCAGCACCATTGTATGGTAGAAAACTAATCTGGTTAAAGAGTGACCAGTCACCATTATAATAGTTGCGTATCCCCCGATTCCAGTCGCGGTTGCCTTTGTTCACATTGTTGGCAAATCTGTTCCCTTCAATCACCAAATTGGTTGAGGCATTCAAATTGCATCCGCGCCCGCCATTGGTGAACGTATTCCCTTTAATCACGACATCCGAATTTAGGGCACCCAGGTCCAGGCAAAGGCTCCCATCACCACCATCGATTATATTCCCCACAATATTCAACCGCGAACAATACCCTTGTGCAAACAAGCCCCCCATGCGTGTCCCATTGACAAAGTTACCCTTGATGTTCACATCCCTACTCCGGAAAATCCGGGTGGTATCACCAAGACCACTGATTGTATTACCAAATATATCAACATTCTTGCAGTCAAAGAGTGCTATCACTCCGTTGATACCCGAACCCGCCGGCACTGCAAATCCAAAGTAGACCTGCTGCAAATTGTAGAACATTTTTATATCCGTGACATTGGACGCAAAATTGATCGGTGTGCCCGAATACGTCGTACTGACTGAAAAACCGTCCTGGTTGGCACCGGGTCGCAGATAGTAATGCTGTCCGCGCACAATTTCATTTGGAAGGTTGGTTCCGTAAAATGAAACGGTGTAATTATCGCTGCCATCAAGCGGTGTTTTCGGGACGGATGCTCCGGGCGGAAGTGAGATAATCGGAGAGTTCGATGTCGTGGCTAAGCCTGCGTACTTATAAGCGCTGGATATATAAACGTCCGCCATTTCCACAAGATCGGACGGGTAGTTCGTGGCCCACGTTGAAATTTGCCAAAGCCATCCATAGCCCCACCAAAAGCTGCCGCAGTTGGCGAAGTGGCAATTGATGATTCGCACACCATCAACATACTGGTCGGTTGTCCCCACGTTACTGTTTTCACTATTGAAAAACCCTTGTGATTCGCCGGAGGCATAGATGAATGCGGAGCCATTTCGAATCACCGAAACGTCAACGAATGACAAGCCCGACGACGGGAGATTAGTGGACGAAAGAATTCTGAACGGGAGTACCCCCTGAGCGGGAAGCCATCCATTTTGCTTGTAGCCGCCAACATGATAGGGATCGAACGCAAATCCGATGAATGTGCCACCTCGCCAGGCGAAGTTGGTCACCCCGACGTCTTGAAAAAGACGCTGTTGTGCGTATTCATTCGGATTGGGAACAGGCAGGTTGGTTGGAAACAGAAAACTGGCACCGTAGGCATGGACTGTGCAGTGGGACGGTATCTCGATCAGCGTGTTGGTCCAATTGCAGCCCAAATAATAGGTCTTCGGAGAGAAAATGACCGTGTTGGTTCCTCGTTTATTCTTCAGCGTGTGGAATAGTGTCTTGAGCGCTGCTTGATCGTCCGTGACACCGTCCCCCTTCAAACCCCAGTCGTCGGCGAAAATGGTTTGTTGTGCCTCCACTTCTCGAACGCCCCCGGCAAAAAGAAGAAAGGCCAGCAATACCCTGAGTGATTTATGGTAGAATGTGGTCTTGTCCATTTTTGGTCCTTGTTCGAATCAACGAATCGCGCGGGGGCAACAAAGAGTTTCATCTCGAGGCTGTCGTATTAATAAACCCTTGGAGGCTTCTTGAGTCAAGCGATTCTGTTCGCGGCCACCGCGACCATCCGAGCCGACAAACCTCATCCCTATGCCGCCCTTTTTTTTGACAAAATTCGGTTTATCTTTGCCAGCACCTTTTCGACGAACCATTTGAGCGGATCGAACCACCGATAAACAACGTTTTTGCTCTGTTTGTTCTCAAGCAAATCGCCCAGAGAGGGACGATTTGTCACGGCTCGTTCCGAGACCATCGCCACCTGACTGAGGAGATGCTTTGAATGTTCGGCCCGATTGTTTAGCTTTGCTTGGATGTGAGCGAAAACGCCTTCCACATCGAGGGAGCTGATGTGCCCGGCGGCCCTGTCGTCAAGGTCAGCCAAAATCTGCGTCACCTTTTCTTCGCGGACAATCGTTGCTGTCGGCGTGCCAGTGATGGCCGAGAGAATGATGACATGCATCCGCATCGTCAGAATACAATCCATTCCGGCCAGGATGGACGCAAAGGTCTTGGCATCGAAAAAATTGGGCGGAACCTCCTTCCACGGCTTCTTCATCAGCGCCTTGACATCCCTCGAGGCGGCCTGATCGAAGAATTCACCTTCCCGAATTTCCGAATACAGGAAAATGATCTCAGCGTTGAGCCGTTCCACGAGCAGGTCGCAAATGGCTGCTATTTTCGCTTTGTAATCCCGCCCTTTCTCGAAGCCTTCATTGACAACACTGACCCCGATGAGCGGTCTCCCATCTGTCCTTCGGACCCCGATTGTCTTTAATAGCTCCTGCCCCTCGGCCAGGTTGACCTTGCTTCCGAGGAGAAAGGCGGGATCGCAGATTTCGATAACTCGGTCCGGTGAGACCCCTATTTCTCGACAAAGAGCGTTCTTGGAGTGGGAGTTTCGAACGTAGAACCGGGAAGCTAACGGATAGAATCGCTGCGCTATTCGCCGAACGTGTTCATGGTTCAACGTGGCCGCGCCAATGCCGATAAAATTGCACGGCTTCCCGAGAATCGCTGCAATCCGCAAAATTCGGCTGCAGTAACCGATGGGGTATTCTAACCCAGATGGATCCGTCAGAAGACTCGCTCCTCCCAAGAGTACGGTATCACTGTTTCTGACCGCCCGAACCAACTGCCAAAAATCGGTTCCATATGGTTGAAGTCCCAGGGCTGCGTACTTCCGTCCTTCCCCTTCGACGCAGACCGAGTAAATCGCGTCCTTTGGTAAATACTCCAGCAATCCTTCCAAAATAGCCTCATCTCCAATGTTTCCGCCACCATAGATACACCCCGCTATGAGGATTCTTGTCTTCCGATTCAAAGGACACCTCCCAGAGGGTTATTTAGCGGGACACAAATGGAACAGACTGACAGATTGAGTAAAGGTCGAAATCTACGATTTGATATGCCCGCTGAGGCCCCCATTGAACCTAACCGGGTCGAAAACTCATCCGTGTTGAACCGCGCCTCATCGGAAGGCGTTTGCTGTCTTCTCATGAATAGTTGGGTTGTCAATTGGGCCCGTTCATTCGCCTCAGGCGGCAGAGGCTCGGCCTCGCTCCTCGCTTTGGTCACGCATGGCCATCAGCCTTGATACACCGCAAGGTATTACCCACCGGGATTTCAAGGTCAAGCGTGAACCCCGACCTTGGCCCTCATCGAATCTCCTCTTCCGATCTCGACCAGCAGACCAAGCCGGTTTATCTGTCATCAGGTACGCTTGGAATAGCGATTTTCCCAAACGTCCGAATCGTCATTTCAAGGACATTTCCCTTTTTTTTCTATCTGGTCTACCCTCGGACTCCAAGAAATGTCCGCCGTTTTTCATTCCTTGATGGCGCGTGTACTCGCCTCTGTCACTCGGTCCCTCATAGCCAGGCCCTATTGGTTTATTTGGCCCCAATTGGCCCTTTTTGCGCTCTCTGTTTGGTTCACTTTTACCCACCTCGAGTTTGACCTCGATCGAAATGCCTTGGTGGGTTCCGACCAACCATACCACCGAAATTTTTTGGCCCTCAAAGAAGAGTTCCCCGGGCAAGATGATCTTGTCTGCGTCGTGGAATCGGAGAACCCGGAAAAGAACCGTCAGTTTGTTGAGCGCCTCGGCAGCCGTTTGGAACATCTCTCGACTCTTTCCGATCCGACCAATCTTTTTGTCGACGTTTTCTACAAGGGCGATCTCAAGATGTTGGGCCGGAAGGCGCTTCTTTTTGTCCCCGAAACCAACCTTTTTGAACTCCGCAAAACCCTGGTTGAATATCAGCCCTTCATCCGACAATTTGCCGGTTCGTCGAATCTGGTGAGCTTATTCGAGCGGATTAATACCACCATTCGAAACAGCAGTCGCGAAACTAATGCCACGACGGACTCCCTACTCAAAGCCCTCCCCGCTTTGACCCGGATTGTGCAACGAGCCAGGGAAAGTCTGAATCGTCCGGGAACCCCGCCTTCCCCCGGCATTGATGTCCTCTTTGGTGCCGGAGAAGAGGCCGAGCGCGAAACCTACGTCACCTTCGCCAATGGACGGATTTATCTGGTTACGGCCAAGGCACGAACGGAAGAGCTGAATCAGGATGCCGTGGACAAATTTCGGTCGCTAGTGGCCGAAGTCACGGCGGAAGTTCCGGGAGTTAATGTCGGAATTACTGGAGAACCGGTTTTGGAATACGATGAGATGAAACAGTCTCAGCGTGACTCGACGAAGGCTTCCATTGTCTCTCTTTCGCTGTGCGCCTTGATTTTTATCGTTGGTTATCGGGGAACCGGGCGTCCACTCAAAGCCGTCGCGTGCCTGATTGTCGGGTTGGGATACACCATGGGATTCACCACCCTGGTTATCGGTCACCTCAACATTTTGACCATTACATTCGTGCCTATGCTCATCGGATTGGCCATTGACTACGGTGTCCATTTGATCACGCGTTACGAAGAGGAGATTCGATGTGGGCGCGACCAATTCGCAGCGATGGAAAAGGCGATGGTTTATACCGGGCAAGGAATTCTGACCGGCTGCCTGACTACGGCCGGCGCATTTTTCGCCATGTCACTCACCGATTTTCGAGGGATCAAGGAAATGGGTATCATTACCGGGGGCGGGATGGTTATTTGTCTGATTCCGATGCTCACTCTCCTGCCGGTCTTGCTTCTCCGAGGCCGACAAAACACCTTGGATATGGCCGACGCGAAGCGGACCATCTCATCCTCAAGACCTGAGGGGCGTCATTTTCGGGCTGTCCTGGAGGGATACTGGCTCGCTCACCCGTGGTTGGTCTTGGGATTCACCGGGGCCTTATCGGTACTGGCCGGTGTGACTGCCTTCGGCGTTGGATTTGACTATAATTTATTGAACATGCAGAGCAAAGACCTGACCGCTGTGGCCTTTGAAAAAAAATTGATTAAGTCCTCCGAGAAATCGGTACTCTACGGCGCGGTTGTTGCAACAAATGTCGAACAGGCTATTACGCTTCAAAGGCAACTAACCAATCTTCCGAGTGTCAAGAGCATCGATTCCATGGCCACTTTTCTCGCCGAACCTCCTGGCGAACGGTTGCATATGATCCATGGTGTCAAGGAAATCACCGCCTCCATTCGATTTGCCGAACCCGATGTCTCCCCAGCCAACCTGGTGAGCCTGAACCAGACCCTCTACGGCCTGAACGGATATCTTTTGCTCGCCGTCGACGAGGTCATTAAAGCGGGCGAAACCAATCTGCTCGCCGACCTTCGGGACCTCATCGCGAACGTCAAAGCTTTGCGCACGGCCATGTTCACCGGTGACCCGGCTTTACGAGAGGGGCGGGCATCGAAATTGGGGGAATATCAATTGGCCCTGTTCAACGACCTTCGCGAAACTTTCGACACTCTGCGGACGCAGGACGACTCTGCCGGCCTTCGGGTAGAGGACCTGCCGGTTTCTCTTCGCAACCGATTTATCGGTCGTACGGGAAAACAATTAATCCAGGTTTATCCTCGCATGGACGTTTGGGAGAGGGAACCTCAGGAAGCATTTGTTAAAGAGCTGCAAACAGTTGATCCGAACGTGACGGGCACCCCTGTTCAGTTATATTATTACACCGAACTGCTTCGCAAATCGTACATTATCGCCGCCCGATGGGCTCTGGCCGCGATTGTCGTTCTGGTCTTTTACCATTTCCGAAGTTTACGTAGCGTGTTGCTGGCCCTTCTTCCCGTCGCTATCGGAACTCTTTGGGTTGTTGGCTTCATGGGATGGACTCACTTAAGCTTTAATCCCGCCAATATTATGATGCTCCCTTTGGTTATCGGAATCGGGGTCACCAACGGAATTCAAATCCTGAACAGGTACACAGAAGAACGCATACCAGGAATATTCAGTAAGAGCACCGGGAAGGCCGTACTTGTCTCGGGATTGAATACCATCATCGGCTTTGGGAGCCTGATCTTGGGGGAACACCAGGGAATCCAAAGTCTAGGCTGGATCATGGCCACCGGCACCGCTGCCTGCATGATCGCCGCGCTGACCTCGCTCCCGGCGATTTTGACCATCCTCTATCATTCTGGAACCACCGTCTCCCGCCCTAATTTCGCTTCTGCTAACTCCAAAGGGGTTGATAGAACTTAATGGCTGGGCCGACCGATTTGAAGAACCGGTTAGCTAAACTTATACAGGAGAATTAGTTCTCCCGTTACATACCCATGATCTGGTAGCCGCAATCGACGTAAAGCACTTGGCCCGTTATCGCGGCTGCACCGTCCGTGGCCAGAAACACGCCAGTATGCCCTAACTCATCAGGGAGAACATTGCGTTTGAGCGGGGAATGAAGCTCGTAGTGCTTGAGCATGTCGGTGAATCCGGCAATTCCCCGGGCGGCCAGGGTATTCATGGGTCCCGCACTGATGCAGTTCACCCGGATTTTTCGAGGACCGAGGCTGTTCGCC
>CAILNN010000189.1 GCA_903835555.1 uncultured Verrucomicrobiota bacterium
CCCCGCCGCTCCCCCATAAATCACGATGTCGGCAGGGCTGCACAGGTATTCCGTCTGTGGCCCTGCCTGAGGTCCGATTCGCTGGGGAGCATCCAAGCTCGTTAATGCTGGCCGTCATTCGGGACGATGATTTCCAAGCAGTCCTCGATCTTCCGCTTTTCGGGTACGAAGAATTGCACGGGACTGACCTGCAATTGAATTGGCCCACTTTCGGGACCCGTGACGGTCGTCCGGTCGGTCTCCATCCCAAGCGCCAAGCGGGACAGATTATCCGCGACGGCCAGCATTTTCGCCGCATCGCCAAACGTCCATCGCCCCGGTGTGACGGTCGTCTTGCCGTCGCGACTCACCACCTTGGCGATCGGAAAATCCATCATAGCCTTTGCCTTCGCCCGCAACGCGGCGGCGCATTGGAATGTTTCCTCCCGTTGCGCAATCTGGCGTTCTGCCCATTGCGCGGCTTGTGCCGAGAGTTTCTTTTCTTCCTCGCGGGTGAAGATATTCGCCATGTGGATCGCATAATCTGACACGCGAGATACCCAACAGTTTTTATTTGACCAGTTCTTAACCGTATTTGCGCTTTTTGCCTGTTTCCGTGCCACGAGATGGATCGAACGGTCATCGCCAGCCTCCAGATATATTCTGAAGGCTGCGAAAGCTTTATTTGTCTCGTCCGGTTGTTGGTCCCAAGAATTCATCGATGAAGGCGGTTAAAGGGTGGGGTGCGTGGTGGCGACCTGCGTCAGCAGGTTATTTTTCCGGTGATTCGATTATCCATCCGGCGAACTCGCCGAAGGTAAAAAAACAGATGGCATCTAGCCCCAAAATGACGGGCATGATGGGGCGTTGGACACCGGAGAGGCTGAGTTCCTTGGCCACGATATCGGATGCCGAGGTTCCTTGCTTGAGCTTCCAGTCCATCGTGAGGCGTCGGAGGACCGTTCCGAAGTAGCCCGAGGGCGCTACCACCTTATCGAAGATGATGATCACGCCACCGGTTTTCATTTGGCGTCGCAGGCTAACCAGAAGTGTGCGGCGTTCTGCGACGGACATGAACATCATGACCAGAAACAGGATCGCGACATCGAAGGGCTGGAAGCAGACGTCCTGCGCGGCCTTGCGGATAACGGTCCCTGGGCCTTGGTAACGGTTCGCCATTTCTTCGGATTCCTCGACCGCGATGAGGTGGGCTTCACGTTCTATCAGGACCGGGTTGATGGCCCGCCCGATATTCCCCGTTGAAGCACCCACGTCATAGGCGAGGCCATGTTGGGGGAGGTAATGACGTACAACATGAACCACGGCATCGGTGGCGAGGTTGTACCACGGGAGTTGTTCCAGTACGTGTTGATTGAAGTTCTCGGCGATGTGATCGCTCTTGAATGTCCATGTCTTGGGAATTTCCATTTTGATTTTTGGTATGTTTCGGCAGAGGCCGAGAAATGTTTCATGTGAGGACGTGATCGCGAACCACGGAGGCGATCTGGCACATCATCACCGGTGGGACGGACCGCCCGAGTCGTTCCCATTGTTGGGCGTACGTTCCCTTTAGATCGAAGTCGTCGGGGAAAGCACAGATGCGCTTTAATTCTGCGATGGTCAGTTTCCGTTTCTCGGTTGGGTGCGTGACTCCCGCGATTCCTGGGTGACCGTGGGAAGCGCAGATCGTCGGACACGGTTCGTTGGAGTCCGGTTTGACGAGATTAAAGTAGCGCTTGGAACCTTGCCCGGGCTTCAAGGCGTCCCATTCACGTCCAATGGCGAATCGTTCGATTGAGAGGTTTTCCGATGGATTTTCCCCGACGACGTTTTCGACCAACAATTGATCGGATTTCGTCATGATGGTTGGGGACGGTTCATCAAGGTTGAATTCCGCCCCTTTATCGTCGAACACGGATCCGTTGCCTCCGATCACTCGCGCGCGGAATTGGCCTGAGCTCTCCACCGTGATGGTCGGGCACGGTCTATCGGTGATATCCCCGGCAGACGGGAATGACCCTCGGGTGTCGTGGATTATGGCTTCGACCAATTCTAACCCCTGATGGCTGGTCGCGGGATTGTAGGTTTGCTGCGCACTTACGGTTGGGCTCGGGTGTGTCGAGGCTTTCCATGCTGGCCCGTATTTCCCGCCTACGATCCAAGGCATGGCGTCCCGGATGCTGTATCGGTAGGGAAACGGCTTGGGGAAGACAGGGTTGCGCTCAAGGTCCTGGCGCACACCCATGAAGATCGCCCGCTTGCGGGATTGCGGGACACCTAACCACTGAGCATCCAAGACCCGGCATTCGACCCGATAACCGGATGCCTTGAAGCGGGCCAGGATTTCGAGGAAATAGCCTTTCGCCACCCCTTTGACGAGCCCACTGACATTTTCGGCAATGAAGACCTTGGGCTTTAATCCATCGAGTAAACGGACGTACTCGAAAAAGAGGTCGTCGGTTCTCTGAACGGTATCGCTGTACCGTTTTTCTTTCCCCCAATGCTTTTCCCTCTTACCGGCAGTTGAAAATGATGCGCACGGAGGTGATCCGTCGAACAAATCGAGTTCACCGGCTTTTAGCTGGATGGCATTGAGGATTTCCTGTGGCGCTATTGTCCTGATATCCCGGGTGTCGAGGATGGTTTCAGGATGGTTTGCCCGGTATGTCGCCTGAGCGGACGGGATGAATTCATTCGCCCACGCAACACGAAAGCCCGCCATCCGGTAGCCGAGGCATGATCCACCGCAGCCACTGAAGGTGGAAACCACCGTGAAACCATTGTGCGGGAGGGCCTCGATTTCCCGCATCGACGGTACCCGGTAGGGCGGTTTCATTCCGGTTTCCCGCTCCAGGCATACTGACACTTCGGGCAGCGATAATCCGTATTAATCGATTCATCCGAGATCGGGAATTCAGCGGGGGCCTCTAGTTCAGTCGATTTTCCTCCGATCACCCGTGTGTGGCCGATCACATGGACCAACTGTTCATCGGTGAATCCCGATAAGGCGGACAACTGGACGTTCGCAGAGACGTCAATCAAGAGTGCCTGTAACTGTTCATCGTTGAAGGTCCCGGCGCTTTTGTTTGCCGCGATCATTCGCGCAACGTGAATCGACTCGTCGTAGTCGACGACGATTACCTGCACTGTCTCGACTCCTTGCGTGGCCAGTATCTTGGTCCTCAAATGACCGGATACGAGGAAGCCATTTCGACGATTCCAAATCAATGGGTCGAAATAATCGTGCTCAAGACTCTTTAGCAGGGTGTTCCACTCGGCCGTGTCGGGCTCCGGATGATGCCGGGGGTTCTTCGGATGAGGAAGCAGCCGAACTAGAGGGACCGTTTCGACCGTCAAGGTCAGGTTTTTGGGTAAGACACTGGGCAACGCTGGTGAGGTCGGCGCGGTGGGGATCGGAAGCGCGGGCGGGGTAGGGGCCGGGGTAGGGGCATCGGCGGGTTGTTTGGGGGGGCGGGGAGATTTACTCATTTTAATTCCAGTACAGGGGTAAGATGGGGGCGGCTTGGGAGAGGGCTCGCTACAGGGTGAACCGCAAGACGAGGTAACCCGTGATGCCTAGGGCGATAACCAGCCAGAACACTGCTCCTAGCCGGACGTCGGCCTGGCGTTGGCGTTCCCTTGCTTCTTGTTCGGGTGTCACGTCGGTTCCGCCAGTTCTTGGGCCTCGTGGAATTCATGGAGGATTTGACGGACATTCACCGTTGGCGCCCGTTGGGCGGCGACGCGGAAATGTTCCGACCGCTCACTAAACGGTACCGAAAGCGAATCCTGGAAGGCGTCAACCAAGGCTTTCCGCTCGGATTCCGTCATCGTCATCCCCGAACCTCCACTCTGGCTTGCCTTCATGGTCGGCTTTGTCGGGGCCGGATATTGTCCGCTGTTTTCACGTTTCGGTTTCATATTTTGGTGTTTCGAGAAAAAGGGGGGCTAACGACGGTTTCGCCACACGCTGACCGTTCGGTCTGGCAGGACGAGGGTTGTCCATCGGCTCTTTTGACCTTCGATGAGATTTAATCGGCTGCTGGCACTCTGGATCGCCCCCGTCATCTTTTCCGGGAAGATTTCTTGGTCGCCTTCATGCATTTCCAACAAAGCGGTCGTGGTCGGTCCAACGGGACGCCCGTTTGACGATGAATCGAAGGTAATGGTTTCACCGCCACTTAATCCGCTTCCAGGTGTCATCAATGCGCGGCTGATTATTTTGTAGGCGTCAGCAAGTAAGGTGGTCCTCTCCTCTGGTGTCGTTAATTCATTCGGGAGTAATTCGCGTCCTCTGGGTGGGGTCGTTTTCATTTCGTTTTCTTGCCACCTAGACAGGGGTCGCGGCTGTCAAAAGAGAAGCAATTTAGGCTCTTTTTTTCCCATTAGCCTCCAGCCGTTTTTCATTTTCCGCTACCAGGGTTGGGCTGTCTTTCCGTTCCAGATTAATCCATCCGTTGGAAATCTGTCTTATTTTCCCATAATGCACCCGGCAAAAACATTTTCCTGATTCAACGTGGTACCAGTTCACCGGAGCGGCACACGGGATTTTATTTGCTGTGTTGGTGAACTGACAATCGGAGGGTTGAATAAATAATTTTCGCATCGTTTTCGTTGCCGGGTATTGAATTCCCGCGCGTGGCCGGACAATGGCGTCCTTCCGTAAATTGGACAACGCCATCCAGAGACTTCTGAGAATCTAACGAACCAACAGGTTATCCCTGCTTGGCAGCTTTCTTGGGTGCCGTGATTCCCGCTCTAATGAGGATTCCATCACTCACTTGACGGCGATATTTCCTAACCAATCGTTGTCCAAGGACCGCTTGCTTTGAGGTTAACCCCGGGGCGCTTGCCAGTGCCTTGCCGGTCCGGGTATCGAATCGCCCGAATCCTTGGTCATCCCGTTTCGCTGCCCCATCGCACCCACTATTGATCTGTTGAAGCCCTTCCAAGATCGCGTGGATGTTTTCTGGTGTTAACTTGCTCGCTTCTTCATCCAAGGTGTCGAGCTGGACCCGAACATTGTCGACCGTGGTGACTCGGGCTTCGGTGTCGCGGCGTTTCCTGACCGCTATATCCTGAATCGAAATCTCGGTTGGGCTCGCTTTCCCTGGTGCCACTGGGCCGGTGATGCGGTCCAGTGCTTGATCGGAGATGTCCATCTTGCGAATCAGGGTCGCTGCCTTGATGGCATCCATTGAGCCAGCCAAAACGTATAGCCGAACCAAGACAGAGTTCACTTGTCCAATCCGGTGTGCTCGGTCCTCGGCCTGCTGCATGTTCGCCGGTACCCAATCAAGTTCCGCACAGCATACCGTGGAGCTCCGTGTTAGCGTCCAGCCGACTCCCATTGGCTTGTAGCCGCCGATGATCACCATACAGGACGGGTCATTCTGGAACCGATCAACCGCACGCTGCCGGTCTGATACTTCGCTCTCGCCGTCGCAATACACGGCCCCGAATTCTTTCAAGGCTCCCAGGTACGCCGCCATGACATCCCGGTGGTGGGCGAACAGGATTACTTTTTCGCCGGTCTCGATGATTCCCTCGACGTCCGCGACTACCAGGGGGATTTTCGCCATCCCGATTTCATGGGCGACTTGCGCCCCTTCCTCGAATGATGCCCCTTCGCCTTCTTCAAGGGCTTTGACGGCATCTTCATAGCCAGTCTGGTTGTCTGACACCTTTGCTAGTTCAACGCGACTCCTGAAGTCAGCCAGCCGGTCGGCCCACCGCTCTTCATGGGTTCGTTCCTTGGTCAGGAGGTCTTGGATTTCTTCTGCCGGGAATTCGATGATCTGACGACGCTTGGCCGGGAGTTCTTTCAGGACATCCACCTTGAGACGCCTGACCATGACGTGAAAGCGCAGCTTTTCCTGGAGTTCCGGTAAATGGGTTGCTCCGGAGAAGTCCCAACCGAATCCCTTTTGTTTTCCGCCGCAATACCGGAGGCCGAATGGGAAAAAATCGCTGAATTCCTTCGGGTTCAGCCAACTGATGATCGGAAATAATTCTGCCGGATGATTGCAGATCGGTGTACCGGTCAAACCAAGGCGTCGTTTATTCGGAATCGCGTGATAGGTATTCCGCGTCCCCCAGGCGTCCATCTGTTCCTTCGTCGGGGCAGGGGACTTCTCGGCTTTGAATCGAGCGATGAGTTTGTCCTTCTCCCCTTTGGTTGGAGCACGCCGTTTCTTGCTGGTGAATTGTTTCACCAAGGCTTCAATCTGACCGCTCGATAGGTCGGGGGAATATTCGACCTTCGCCCCCTTGACCTTTTCATCCCGTGTCGGGCGATATCCGAACACTGCCTTGGCTCGCAGGGCCTTGGCGTTTTTCAAGTAATGGATTTCATCGCAAACAATAAGGTCCCAATTAAAGGCCAAGCGTTTTTCCCATTTATCCGTGATGTCGTAATTGATGATCACGATGTCGGTCATGGGGAAACATTTCCCCTCAACGATTCCAATCGTCTGTTGGCGGACCAACCACTTCTTGAGTTCGCGACTCCAATTTATTTTGAGACTGTTCGGGCAGATAACCAACACCCGGTGAATGTGCGGGTCGGAGTTGATCACCCCAATCGCCTGAATGGTTTTCCCCAGCCCCATCTCGTCGGCAACAAGGCAACCTGAACGTCCGTTACGGTAGTGATTCAGCGCGTACGCGATTCCTGCCCGTTGATACGGCAAGTAGTTGAATCCATCCGGTTTCGGTATATCGAGTTCGGCATCGGTGGCGCGGCTCGCATCAATTTGTTCAGCCTTCGCCTGTTGTTCCTCTTCGGGAACCGTGGCCCACCAGCAGACTTCCCACACTCCCGTTTCCTTGATTTGCCCCCATCCGAGGCCAGCGGCCTTCAAGGTTTCCCGCTGTTTGCTCCATAGCGAACTGTATTCCGGAGTTGGGAGTGCTTTCCGTAAAATGCGAGGGCCTGCACTCGTCATTTTCCTGATTGGCTTTCCCCATTGAAGCAATTGCTCGATCTGGATGGTTTTCGTTTCGTGAGTCATTTTCGTTTTCGTTTCGCCCTCATTTTTACGCGAAAAGGCGGATCGCGGCCACATCTATCGGACTATTCCTGTTTCCTGCTTTTCAGGTGTTCGGCGAGTACCTCGGCGCGGCGCTCCAGTGATTCCTTGGCGATCTTCGCTGCCAAAACTTCGGCCATGACCTTCTTCGATACTTCCATGAGCAGTAGGCCAGAACCGAGGCGCGGGGATTGACGTTGTGCCGGGTCCTTGTGAAGCCACCGTTCAATTGAGTCGCGGTTCATCTTTCGGCCTGTCGCCTTCATGTAGGCTTCATGAATGCGCGAAATTGTGCCGCGATGTTCGACACAAAACTCCGCAATCGGATTGATTGCCTCTTCTTCTAGGCGAATATCGATGTCATTGCGGTTGGGTTTCATCTCATTATTACCATTCATCCGATTACGTTTGTTATACAAGTCGGAATTGCCTCTAATTGCCTATATCTCAATGGTATCGACGAAGCTTTTCACGTCATTCAACGAGTGAGCAATCAATACTAGCCATCCATCTCGCGAAAGTCCCTGTTGGCATCTCCCTTGTTCATCCGAGACCGTCTCGCCGGGGCGTTTCACCTCTACGGCGATTGCTTTCCCGTGAATGGCGAACGTGAAATCCGGCCAACCAACAGTGCCGGTTGTTTTTCTATCCATCCGATCGTGCCGGTATGTAATTCCGCGAATTCGTAGCCATCCCTCGATCTGATCGTGGATTTCTTTTTCCAGCTTGGCGGAATGTTTTTCCGTTGCTTCGGCGATTGTCACGCCAGCCTTCCCGAGTTGCTTTCGCTCCTCGGGAGGCATTAGACGCAAAATGTGATCCGGGATTCGGCCACTGATTCTCACTTGGCCTTGGTGAAGCACGGCGCATTTCCGCCCAAGATTCGGAGGTGATTTCTTTCGATTAAACGCGCCAGAAAATTTGTCCGTTTAATCTCAGCGTCATAAATCATCGACTGAAGGTACCCAGGGTCGAGCGGGCAACCGAGGGTGTTGTACCATCTTACCAATGCTTCGCGCTTATTCCACGGTAATGCACTCAAGCGCCTGCGTGCGTTGCGCCAGGACACCGCCCTACAATTTCGCATGTGCTGTCTGAACCTATTCCGGCGTTCATGCTGTTCAATCAAGCGTTCGTCGACATCCTGATATTTCCGCATCTCGGGAAATAGCGGTACCGCATCACGATCCCGTTGTACCGCTTGCTTGGCTGCTCGAAGCCGCCCCGACGACGGAGTTTCCATTTCGGATGGTTTCGGGAAGTCGTACTTCCGCCACTTTGGGCGAGTCAGCTTCATCGAATCCTCGTGACCGTAGTATTCCCGGGCTTCGCCTGACCGCTGATCGTGTATTTCGTTCCAAACTTGATCTCAAGGCCCTGGGCAGTTGAGCGGGTTCGTAACCACGGCTCGGCGCTAATCAAAATATCGCCGACATGCATGCCCATTATCTGTTCCTTCAGCCGATGCACCTCAGGGTGCCGGTGCTTGCATGTTCGGCTTTCCTTTCCAGCCAAGAAGGCATCCCACCTTTCACGCGAAATCCAGTACGTGGTCCATCGCGGTCCTTCAACCGTCATCCGGAGAGAATTCGCCTTCAGTACCCGTCCGTCCGCGCCAATCGTTCCAACGGGTGGGGCTTCTTCCTTGGTTGCGTAGTATTGGACTCTGTCGGGTTCACGACGGGTCCCTACTGATTGTTTTCGCGGTCCGGCTTGGTTGACGGGTTTCGGTGGTTCGGAGGTAGCATCCCAAATCGAAATCCCTTTCAAGCTGGCCACTAGCTTCTTTGGGTCACATCCGATTCGGTCGACAACACATTGGGGGGCGTTCGCCATATCGATCAAGGGGTCAGGGGACACCACTTTTCAACTATAAGGGGGCGCGAATTCGTCCACCCCATCCATTCATTGTCAGCGTTGATGAAGCCAAAGAACGCCTCGGGAAAGACGCGCTTGCCGGGCAGGGATGCCCAGACCAAGACTTTGGTGCAGGCCTTCGGCGGATCACTTGGTGATCTCCAATTGATGTCGTTCATTTTAGTTTTCGTTTCGTTTCTCCAAAAGGCTGGTGTTCCATCGGTGAAACACCAGCTCAAATCGTCTATGCGTCCTGCCGTTGTTCTATCCATCCGGCGCACCAATGATCCTCGGTACCACGCTGGCGAAGTTCCGCCGCCCATCGAACGGCCTCGGTCATTGCTTCCCTCAGGGCTTCCCCGGTAAAGCGAAATATCGGTTCGATTCCGAATCGTGTCTCAACCTCGATGCCAGGATGGGTTTCAGAAAGGTCGCGCAGGTCCCCGATACTGATTGGGATTCCCGCCATTGCTTCGGGGCGGGTGGTACCGTGCCAGGTAGAGGTTGCGCGTTCGGCTTCTGGCTGTCCTTCACTCAGGATCGTTTCTGTCAGGTAACCTGAAACGGTGTCGTGAAGGGCTTGAAGGATCGCGGGCTGTCTGTCGTTCGTTTTCATTTTCGTTTTCGGTTCAGCGGAAAGGTAGTCCTCTTCGCCGGTTTCAATTTACGCTTTTAATCATTACAGGCAAACTTTGTCGCGCGGTTTTTCAATCCCAATCGCAATCGCGGTTATCGTAATCATTGGGGCGGCCCGCTTCTGCGTGAAGCTCATCGCAGGCCCGTTTCATCTGTGCGTCGTTCAGGACAATCGGGAAGGTGTGGCCCAAGATATTGATGGTGGCGGTGAAGTCTTCGATATCCTCGGAAGTTGGTGGCTCATCGTGCCATCCTCGGGAGGCAGGGATAACGTCGCCGGAAACCGTTACGGTGATTTCTCGGTACTCGGATTCGAGTTCAGTACCTCCCTGGGATTCCAATTCGATCGTGATGGTGGTCGTTGTCATTTTCGTTTTCGTTTTCGGCGGAAGGGACAATTCCCTTTCGATGGAGTCAATTTACGCGAAAGTGCGTAACTGTACAGGAGCTAAATCGAATTATCTGAGATTTGGTGAACCATTCATGGAATCAGTTCCACCGACTTCGCTCTCCCGCTCTTTCAAGTCGAAGCAACCGCTTGGCGGGTAACAATTTAACTCCGAAGGAAGAGGTTTAGGACCACGGCTTAAAGTGAAGCTAGACCTTCGGAGCATTAGCCGACTAAACAAAACACGAAGATGGATTTGGCACCAATTCTTCGAGATGCGATCGATGTAAAACATTGATTGTTAGTTACCTAGGACGTTTTTCAAAAACGCATTGACGAAATTGTGTGGAGGGAGAATATCAGTAAGAAACAAAATTTTCCGCACCTTATGCAATTGCCCAAAATCCTTCCTCTACTTGCGACTATTGCGGCCCCTACAGCATTTGCCCAACAGCTGCTGTTGAATCCGTCGTTTGAATTGCCGAACATTGGTCTAAACAATGCGTCGTATTTTGGGAGCTTGCCCGGATGGACG
>CAILNN010000190.1 GCA_903835555.1 uncultured Verrucomicrobiota bacterium
GCCGGGCGAGTGATGAGCCGCACTAAAGCCAAGGAAACATTCGAATGGGATAAAGTGAACCGGCAATTGAAGGACCGTGGGGTGAAGTTGATCTCGGCTGGCCTTGATGAAGTGCCAGGAGTGTATAAAGACATCCATCAGGTGATGGCCGCCCAGACGGATTTGGTGGAGGTGCTGGGCCGGTTTGATCCGAAACTAGTGAAGATGGCTCCGCACGGAGAGCGTCCGGAGGATTGAATCGCTCAAACAGCGACGGCGCTGTAGGCGGCAACGACTTCGATTTCCACATTGGCACCCCGTGGGAGCGCGGCAATCTGGATGGTGGACCGGGCTGGGAACGGGGCGACAAAGTACTGGCTATAGAGCTCATTCATGGCCTGAAAGTCGCCCAAATTTGTCAAAAACACTGTACTTTTGACGACATGCCGGAAGTCCAAATTTTCGCTCTTCAGGATGCGCTGGATATTTTCGAGGACAATGCGGGTTTGGTCCTGGATTGCGGCCGGGACCGGAGCGGATGGATTGGATGGATCAATTGGAATTTGACCGGAGCAGAAGAGGAAGTCCCCGATGCGAATGGCATGGGAATAGGGTCCGATAGCAGGAGCAGCTCCGGCGGGCGAAATGGGCGTTTTATTCATGGATCAACGGTTCTCCTCGTACCAAGACATTTGGATGTTTTCGAGAATCTTTTCATTGGAGCCATCGGGGGTATCACTGAATTCCTCCAATTCCAGCACCATTTTGTGGAGCTTGGGGAAACTCAGTCGGAGCGGGTCTTGGTCCGGGAACTTGTCCATCAGGGCCCAGGCGATTTCTTCGGTGTCCTTCCAGGTTAGCTTCATAGGTATTGGATATTCCACTTCGACAACCGACCGGGCGTCAAGCCGTACCCAAAGTCCCAGCCAATATTCGGATCACGGTATCCCCATGTTTCAACTCCCTTCGTTCCTGCCACGCCGGGGGAATCTCCACGGTATCGCGACGGGTATGTCCGACGACCAGCAGTCCGCCCATCGCCAACAGGGTTGGCAGGTGGGGATCGTCGAGCAAACGTTGGGCCAGTGACTTGGAACGATGCCCGACGTTTTTTTCTCCGTAGGGCGGATCGGCGATGATCAGGTCAAATTGGCGTTGGGAAGCGGCCAATTGAGGTAAGGCCGTGAATACGTCCATAACGCGAAGTTCGACCTGGCTGGCATCTAATCCGCTCGCTTCCAAGTTATCCCGGTAGTACCGGGCATGCTTTGCCGATTTTTCGATGCTCAGCAGAGACGCGGCACCACGGCTGAGGCATTCGTGCCCCAAGGCACCGGTCCCCGAAAACAGGTCAAGGACCCGCCCGCCGACCACGAAATCACCCAGACTATTAAAGACGGCCAACTTCACCTTATCGGGCATGGGACGAACACCCAGCCCAGACGGTACCTTCAGCAATCGCCCGGCGGCATCCCCGCCAATAATGCGCATGGATGTAACATGGCCCCTGTGGAGGGCGTTGGGAAGGCGGGACTTCCCTGATGGAGGGCAGTTCCGCCTGAATTGGACTCGAATTGGCTTACCGTCCGAACACTGGATTCTTGGGATCGCCGCCCGACTGGAGGTAGGCAACTAGGTTGAGCACTTCATCCCGGTTGAGAGGATTCAAGAGTCCGGCCGGCATCAGTGAGATGGGATAGGGTTTCCGTCCTTTGACCTGAGCCAATTCGACCGTTGTTGATTCTTCGGGATTCCTAGGGTCTGCTACCACAACCAACTTACCATTTTCTTCATAGGCCCGTCCGACTAGGGTGGAACCGTCCGCCAATTGGATTTCCTCCGAGCCATATTGATCCGAGATTACCTTGGAGGGTTCGATGATGTTTTCGAGGAGGTCATGAGGTGTATAACGGGCAGCAACCCCGGTAAGGTCGGGGCCGACTCCGCCGCCGGAGCCGTTGAACCGATGGCAGGAGGCGCAGCCGGTTGAATGGAAGAGCGCCAAACCATTTTGATAATTTCGGTTTTTGACTCCACCACCGAGCAATTCAAGGGCCTGCTCCACGGTGTAGGATTGGCCGGGACCTTTGGGGGCGGCGAACTGGGGTGTACCACCGCCGGTGGGCTTGGTCGTTGAGAGGGCGTCCATGGCTTTGAGTTCATCGGGGTCGGTGATGGTGGAGAGGGCATCCTTCCGAATGTTTTCGATGAATCCGCGGAAGCTATTGCCGCCCTGCCATGGTGCTGTGCGGGGAAACCAACTGAAAAACGACTTCCTTAAGGCCGGCGTCCATCCGGTCTTGGCTTCCCGCAGCAAGTAGGCAAAGGCAATTTGTTCCTGGTTTGGCCGACTGGCGGAGGCTTGAGTAAATGGAGTGCCATAACCCGAATTGCGGGCCAGGAGGGCATCGCTGGCGTATTTCAAATCGGCATCATTGGCCGTCAGCATCAGGGGGACGGTCTTGGCGACAATCCCTGGTGCGCCCAAGCGGATCAATGTTCCTGCCAATTCGCGATTGATGGACCGACTTGTCGACGGGTAAAGGGCATCCAATCGGTGAATGGTGGCATTTCGAATTTCGTCTTTGGGTGGTCCCAACCGAATGATCGTCAATTGGTAGGCGCGGACCAGTGCCAATCGGGCGGCTTCATCCAGGGGACTCACATTCACACGGTTTAAGGCGGACAGCAGGCGGTCGAGATGCGTGGGTGAACCAACCCGGGCCAAAGCGACGGCCCCTTCGATGAAAGCCCAGGATTGCGTTTCGGAAAAGACGCGATTGGCCCAGGCATCGGCGGGTTGCCGCTCGATGGCGACACGGGCGGCATATCGAATCCAGCGATCAGGGTGAGCCAGATACGGCCAAGCCTTGTCCACCGCTTCAGGGCCGGAAGCAGATGTGTGGAGAGCCTCGAGTTCGTGCCGAATCTGATGCTCCCGATTGCTGGTAATAACTGGAGCTGGATCTGTACGTTCCGTACCGACGTAGGTAACCCGATAGACAGCGGACTGAGTTCCCCGCCCGCCAATGGTAAAGTAGAGTGCTCCATCGCGAGGGTGGACCAACAAATCGGTTAGGGGCAGCGGACGTCCACTGACAAATTCCTCTTTTTCGGCGTGATACGCTGCTCCCTCTTGGGTCAAGTGGATCGCGTACATGGTGCCGTAAGTCCAGTCATTGGCGAAAATAGCCTGTTGATATTTGGCGGGGAAATGGGCTCCCTGCCCCGAAGAGACGCCGGTAGGACTTCCCGGTCCGATATCCAGCAAAGCTGGTACGCTATCTGGGTAATAGGGAGGCCACTTTCCGGCTCCGGACCGCCATCCGAGATCACTCCCGCTGGAGGCCAGACAAATGCGGGTCGGTCGATACCAAGGCATTCCGGCATCCCACTCCATATCGGAATCATAGGTGATGATGTCGCCCAATTGATTAAAGGCGAAGTCGTAAAGATTGCGATATCCCGAGCTGATGATCTCGAACACCTTCCCATCGGGATCGGTTTTACAGATGTATCCACCGGGGGCGAGAATTCCGCGGGCATGGCCATTGGCGTCCCAGAGCCGGGTTACAATCTGGTCTTCATTCCAGGCTTTGGCGGCGCGTGACAATTCCCAATGGTCGGGGAGTTTTGTGTGATTTCCGCATGCGACATACAAAGATTTGCCATCCGGAGAAAGGACAATTGCATGGGGCCCATGCTCGCCGCCGCCATCGATGCGCCTCAATAGCCTTTCCTCGTCAAACTGGTCGTCCCCGTCCGTATCCTTCAACCGCCAAAGCCCTGCCCTGCCGCGCTGCTCATTGACCATTACGTAGAGGCTATCAAAGGCATAGAGAAGTCCGTGAGCCCCGCCTACCGAATTAGTCAACCGCTCGACGGTCGCGAGTTGGGCGGAACCGGGGGCGGAAAGAGTCAGACGGAAAAGGCCACCGTTTTGATCGCAGGTGATCAGTCGCCCCTTGGAATCCACGGTCATGCTGATCCACGACCCTTGTTGGGACTTGGGAACGGCATAAACGAGTTCAACTCGGAAGCCGGGCAGAACATGGATTTCGGATGGGTCGGTTGCCGATGGCGGGGGAGCTGGAGCACCTGCGCCAGAAAGGGCGTCACCCCACGGTTGATCGCCATAACGGCCAACGATTCTTGCGGGCTTCCATTCGGAACGCCCTGGCACCGATGCTTCCCAACTGGCATCGGTAACGATGGAGACCTCCTTTCCGTTGACGGGCTTGAGCGTCAGTCGAGCAACCAGGCCGGCCACATCGCCTTCATTTTTGCATTCGGCAAGAATCTCATGGTGCCCGGGTTTGAGCAGAGCTGACAGATCGACCTTGGACGGTTGATTCCAGTCGGCATTGGTCAGGACGGATTTTCCATCAAGAAAAACCACCGCCCCGTTGTCACAGGTCAAGAAAAGGACGGCCTCGTTGAGCGGATCGGACACGTCAAACGATCGGCGCAATCGAGCGGCATCTTTGCTACCCGACCCTTCGGCCCAAATCCAGGAAGTATCAGCCGCGGCGGGTTTGGCCAGGAAAAAGGCCAGTGCGAAAACGGTTCCCCAAACAGGGCGAAGTAATTTGCAGAGAAGCATCCCGAAGCGGACATCAAAATCGCAGCTTTATTCAAGTCCGTAGTCTAAAGAATCCGACCGATGATACTTGGAAAAAAGCCGGTCGGACTAATCCGACCGGCTGACAGATTCCGATTGAAACATTGTATTTACGAGAACAAGGCCATCATCCCTTCAACTCTGCTTGTCTGTCTTGGAAGCGTCGGTTGTCGCCTTGGCGGGTGCCACGGGTACTTTACCACCCTTCTTACCACCGGAGATCGACTTGGTCTTGTAGTGGGAGGCATAGTACCGATTTTGGTAGTAGTGATAGCTGTAGTAGTAGCTGTCTTTGCCCTCGAAATCGATGTCGTTGAGAACAATACCAACAATATGGATACCCGCCTCCTGAATGCGTTGGATTGAGCGCGAAGCGTGTTCGCGTCGAATCTTATTGAATTTCGTGACGAAAAGAATGCCGTCCGCCATAGCCCCCAGAACCAGTGGGTCGGCGACAGCCGAAACGGGAGGACAATCAATTATAACGCGGTCGTAGCGATTGGAAACTTCCTCCAGAAACTGGAGCATACGTCGCGAGCTGATCAATTCTGATGGGTTGCCGGGAACGGCACCGCAACAACAAATGTCCAGATTGGGGACCTCAGTAGAACGAATGATATCATCTACATTTTGAACGCGCTCAACCAGGTACGCGGACAGGCCGATCTGGCTGGATTGTTCAAATGCCTTGTGGACCGATGGGCGGCGCAAGTCACCGTCGACGAGAAGAGTTCGCAGGCCAGTCTGGGCCGTGACGACCGCAAAATTGGACGCCACGAGGGATTTACCTTCAGACGGTATTGTGCTGGTCACGGCAATTGTCCGAAGTTTATCTCCATTTCGTGCGAGTGAAATAGCTGCTCTCAACGTCCGGAAGCCTTCAGCGGGACTGGAGCTGGGGTGAAGATGTGCCTGGAGGTCGCGCTCGACGACGCTTGTCGACTTGATATTGGGAACATAGCCGAGGAATGGGAGCTTAAGGAACTGCTCGACGTCTTCCTGAGTCTTAATCGAATCATCCAGGAAATTCATCAAGAAGGCGAAACCGACCGCAACGGCCAGTCCGCCAAATGCACTCGCGGCGAGGATCAGGGGTTTGTTTGGTTTTTTTGGAACCACGGGCGTGGTGGCACGGTCGACAATCACCATGTTATTTTGAGTATCCTTGGAATTGATATCAAACTCCTTGGTCTTGGAGAGAATCAACTGGTACATGGTCTCTGCGCGTTCTTTTTGGCGAACAAGAACGTCAAACTTGGACTTGGCCTCGTACAACTCCTGCATCCTTTTTTCGGCTTCCTCAAAGCGTGATTTCGCCTTCTCTAGCTTTTGTTTCTCAATTTCGGCGGCTGAAAGGATACCCTTGTAAGTTCGATCGGCTTCTTCCTTTAGTTTGGACACATCGACCTCCAACTCGCGCGACGCCTGCTGAACGAGCGGGTATTTATCGCGGTAACGGGTCTTCAACCCTTCGAGCTTCGACTCATCCATCAACACCTTAACCTTGATCTCAGCAACTGAACGATCGGCTGCGACCAAGGCAAAATCGGCCAAATCATGTCCTTCAGAAATCCAGCGCTTGACCTCGGAGGCTTTTCGATCGGCATCGTCCGAAATAATCGCCTGAGCTTCGACATCGGCGCGGCCTTGCCGCAGACCAAAGGCGTCAATATTGTCCATGGCGCGGTTGTCGTCGACCAACGAAATCATCTTCTTTTCCTGACGGTAGCGTTGGACGCTTTCCTGAGCGGCTAGAAGCTCAGCCTCAGCGGAAACGGCTTCCTGTTTCAACATTCGGTAGCCTGTCAAAGCCTTTAAAATCTTTCGGTCCTGGTTTGCCGAAAGAAACATTTCAAGCAGGGTATTGGCCATGTCCTCTGCGACTCGGGGCTTTGGATGGTACACCTTGACTTCGACAAGGCGGGTCAAACGGACCGGGTCAATGGTGATGTCTTTACTAACCGCCAAAGGGCGGTCAATCGCCTTGGCGTACCGTGGGTCTTCGTCCAAGCGAAGCTTCTGAATGACCTGTTCGATTAACGAGCGGGAAACCAGATTCTTATATTGAGTTTGGAGGTATTCCTGGTCCTTGTTGTTGGAAATCATCACATCGCGGAGGCTCAGTACACCGGCGATTTCAGGCTCAATTTCA
>CAILNN010000191.1 GCA_903835555.1 uncultured Verrucomicrobiota bacterium
AAAACTGGACCGAACGCACTTCATTGAACCCCGATTACCGCCCCGAAGTGAACACAATTGGAAAATTGGAAACACTTGGGCACACCTCCTTGGCGCGCCTGCGGCCTGACCGAACTGCAAACATCGGACACCTCCTTTGAGGAGCATTCAGTATGCCAACTTTGCATTTCCGCAAGCTTGCAGAAAATTCGCGGGTGATACGAAAACTTGCCACCGGCATGGTCGCAGGCCGATCCTGCATGAATGGATGGTTTGACCAAGATTTGGGACGGTATTGTCAGCTCGTTCTCGGGGCATTTGCACTTTTGGCAAGTGATTGGCTGGATGGGGAACTGTTTTTTTGTGACCCGCGTGTTGGTCCAATGGCACGCCAGCGAGCGGCGCCGAGAAGTGGTCGTACCGGTGGTATTTTGGTGGCTCAGTTTGTTTGGTTCCTGGTGTCTGTTGGCCTATGCCATTTTCTGGAAACGGGACTTGGTTTTCATTTTTGCGAACGCCTTCAATTGGATACCGTTTTTGAGGAATTTGATGATTCATCGCCAGGACGCGCGCAGCCGTCTGCGATGCCAGAATTGCCAGCAAAGCCTTCCCAAGGGTGCCCGATTTTGCCTGTCGTGTGGCTTCTCGTTGGAGTCGGCTACTTCTCCTGTTTCCACCATGGAGACGCCGCAACGAAGCAGTAGCCTGACTTGAGCAGTTCACTTTCAATGAAGGTCAATGGGAAGCCCTCGGGCAATTGGCTTCGGAAAAGGATATTTAGGAAAAACACTCCCCAAGGCTGGTCAGCGTTTGCCAGAAAATCCTCTTGGAAACGTCCATTGGTCGTCATCGGAGACAATAGGACGGCCTTGACCAAACGTTGCCGCAGGTGAATTGAGAAAAAATCATCACCGCCTGCTTCGCGAACATGCAAGGGCATCCAATAGGCTTCTCGTTCGCCATACCAGGCGACGGCCCACGGGATATCGCTCATGAGTAATGAACCCTCTGGACTCCATCGACAGGCGGTTGAAATGAAAGCGGGTTGATAGGCGGAATCGCCGACCACAGAATGAGCGCGAGGTACCATTCCAAGAAGAACCAACCCGGCATAGGCAACGCCAGTGAGGAGAGGCAGGCTCGGCCAAGCCAAGATTCCCAACCGGGCTAAATCCTGCGCCAACGGAAAGGGAAACTCGCGGAACTTCAGCATTCTCTCAATAAACACGGCTGCGAAAATCGAGAGCAGCGGGAATAGAATCGCCAACAGGTTGTTGGAATTGATTTCTGGTGATAATTCATCCAGCCGAGTTCTTGCCCCCGCTTCCACAACGAGAATCAGTGGAATCGTTCCCAGCACCCAGAAGCGTAAGCGTCTCAATCGAGCGTCATGAATCGGGAGCAAAGCTCCGGCGAAAAAAAAGACGGCGCACCAGGAACCGCCCATGGCGGGGAATTCACTCTTGAGAATCACCAGAACATTTCGCCCCATTTTGGTCGCCACCTCGGATGCCATGGCGATCGTTATATGAGGTGCCTGCGAGCGTTCCAAACGCAAGCCGGGAAACCCGGCGGTTTCAGCCAGAACGGCGTATCCCGCGGTGCCGAATGGAGCGTGACTTAGCCTCCAATTCCGGACGAGCCAGGGAGAAAGAGTGATGGCAAACACTCCGAGCGCGACGAGTGAGCATCGACGGGCCCGACGGTAGGGCAGCCGGAAAATCCAAAACCCGGTCGGAACGGCCAGCCAGCACAATGAATAGCGGGTGAGCCCGAGCAGGCCCAGGAGGAGACCAACGCCTACAGCCCATCGCCATACCTTCCATCCGGTAATTTTTGCGTCTTCTAACGATTCGTCACCGACAACAACCAGGTGCATCAGCACCAGCAATTCCAGAATGACCAAATGGGTGGATAGTCCTGAGAAGACAAAGCGCCACATCATTTCGGAACCGAGGAAAAAAATAGTAGCAACAGCTGCAGTAGCGTTGCCGCCCAATCGATTGGCCAATCGATAAACGAGCAGGGCAGAAAGCAGGAAGAAAGCGAAATTAAGTCCTCCAATGGCAATCTCTGGATCCGGGCGCTGCAGAGCCTGATTTCCGTTGATTCGCGTCCGCCGACAGAAGTCGGGTAGGTCGAACATGAGGCCCGCCCAAACCAACGGATAGACGGGAGGGTTGCCGATATCGGGAATCCGTCGGCTGGAGAGCAGCGTATCATTGGTCTGGCCGGACAACATTCCACGGCGGAGCAAGTGAAGGGCGAACGGCTGAAGATTGAGGGTCGTGAACCCACGTCCATCGGCCAGGTTTCGGGCCAATTGGCCCTGGTCCATGGCCTCGGGGGCGGTGAAGTTCCCGGCTTCGTAAACATGGTAAAGCACGGCTACCATGGCGAAAATCAGGACGAATAATAGATTCCGGAGCCAAGTTCGTCCTCGACCTTCCTCCCAAAAATGAATCCAGGTCTGTATTCCGCTGGGTGGGGATTCCTTCATGGTCTATTCCTGAATCTTCATGAGATCATAAATCCACCAATGGGTCAGCGAATGACCTGCCAACTGCCAGATGACCGCTGCTACAGCGATAAACGGGCCATAGGGCAGCCGTGATTGCCAATCACGACGCCCGATGGCGATCAGCCCCAATCCGACAACGCTCCCGAGGAGGGCGCTTCCCAATAGTGAAAAAACCGTGGCCTGCCATCCGAGAAACGCTCCAATTCCAGCCATCAGTTTGACATCGCCCATTCCCATCGCTTCGCGGGGGACGGTGATCTGTTTTGTGACGACCGCCATCCAGGGCTCCTCTTCGGCATTCATGGTTTCATTTCCAATCCGCAGCCGGGGAGGGTTCCGGAGCAGTTCCAATCGGACCGGTTGATTGGCGTAGCTACGTGTCGACAATTCGACCCTTTCGCCATGACAGACAACCGCATCGGAAGGCCGATAAAATATCTCCTCGTACGGCACATTGCCTTCTGGGAGCAGCACACCGGTTTCGTGAAAGACAACGCGTGAGCCCGGTTCCAAGGCGATTTTCAAGCGTCCGAAAAGGAGTTTTCCAAATCGCAAAACGGCATAGACGACCAAAGCTCCTACCACTGCCCCGATACCGCTTCGTCGCATGGCCAAGACCGCCGTTTCAACCCCTTGAAGTGCCGGAGCGAGGGCGGAAAGAATGAACCCAGCACCGACACCGCCCAGCGTGATCTCATCGGGAATAATGTAATGTTCCAAATCGATCCATGTTGCGGCGATCAGTCCGGCCCAAAGAACACAGAGCGCTCCCGCCTGGCCCGGGTGTACGTGCCCCCAAGCCAACCAAGTCATCAAGAAGGCGGCACCGGTAATCGCCTCCACCACCAAATACCGGGGGGAAATTGGGGCGTGGCATTGGGCACAGCGTCCGCGCAACTGAATCCAGGAGATGATGGGGAGATTCAGCCAAATGGGGATTCGATACTCACAATTCGGACAGTGGGACGGGGGCCGCACGACGCTTTTCCCCAGAGGCATGCGATAGATGACGACATTGAGAAAGCTGCCGACCAGGAGCCCCATGAGCGTCAACTCCAGCGTCCACAAATGGAACGGAAGGCCCAAGGGTCCAGAGAACCAAAATTCAATGGGTAGTCCCAGATAGGTATCGTGGATCACAAGCGCCTCCGGAGGTCAGGCAACGAACACAAGATTCCGCGTGATTCACGCCCAATCATCGGGCTCCCCCGTAAATTTCCCTGCCCAACGCCTCGCGCATGACCTCCACTGGAGCCAAACGACCGGTCCAAAGCTCCCAAGCCGCAGCGCCCTGATACAGCAACATGCCCAATCCATTGGCTATTTGACAACCCGCCGCGCGTGCAGCACGCAATAAGGGTGTTTGGGCGGGACGATAAATCATGTCGTAAACGCCATCGACCCGGTGCAGGGGGAATCGTTCGATATCGAGAGGAAGACCATCGCCGGTCTTCAGTCCCAGGGAGGTTCCATTCAGCAGAATCTCGACATCTGATTCGGGATAGCCGACTTCGACGGTGACAGCGGGAAAGCGGTGGGAAATCTCGGACGCCAGTTCCTCTGCCTTGGTAGTTGTACGATTGACGATCCAAAGTTCCAGAATCCCTTCCTCGGCGAGACGGAGGGCAGCGGCTCGGGCGGCACCGCCCGCACCCAACAACAAAACCCGGGACGAGCGTGGTTCGACACGAAGGTCCTCCTTGATAGCCCGAATCAAGGCATCGGCGTCGGTGTTGTACCCTTTGGAACGTTTCGGTCGCCCGGTGGAGTCAACAGTACCGACTGGGAACCATTCTCCATCAATTTCAGCTTCGAAGACGACGGTGTTGACCGCTCCGAACACGCGGGCCGATTCATCCAATTCATCCACCCACTCCAATGCTTCGAGTTTGTGTGGAATCGTAAGATTCAAACCGCAGAAGCCCATACGGGCTGCACCGACCAATGCTTCGCCGAGATGTTTTGGATCGACCTCACAGGCGAGGTAGGCCCAGTCGAGCCCGGCGGCAGAAAACGCGGCATTGTGCATCGCTGGCGAGGCCGAATGACGGATCGGTTGGCCAAACACCGCGCAGAGGCGTGTGGCAGCCGAAATCGGGCGATGGGGTTCATGCGACATGTCGGAGACAGGTTGCGAAGGGAATTGCCGGTACGCAAGTTTTCGGAGACAGGCTTCACGAATGCCGATTTCAGCCCATAACTCCGGTATTCGATTTCCGCCATCGACAATTGGGAATCCTTGGGCAAAAAATTTGACCATCAGCCATGAACGGCAAGTCCGGAAAATCGGTTCCCGCCCCTACCCCACTTGGGAACAACCCGTTTGCAAGCCTCAGCAGCGAAGGATTGCCACCGGCACCTGCGGAACCGCCCAAGTCGGTCGAGGACGGAGTTGTTTTCACCAAGCGAAAGAGCCGTGGTCGGGTCGATATCGTCCGGGAAAAGGCGCACCGTGGAGGAAAGATAGTTACGGTGATACGCGGTTTTGTCGGCATTGGCCATCCGGAAATAGAATCTCTTGCCAAGGCCATCCAGAAGAGCTGTGGGACCGGTGGTACGGTCAAAGATGGACAAATAGAAATTCAGGGAGACCGACGGGAAGAGGCGGCGCGGATTTTGACGGAGGCTGGATTTCGACCGGTTTTTGCTGGTGGTTAGGTATCGAAACCGGTCTGATGAAATGGCCGGGCTGAATGGGTGGTACCGCTGGAATGATGCAGTGCGAGGGTCATCTTGCCGGCTGTTCATTTTGACCACGAACAACGACTACGGAAAAAGCTCGGACGCGCCCCAAGGATTCGGGATTCACAACGGAAGTCGGATCGCTATGCTTGGGGCATGAAGCAGTACTCGCTCTTCGTCAATGGCCAATGGGTTCCGGCAGCATCGGGACGCACTTTCACCACCCGAAATCCGGCGGATCTTCGGGAAGCCGTGGCCGAGTATGCCTCTGGCGGGAGCGAAGATGCCCAGGCCGCGTTCGAGGCGGCGCGTCTTGCCTTTCCGAAGTGGTCGTCATCCACGCCGATTGGGCGGGGACGGGTCCTATCCAAGGCATCCCAATTGCTGGAAGGGCGCAAGGCCGAGTTGGCCGAGTTGCTGACCCGCGAGGAGGGAAAGACGTTGGCTGAAGCGACGGGCGAAGTGCAACGGGCGGTGGATATCTTCCGCTTCTTCGGTGGGCTGAGCTACACCGTTGGGGGGCAAACAATTCCGCATGATTTGCCGGGGAATCTGCTGCTGACCAAACGGGAAGCCGTCGGAGTGGCGGCCTTGATTACCCCTTGGAATTTTCCGGTGGCCATTCCGGCCTGGAAACTGGCTCCCGCCCTCCTTGCAGGTAATACGGTGGTGCTGAAGCCGGCCTCTCAAGCCCCGGCACTCGCGGTCGAACTGGCTCGGGTGCTTGCGGAGGCTGGTTTACCGGCAGGAGTTCTCAATGTGGTCACCGGAGAGGGACGCTCCTTTGGGGCTGCAGTGGCGTCACATTCATCGGTGAAGGCGGTCAGCTTTACCGGCAGCTATTCCGTCGGGCACGGGCTGTATCAGGCGCTGGCACCCCGGATGGTCCGAACCCAATTGGAAATGGGTGGCAAGAATCCGACCATTGTGCTGGCAGACGCCGATCTTGATTTGGCAGTTAACCTGGTGGCCCGGGCGGGCTTTGGGCTGACCGGCCAAGCTTGCACGGCCACCAGCCGGGTGATCGTTGACCAATCGGTAGTCGAGGCCTTCACCGAAAAACTCGTGGCAAAGGCGAAGAGTTGGAAAGTGGGTCCCGGATTAACGGCTGGAATCGACATTGGGGCGGTGGTCAGCGAGAGCCAGTTGAAAGGGAACCTGGAGTATGTGGCCATCGCTGAAAGCGAAGGGGCGCGAATCGTGAGTGGGGGGAACCGGCTGCTGGATGGAGACCTGGTCCACGGTTTGTTTATGGAGCCGACCGTTATCGATCACGTCCGGCCAACGATGCGAATTGCTCAGGAAGAAGTATTCGGTCCCGTGATTGCGGTCATTTCCGTCCATGGATTTGATGAAGCCCTCACGGTGGCCAATGGGTTGGAGGTTGGTCTATCGGCCTCGTTGGTGACGCGCGATTTCAAGCGGGCATTGGAATACGTTGACCGTATTGAGGCCGGGGTGGTGAAGGTGAATCAAATCAGCACCGGATTGGCCTTGCAGGCCCCTTTTGGAGGGGTCAAGCAATCCAGCACCGACACGTTCCGAGAGCAGGGGGCCGGGGCGTTGGAGTTCTATACGCGCACGAAGACGGTGTATCTGGATTATTCGGTGTAAGCCCTCTTTTGTTTGGGTATTGGCGGTGTTCTCGGCCTTGGAGACGGGAGATAGGGGGAGGTTTTGGAGAAGGGTGTTAGGGTTACAGTCTCTTTTCCCGCCTCGCTGCTCGGAAACGGGTTGTGGCCGGGTAGGATAAGCGCCGCCTCACGGGCGGTGGCTACGGAGGAGGGTGGCCTCGTGGGATCGGCGTCGCCTTACGGACGACGGCTACAGAAATGGCGAACATTCCCGGGATTGCGCCGTACCGCCAACTTGCGGCATGCTCTTGGTTCAATGACGTCGCGGCGACAATATCCGTTTCACTTGATCGAACCCCGGTGGCAGCGCCGATGGGAGCAGGACCAGACTTTTCGGGCCTGGAATCCGGGAGATACCATTCCGGTCGAACATCCTTTTGGTCAACGTCATGGACTTGGCGGTCAGGCTCCGTCGGCGGGCACGTTGCCACCCAAATTCTACATTCTCGATATGTTCCCCTACCCGTCTGGGGCGGGACTGCATGTTGGGCATCCGGAGGGATATACCGCCACCGATATTTTGTCGCGCTACCGGCGGGCGAAAGGGTTCAATGTGCTTCATCCGATGGGGTGGGATGCCTTTGGTCTGCCCGCCGAGCAGTACGCGATTCGGACCGGTCAACATCCCCGGATTACCACGAATCAGAACATTGCCAACTTCAAGCGCCAGATTCAATCGCTTGGGTTCAGCTATGATTGGACACGGGAGGTGGATACCACCGATATCGGGTATTTCCGCTGGACGCAGTGGATTTTTCTCCAGATTTATCATTCGTGGTTCAACCCGGTGACACAGCGGGCTGAGCCGCTCAGCACGATCACCTACCCGGCGGAATGCCAGACCGAGGCTGAACGTCGGAGATACCGGGATGCGCAGCGGCTGGCCTACGTAGCGGATGCACCGGTCTGGTGGTGCGAGGCCTTGGGCACGGTGTTGGCAAACGAAGAGGTGGTCGATGGCAAGAGCGAGGTGGGAGGGCATCCGGTGGTGCGCAAGCCGCTTCGCCAATGGATGCTACGAATCACAGCTTTCGCCGGTCGATTGTTGCGGGATCTCGATACGATCCAGTGGAGCGATTCACTGAAAACGATGCAGCGGGAATGGATTGGTGAAAGCGAGGGGGCTGAAGTGGAATTTGGCGTGGAGGGTCAGTCGGAGACGCTAAAGGTATTCACTACTCGACCGGACACTCTGTTTGGGGCGACCTACATGGTCCTGGCTC
>CAILNN010000192.1 GCA_903835555.1 uncultured Verrucomicrobiota bacterium
ATTTCCAAGCGCCAAAGGCGCGATTCCATACCAGCCTAGGCCAACGGCCTAGGAAACCGGTCCCCAAATGTCGAAAGGGCTGAAAGCCCGCCCCCCTATCGCTATTGGTGGGCTGCTTCCAAATAACAGCCGCATATCCGATCCGACGATCATCGACGTGTCAGCAACTCAACAGTCCGCAAATCCTCAGCCAGATCGTCAGCCCCGTAATGTATTGGCACTCGATGCCGCCCCAACTCTCGGAGAAACTCCGTCTGGGACATGCCAGCGACCTTCGCTGCCTGCCCCAAGGTGGCTGTTTCGGACGCAAACTGGAAATTGCCATGCGAAGTAACATCGACTCTGGTGAGGGCTGGTGCCCCGGCATCTCGTCCGAAATCGATTCCATTCCTCACGCTACCCGTCTCGTGCGGGATATTCAAGATGGCCTTAAAGGTGGAAGTGTTGTGCTTCTGGTGATCCAAGAGGATGGGAAAGTCCGCCGTCATTCGTCACCGGTATAGCTGGCGTCATACAACCCGGCCTGTTTGACCTCGTCGAAGAGACGCTTTATCCCGGTTCGGCGCTCGCCATCCCGCTTCCGCGAATAATCCCGGAGGTCCTTGAAGTAAACCCGACGATGCGAACCGACCCGATAGAAGGGAATCTGACCAGATTCCAGGAGCGTCACAAAGAACTGGCGGGACATTCCAAGGTAATTGGCAGCGGCCTGGGTGGTGAAGGTTTCCTCTTCGGGCATCAGCACCACCGCCCTCCCGTGATGCAGGTCCTCGATCACCTTCATCAACATCTCGAAGATGGGATGGGGAAGGCGGATTTCGGTGCCGTCGGCCCCACGCAGGCTGGGATGCAGATTTCGCTCTCCCAAGTCCAGCAGGGGTTGCAATGCGGCCCTTTCCTCAGGGGTCAGCAACGAACCATCCACACGATTTTCAATGAAAGACATGTTTGGACAGTAGTGGACATCCCGGGACAAATCAACGCCATAAACGACCTATCCGCTACAAGTGCAACCTCCAACCAGCTACCAACCGCCTTGGCCCATTTGTCCAAAAATCTCCCCCTCTCCAACCAATGTCGCCCAAGGCCTCCCGCTTCAGGGCACCCCCCCGCCCCCCTGGGTTGATAAACAGCCCGGCGTGATCGTCGTCTCCGATACGGTTGGCGCTTGTGGGGTAACGGTCCATCCCTTTAGACGGAAATCGGGATGGGATGGGTTGGCCTGCCCCTTCAGGGCTCGGACAATAAGATAATGTTTACCACTGGCGATGCCCTGGACTGTCACCGGGTCGCACCGTTGGTGCTAGGATGGCGCTAACTGGGAGTGGGGTATTAGGCAGGAGTCTCATCTTCGCCCAGCCAGAAAGAATCGGGCAGGGGAGCGTCAAAGTCCTCGTGCACCGTCACCAGTCCGGCGTGGAGTCCAAAGACGAACGGGGCGCGAGCTATTGGCAAATCCGCAGCGGATTCGATCCGGACCTTGACTTCGTCGCCGCTGGGAAACGGCAGGTGGCTCAACGTCAGAACGCCGCCCGGCCCAACCCGTCCGGTTGTCTCGTAAAGCTTCACTCGGAGATGTTGCACCCGACCGACTGGTCTGTAAAGCCGGGCTTCAGGCATTGCCGCCCGCCGTCCGTTGGATGACTTTCAGTCCCCAACATATGGAAATCACCCTCGACTTCCCGGAGCCACTGGCCAGTACTCTGGGCTACAGTTCAGCGGCCCTTCCACGACGCCTCTTTGAGGCCTTGCTGGTCGACGAGTGCGTTCGCGGACGCCTGTCCTGGGGCAAGGAGTGCTTTCAGCGCGAACGGAGTTGCAAGGATGCGGGCATCGGATGACCTTCAGTTTGTAACGTATGGAAATCACCCTCGACTTCCCGGAGCCTTTGGCCAAGACCCTGGGCTACGGTTCAGCGGCCCTGCCACGGCGGCTCTTTGAGGCATTGCTGGTCGACGAATGCGCCCGCGGGCGCCTGTCACGAGGCAAGGTGGCTGAACTTCTCGGAATCGGATTTCACGAGGCCGAAGAACTCTTCACTGCCTGCCGGGTGCCATACCCCGCCAAAGACAGTATCGACGACTCCCTCGACAACGACCGGCTCACGACCCCGGCGTGATCGTCATCGCCGATACAGGCCCGCTGAATTACCTCCTGTTGATCGGACAGGTCGGAATCCTTCGTGAGCTCTACGGCTCGTTGACGCTTCCAACGGCGGTGCATGTTGAACTCCTGCACCCCAAAGCTCCCTTGATCGTCCGGTCTTGGGCCGCAAACATTCCCGAATGGGTGGAGGTATCGACGCCCGGGTTGGCCTTGAGTTTCCCGGAGTTGGGTCCAGGGGAACGTGAGGCAATCGCTTTGGGACTCGAACTCGGTGCCCGGCTGATCGTGATGGATGATGCAGCGGGCCGCACGGCAGCGGTTTCGTCGGGGCTCCCTGTCAAAGGCCTAATTGGAATCCTCGAAGAAGCTGCCAGCCGTGACCTTCTCGATTTGCGGGATGCAATCGCAAGACTGAAGCAGACCAACATCTTTTTACCGGATCACCTCGTTCGCCGGGTCCTGAAGCGCTACCAGGTCTAGGTGGGGGGTCTGCACCCGCACCGGGTCGATTTTAATTACAGTTAGTTACACCGGAATCGGTAAAAACCTTCGGGCAAGCGAAAATTGGGTCATCTTGGGACGATTCAAAAAGACGCATTTGGAGCCCTATCTACAGGCATTGGATGCACTTTTGCCGAATCTCCCCGAAATCGAGCTTCCGGATTCGACCCCCTCCGTCGGCACCATGCTCCAAGGTGGACATCCGTTGTAGCCGCCCGACGTAAGTCGGCGCTGATCCCACGCGACTAAGACCCGTTTCCAGGCAGAGAGGCGGAATATGAAACCGTAACCTCAAACGGTTCGAGAGGCTCTTCGCGCAATCGCCAATCCCCATGGTCTAAGCCCCGCCGATCTGTCCCCGAACGGGTCACAGCCGAGTAGAGTCAGCGCCACCTTACGAGAGGCATCTAACTTATTGGTTG
>CAILNN010000193.1 GCA_903835555.1 uncultured Verrucomicrobiota bacterium
GCAATGTCACGATCAGGACGAACAGACGTGAGCGGCTAAAAGTGGAAAGTAGGCCATGACACTTACCCCGCCTCTGACGGTGAAGATGTTGTTAAATCCAATGAGGTAACGCCGGTGGGTTAGGTTCGGGCGATCTGGATATCCCGGCGGGTTGGCGCTCGGTTTGATTCTTTATCGCCAGTCTGTAGGCTGGCGCGCTTTCCGGTCTGGGTATCGACTGCATAAACGGTCCCACCTCGGATGCTTCGACAGATCAAACGGAATCGCGATTTCATACGCAGTTCTTTCACGCAACTGCGATAATGCAGAGGTTCAGGGAACCTTTCAATCCCGAGGTCTTCAAACTCGAGGAAGAAAAACTCCAACACCGCAAACTCAACCGCCTCCAATCCCTCGCCTCCTCTCTCAAATACAGACTCGTTCAACTATCAGAACGTATAGGGCTGGTTTCTCAGGAGGCCTTGCTCCCTGCAAGCGAGCGATCTCACGGCTTCCATGTAAAACGGCCATATCGGGGCGTCTTGTCGGGAACGATCGGTAATTCTTTCCATCCGTCTCTAGTCTCGATCATGACTTTCGGGCCGCCCTTGATCGGGTCCGGAAACGCACGAGTCACAAATCCATCGGGTGACCAGTTTGGATCATCGCCATGCCCAGCCTTGCGTTTGTTTTTTCCGTCACTGCCGACAACCCAGACATTCCAGCTCTTTTCAATGAGCGCGTCTTTTTCGCGATCAGATTTTCCGGTGAACTTGCTCATATGGTCCATCTCCACTCCTTCCCAGTGGGCGATCCACCTGCCGTCTGGCGACCAGCTGGGAACCTTCTGCTCGATCGGCAACTGGAGCCTCTCGTCCAAGTCCGCAGACAGCGGCGAAATCAGGCGGGCTTCACTGCCATCAAGGTTGCTCAGCCAAATTCGGAAAATGCCGCTTCGATTCGAAACGAAGGCCACCTTGGTCCCATCGGGAGAAACCGCAGGCATCAGATTACTGAACTTGACCTGCTCCGAATCGCTGAACAGTGGCCGGGATTGCAGGGTCTCCGTGTCCATGATCTTCAACTGGCTGCTTACAGCCGTCCCCGGCGTCAAAGCAAACCAAACGATGTGCCTGGAGTCCGGCAACCAGGAAGGTTCCATGTTGAACCCGGAACCGATGCTCATTTTCGGATTTTTGCCGTCCGGGGCGGACACCCAAAGTGTCGCTCCTCTTTCGCTTTCCTGCAAATACACGATCCTCTTCCCATCGGGCGACCACGCGGGCTCCGAGAAGTCATGGGTGCCGTCCGTGATTCTTCGCCGGCCCGTGCCGTCCTCATTCACCCGATAGAGTTGCAATTTCTTCGTCTCGTCGGCATAGCTTACGATGATTTCCCGTAAGGGATGGGAAGCAGTCTCAGGGGCCGTCGGTGACTCGCCGTTCCCTTTGCAAAGGAAGGTGGAGCAGAGAAGCCACGTGAGGAGGATTTCTACCTTAGTTTTCATCGTAAAAGAGATGCTCGACAGGCACCGTGGGTTACTGGGAAACGGCGGCGGAAGTCCGGTCGTCGAAGAAGATGTCGTTGGTATTGTCAATCCGAAGGCCATTTGACTATCGCCGACTTCGGATAGCGAGACGGGCGGCACTTTTTTCCCGGAATTATTGGCCTAACGCCACGGGTGCGCCACCGCCTGCCGCTGACGGTGGATTGGAAACTGCGGACCCATGGCGGTTGGCTCGAACGGATGGTAAGGCGTTTTGTCCATTGCGCTAAAGTGTCTCAATGGGTCGCGCGAACCCGTCAGCCAATGTTAAATCTTCACCTTGCCCGTTCGTATCTCACGACCAACGACCCCGCTTTCGTGGAGCCGTAATGGAGCAGTTGCAGACACGTGGCAAACTATCACAAAATGTCCAATTCGTCAGCACTGTTGGGGCGTCACTTTGCCAGCACCACGTGCATGGCGGCGGTGCTCAACATATGCTCTTTGCAGCGGTAGCCGAGCTTCAAAAGGTCGATGCCCTCCAAGAGACGTTCGCCGCTGCCAAGCAAAGTGGGCGAAACGACCAGATGGATTTCATCAATCAATCCTGCTTGCAGGTATTGCCTCACTGTAGCGGTGCCGCCGCCGATGCGGATGTCCAACTCACCGGCAATTTCTTTGGCCCGCTGCAATGCCGCATGCGTGCCTTCGGTCACAAAATGAAACGTGGTGCCGCCTGCCATCTTCAGCGGCGGACGCGGATGATGCGTGAGCACGAAGACCTGCGTGTGATACGGTGGATTGTCGCCCCACCAGCCTTTCCATGAGTCATCGGGCCATGGGCCGCGCACGGGGCCGAACATGTTGCGGCCCATGATCCATGCGCCGATGCGTTGGAACGAGCGTTCGGCATAGTCGTTGTCGATGCCTGTGGTTCCATCCTTGCCGCCGCCGTGCATGGTCTGAAACATACGGGTTGGGAAGAACCACTGCATCAGGTCCATCCCCTTGACGCCAAGGGGATGGTCGATGTCCTGATTGGGGCCGGCGCTGAAGCCGTCGAGAGAGATGCCGAAACAGTGCACGCGAAGATTTGACATGGCTGTGGTAACTTGGTTGTTTCTGGGTTGCTGGCGCACCGGTTTCCGCTTTCGCGAATCATTTTGGACATATCAAGTGCGGGACGTATCTCGAACGGCCCGGCCTTCACACCGGGATGTTGCGACATCAACTGGATGACATGGTTTAAATCGCGCGCTTCGAGAATGAGGATGCCGCCAAGCTGTTCATTCGTTTCGGCGTAAGGGCCGTCGGTGATAGAGAACTTGGCATTTTTCTAGCGAAGTGTAGTGGCAGTTTGCGGCGGCTGCAACCCTTCAGCGGCGGCGAAATGTCCCTTCGCCCGCAACTCGTCGTCAAAGGCCCAGCACTCGTCCACCATCGTGTTCCGTTCGTTTTTGGACATGGATTCAAATTTGTTCGATTCGATGTCGCCTAGGCATATGTCTTTCATATATGTTCATTACCTCTCCTTATGTTTTGATATCGATTCTGATTGGGGCATGGCCATTTTGCGGACTTCCATTTCTGCTTCTCAAGAAGTGCTAAGACCCGTCAAAATAATCTGCATAACGTCCTTACAGATTTCGACCGCTTCCTGCTTCGACTTCACTTCGAGGATGGCGTAGCAGCCAATGACTCCATTCAACTCCGAGAACGGTCCGTCCGTCACGGTCAGTTTACCCTTGGCCGCCTTGATTCGCGCGCCGCGCGCGCTGGGAAGAGGCACTCCGGTTATCGCTGCGGCCCCGCCGTGTCAGAATACGCTTTTGCTCCACATAACTTTTCAGTGCACGGGCCTATTTTCAAATTTTGCGTTCTCCCGGGATCTCCTGGAGAATCGGGCGATCGCACAGGGCGGTCTTCGCAAGCCAGCGAAAAAAGACTGTCCAAGCTTCCTGGAAATCCACGGGATAAACTAGGCGACCTTGGGCCTGGAATAAACGTGCCAGACGTCGTATATCGAAGCATTCGGCGGCCGGCAGTGAGCAACTGACGCAATAATAGGCTGGAGATTTCCGGCTTGGATAAACGAACCAGTCGTCCCATATTCGAAACTAGTCCAACAGCCATATGCACTACCAAATAAAACTGACGAATGCAGAGGCGATTCTCACCTCTGTAACCCGGCATGACGCCAAGGTCTGCAATCCACGCGTCCCGTGTGCCGGGTCGTTGAGCTTGGGTCGTTCGGCACGCGGCAAAGAGAGGGAAATGCGATGACCACATTCAAGCGCATCATCCCACTCTTGGTTTACGAGGACATCTCGGCGGCGCATGACTTCCTCGTCAGAGCGTTCGGCTTCGCGCCAGGAGGC
>CAILNN010000194.1 GCA_903835555.1 uncultured Verrucomicrobiota bacterium
CGGCCCAATTTTGGTACGCCAACATTCTTCAACGGGAACGCCTATGTCTCGCCCTTTGGTGATTTTACCAGAGCCTTTCCAATTTCAAATGGGGGTGCTAAAACAACTCCGATTCTTGTCTCTACCACGAGCTTCGCCATTACAACGCCGCCGGTCATATCCGCCAATAACACCAGCAATGGTATAGTTTGGCTCATTGATGACTCTCCCGGGGGAAGCCAACTCCCCGCCGTGCTTCACGCCTTCGACGCTCAAGAATCCCAGCGTGAGCTTTACAACTCCCGTCAAGCGGGAACTCGCGACGCCATGGGAATCCCCATAAAATTCGCACTCCCGGTGGTTGCGAACGGAAAGGTTTACGCGGGGACTGAAACCGAGTTGGACGTTTTTGGGAATGCTATTTGGACTGCACCTCCTACTATTGCCCCCAATGGTGGAGCTATCTCAATACCGATAACAGTGACCCTTTCGGATGCAACCAGTGGGGCATCCATTTACTACACGACAGACGGAACTATTCCCACGACAAACTCGCTAAAATACGGGGGGCCGCTGACGATTTCAAACAGTGTTGTCCTGAACGCCAGGGCATTTGCCATCGGCCAACTTCCTGGGGCGGTATCCACCGCAAATTTTGAATCGTCGACGCTTTTGGGAAACGGGACCGGATTAACGGGTTCCTATTGGTTTAATCAGACCGGTTCATTCGACGGTTCGGCGGATTTGACCCGATTGGACCCTTATATCTGTTTTAATAGTGACCCGGGTTCATCGGGCTATTTCTCAGTCCAGTGGGCAGGATCTCTGCAGGCGGAAGTCAGCGGTCTCCATACAATCTACCTGAACGGATACGGCGGATGCCATTTTTGGTTTAATGGGCAGGATGTTGTTAATGCGTGGTACCTTGGCATACAGCCGGTGTATTCGATTCAAGCCAATCTGATTGCCGGGCAGAAATATCCTATTCGTCTTCAACATTTTCAATTGCCCGGAATCGTGAGTGCCTGCCTGAGTTGGAGTACTCCCGTTCAATCGGAGAGCGTCATTCCTACAACACAGTTGTATCCGTTATCCCTGGCGTCTCCACCCTCGGTTTCACTTTCGGTCTCGCCAACAAATTCTCTTTTTGCCCCGGCTAGCGTTACACTCAATGCGGTCGCAACGAATGCGTCTGCCCAGATTGCCCGGGTTGAGTACTACTTGGACGGTTCCCTTTCCAGCATCGCAATATCGGCTCCCTATGGCCTCACTTTAACTGGACTCGCTGGGGGAACCCATTCCCTATTTGTAGCCGCCGTTGATTCTAATGGAAATGTTGGTTACAGCGGCACCAACTCCCTCATCGTCCAGGCGACGACGGGAACTTCATATGGCATCGATTCGAGGCCTCAGCTAACAGCCTATCTCGAATTGCCGTCCAGTTCGTCGGCCTCAATGCCTGCGCTGCTTTCATTAACGGGTGTTCTTACCAACGTGGCCGGATTTGGGCTAAATCCTGGATTGATTCCCTTCACGCCCGCCGTTCCTTTTTGGTCGGACGGTGCCATCAAGTCGCGCTGGTTCGGCATTCCGTACGGAGGGGGTGCGCTAACGCCTGCCAATCAAATCACCTACTCACAGGATGGAAATTGGGATTTTCCAGTTGGCTCCATTTTCGTGAAGCACTTCGATTTGCAAACCAATCAGGCCACCGGGAGTACGCCCCGCAGATTGGAAACACGATTGCTGGCCTACGATGGGAATGGAGTTGTTCACGGGGCAACCTACCGCTGGCGTCCGGACGGCAGCGATGCTGATTTGGTCACGAGTGCGCAAACGGAAAACATCACTTTAACGACCACCAATGGGACCCAGGTCCAGACGTGGTATTATCCAAGTCCGTCGGACTGCACGGTCTGTCACAATGCGGTCGCTGGTGGAGTTCTGGGAGTTTCAAGAATGCGGCAGCAGAATTTCTCTGAGCTGTTTCCCCTGACTGGTATTTCTGATAATCAATTGCGAGTCTTGAATCACCTGGGAATGCTCAATCCGGCGATTGATGAAAGTACAATCCCGAATCTCTCTCGATACGCGGCTGCTACTGACAACGCCTCAAGTCTCGAACTCCGGGCTCGATCTTTTCTGGATGTCAATTGTGCCTATTGCCATCAACCTGATGGACCTGGAAGGGCGTCATTTGACCTTCGCATCACCACAGCTCTGACCAATGCGAATCTGATTAACGGAGGGGTTATCGCGACATTCGGCCTGCCTCATGCTGCGGCAATCGTCCCCGGCAAGCCGCTTTCCTCAACGATTTACTATCGGGTAAATACGTCTACGCCAGGTGCCATGATGCCGCCACTCGCCCGAAGTATCATAGACCAGGCGGATCAATCCATTTTGGGCAAGTGGATATATTCGCTCACATCAACCAACCCATCCGTCGTGGGACGGTTTCTATACGATAACAATGCCGTTATGAATGGGTCGAATCCATCGGCAAATTACTTGGATGATCTGGCCATCGAGAATGATAAAGCTGCTTTGTTACCGGGCTGCACCGTGGGAACTTTGAATTATACCACTTTTTCACAAGGCCTCGACGGAATGATGGTCGACGTGACATTTCTTCCGGGTGCCGGTTATTTAGGTCTGACTGACTTTGATTTCGCCACCTCCCCATTTGACCCAACGACCGACCCTGAATCCTCAGCGGCGGCTTGGACGCCAGCACCGCTGCCGACTGGTATGTCGGTGCGGGTTGGTGATGGGATTGGAGGGTCTGATCGCGTCGATTTTTCGTGGGCCCCAGGTGCCATCAGCGGCAAGTGGCTTCGAGTTACAGTTTGGGCCACGACAAATACCGGATTGTCGACACCAGACGTGTTTTACTTCGGCACGGCTCCGATTTCCTTCGGCACGACTCCGATGATCGTTCCTCAAATTGTCACCTCGCCTTCTGCGTCCAGCATTACTTACGGACAGAGTTTGTTGTCCTCAACATTGTCGGGTGGAGCCGCAACAACTCCAGGTATATTTAGTTTTTCCGACTCTTGTACGGTGCCTGGTGCTGGCACCTACCTGGCAAATGTGACATTCGCTCCCACTGATACCGCTGATTACACGAGCACAACGTTCCAAGTGCCGGTGTTGGTCAATCCCGCACCGTCTGCGGTGTCCATAAGCGGTATCACCAACTACAACTACAGCGGTCTTGGGCAAGGACCAAGTAGGGCGGTGGTAGTCGGCTCAACGGCTACGCCCGTATTCAGCTACGCCAGCGTCGATGGCATTACCTATCCAGCAGGAGCCAGTACCCCGACCAATGTAGGCATCTACACCGTCATGGCGTCCGTGGCGTCTGACTCCAACTACTTGGCCGCCGCCTCGACTCCATTGACCTTCTCCATAAGCGCCATCCCCCTGACCATTACCGCCAATGACCAAACCAAAGTGTACGGGACTACCTTGGACTTGAGCCTGAGTCCTTTTGGGTTTAATGTGCTCGGTTTGGTAGGTTCTGATGTCATCGATTCAGTCACCATCACTGCTTCTGGCGGTACGGAGGCGAACGCGCCCGTTGGCAGCTATACGTTGACCCCAAGCGCGGCTTCTGGATTGTCGTTTTCGGATAAGAATTACTCGATCTCCTATTTGAATGGACAGTTGACCGTTGCCCCTCAAGACGAAGGACCAGCAAGTGACCGAACCGAGGTCCCTCTTTTAAATCCATGGGGAATCGCGGCTTTGATATCCGGAATCGTTGGATTCGCCGTCCGCGCGTCGCGTCGGGTGAACTATCTCCCGAATCATTGCCTAAGATGAGCGCAATTCACCAAGGTGGAATGGGAGACTGTCCGTTTGTTTCCACGATTGGAGCCTTGGTTCATCGCGACCCGACATTCATCAAGAAAATGACCACAGAGAACGGTACTGGCTCATTCACGGTTTCTTTTGGAGGCGGTCATTCAATCAGATTGAATCACATCACAGATGCGGATATTGGGATGTGGACAAGTGCTGGGACCAATGGACTTTGGCTAACGGTTCTTGAGAAAGCCTATAGGAGGGCATTATTACATGCAAAAATTCCGCACAAATCCCAGGAAGGTACTAAAGCTGAAAGTATCTATGACCAATTTATTAGCGGGGACACGGTCCAGATATTCACTGGCCATGAAATCTTTCGTTTAGAACTGAAGGATATCAGGCACGGCACAGAAAAATATGTGTCGCTTCGTCAAAACTTGAAGACAACTTTCGCGAATCATTTGATTATTAAGGCTAGCACAAGCAAACCTCCGAGAACTAAGGTGCCAGATGTGCCCGGTACCCATGCCTATGCAGTATTGGCGTACGACCAAAAGAATGATATGCTTGAGGTGTTTAATCCGTGGGGAAATACTTTCGCACCCAACGGCGAAGAGGGGCTTGAGAATGGCTATGCGACTAATGGCGGAATATTCCATCTACCATTACGCGATGCCATTCGTATTTTTGAAGCTTTCAACTTTGAGACCCAAAATCCCGTGCAACATCAGGCGGTTGGGCGTAAATAAAGGGGGGGGGGGAATCTGGATCGCTTTCATATCGAATTGCCGTACGTGACTCAACCGGCGACTATCAGGTGTCGGCGTACGAAGTCGTTGCATGAGGTTTCTGCTCGATGAGAACTTTCGCCGAGCTGCGAAATTTCTCCTCGAAGGATTGGGCCATGAGGTGCTCGACACCCGGCTCATGGGCATGAGCGGGCAGGATGATAGGCTGGCGTCATTTCTTTCGGACATTGCTGAGAAACAGTTTCCGGGCACCGCCTTCGAGCTCCGGGATCGGGCGTGGGTCGCTTTTCCATCGATAAACGACCGGCCTAAGGGACGAGCGGAAAGTAAGCCGGGGTCGCGAGAGTGAAGGTCGGTTGAATAAGGCGAGCCATTGAACACCGCGCAGGAAGGACAGTAATTTCTGGCTATGGCATCCGGTGCAGCAGCGAGCCTGAATGGTCGCCCTTGGACTCAAATCCCAACAACCCGTATGCAAAACCAGTCTACAACGACCGAAATTGCGGGGAGAAAAAGTGACGTAAGTGCTTGGAAGAATGGTGCATCCGCAAGGAGTTGAACCTTGAACCTTCTGATCCGTAGTCAGGTAGGGTACGGGGGGGCGGACCAATGAATTGCCAATAATTCCGGCACCTCATTTA
>CAILNN010000195.1 GCA_903835555.1 uncultured Verrucomicrobiota bacterium
GATCCAACCCGTCGGTCCCACGGTTAAAGAATAGCCCGCCGTGCTGTTATGAGCCAGCAGCCCGCCGCTGGCAATTGACAGCGGCCCTCCAATGGTGGTGCCCTGGGCCGTCACCAGCGTTCCCGTGACCACATTGCTGCCCGCCAGGGTTGCCCCGTTTAGGAAGAGATTGGTGATCGCGCCGCCCTGCTGGAAATGGGGTCCAAGCTCAACGGATCCCCCCGTCACCACCAGGTTGGTGTTGTAAGACTGGTCGAGCAACAGCACCCCCACGCCAAACTCGGTCTGTCCATCACCGGTAATCGTTAGCGTCGCGTCCTGTGTGATGGGTTGAGCGGTGGTTCCTCCCTGGAAGACCAACTGATCACCCGCTGCCGTATTCCAAGTTCCGCTCAACACAAATACCGTTGGGCTGATAACGCTGCGGCCCTTACCACCGACCTTGTTGACTGTCCCCTGATTGATGAAATAGTCACCGTGTCCAATGCCATTCCAAGTATCCACATATTCGTTGCCATAAAAGTTGATGACTCCGGAAAGTCCGTTCACAAAGCCGCCCTGGAACGCCGGCGTGCCATTGTTGGCAATCTGTATGTAACCATCATTTACATTAATCGTTCCCGAGTTGGTCAGTGGGCCAAAGAGCACCAGGTTTCCCCCCACCCCGAGAACGCCACCGCTCCCGATAGCGCAGCTCGCGGAGCCATTTACCGTCAGCGTACTGTTGATCGCGATCGCCGCTCCCGACTGAATCAGCAACACTTGAGAACCGGAGCTGGGCCCAACGTTAACTGTGTCGACCGAAAGGCCGCCCGCACTCACCGTCACAGAGTAACTACCGGCGGCTGACAGATTGGCAGTGTCTCCGGTGCCCGGGACCCCGTTGGGACTCCAGTTGGCAGCCGTGCTCCAGTCGCCGCCGCTGAGGTTGGTCCACGTTAGCGTAGCCCCTCGGACCGCGTCCCAGTGGGTCAGCGCAGCGAACAAGAGCATGGCTGCCAGTCCCCGGCGCAAGATGTTATCGGGTTGCGCGATTATAATATGTAAATTCATATCTTAAAATGGATTGTCCCGTCGCTCTGCCGTCTACGTGGAAGAAATCGCAAACGCCACGGAATCCAGGCGTCGGAGAATGGCAAGCAAGCGTTTGGCCGCCTGGCGCTGAGCGGCAGGCGAAAGATATCGATGAGAGGCGTTAATAGGTGGGTCGAGAAGTTGACCCAATCTCAAGTCAACCCCGTCTCCATCCGGCGCGGTGCTCCTTGCGCGTTCGCCGGTGAAATCCCCAGGGTAGTACCAATTCGTCCCATGCTTGCCCCGGCGAATCATTGGAGTTCTTCATTGCACAAGCTATCCACGATGGCAAGCCTATTAGGCCGTGTTTTCAAAATGGCTTTGTCTATATGCGCCAGCCAAAACAGGCGGGGGCGAGGCGCGACGAGGGAGCATATTGCGACGAAATACGTGACCGAGGAGCAACGAAGCCCCCGCCTGTTTTGGCCAGCAGATAGGC
>CAILNN010000196.1 GCA_903835555.1 uncultured Verrucomicrobiota bacterium
GGCAAAGACCCAGCTTTGGATAGGCTGGGTTGGTTCGATAAGAACAGCAGAACCAAGACACATCCAGTTGGTGAAAAGCAACCCAATGCCTGGGGCTTTCATGACTGCCATGGCAACGTTTGGGAATGGTGCCTGGATGATATGCGGATGTATCGCGATCAAGCCGAGTCAGACCCGGTTGGACTGTTGGATGGAGCGGGGCGGGTCCTGCGGGGCGGTTCTTGCTGGTACGATGCTGGGTGCTGTCGGTCAGCCCTCCGGAACGTGAGCGATCTGGACGATCGGTACCGGGGCTTTGGATTTCGTCTTGCGGCAGGTCAGCGGTTGGGTATAAGAGGAGCACTTGGACGGTCGGCCGGGCTGACCAGCGAAAGCCCGAGCTACCGTCCGTGGCGCTCCGCAGGTACCCAACCCACGCGCAAAATTTCGTAGCCAACACCTGGGACGGCGCTATCTCCACAAGGCCCCTAACCCCGACGGACCCGGCAAATTCTGCAGACCACCGTTGGTTCACGTCTTCATCCAAAAATCTGCGTTAATCTACGTCAATCTGCCGTTACCCCCTGAGGTGTTCTCGCGAAAGGATCATAGTCGCTCCACGAGCGACGAATACGGAGCATACGGATAGCCCCAACGAGGCGAAATGAGATAGCCTTGGGCAACGCCCAGGGGATAAGGTGAAACAAAACAAGCCCTGAAGGGGCGGGATCGGGGCTCCAAAAACACATCGAAAAATGTATAGATAACCCCGGATTATAGCCCGCCCCTTCAGGGCTTTTGAATTATTTTCGACTAAACCTCGGGCGATGCCCGAGGCTGGTATGAGGTCGCGCCGTTGGCGCAGCATGAACACCGATTTCCCGGCGTCGGTGGATTGGGTGGGCAATCATTGCGAGGAGGACAGCGGTTTTTGGCCTCCGTCGCCCGTCAGGCGACGCCACCTCCGTAGGGCTCGTAACCCCAACGTACCCGGCAAATTCCGCAGACCACCCCGATGATCGCTCACTCACTGACCAAACCATCGCTTACTTCGCCGTCGCCAGGAACTCCACCAGATTGCGCACATCCTGCTTGCTGATCACCGCCCCAAACCCTTCCGGCATGCCACTCAGGCCTTTTTCGCGGCTTTCGATTTCCGACTTCTTGAGGTGAAGCAATCCGTCTTCCGGAGAGTTCAACTCGATTTCGTCGGCGGTCTCGCTCTTCACCACTCCGGCATAGGTCACCCCATTCTTCAGGCTGACCAGGGCAGTCTCGAATCCTTGGGCGATCGCTGCATTGGGATACAGGATGGAGGTCAGGATATACTCCCGATCGTGGCGACCAATGATTCCGGTCAGCTCAGGCCCCACTTCGCCACCGTCGCCCTTGACCTTGTGACACCGCAGACAGGACACTTCGGCGCGTTCATAAAATACCTTGCGACCTTCCGCTGCATTACCCCCTAGCAGGCAAACTTTCCACGGGTTGATGTCATTTTCCGCCACCTTGGGTAGGCTGGCTTCCCAGCGGGCGACCAGCGGCTTGAGGGCCGTGCGTCTCAAAGCGGCGTCGAGGACATCCAATGCGAGTTCGGGAGCCACTTTACCTGCCAGCAGCGATTCCATCCAGGTGGTTAGGAATTGGTCTGCCGCCGCGCCAGGAATACTGGCGGCCGTCGCCAGGGCCGATTGTTTCTCGCCGATGGACCCCTTATTCATGACCTCGATTATCCGAGCCATGGGGTCGGATGCGGCCTTGGTTGGACCGGTTGGATTGGCCGGTGACGAGGCTTGAACCTGAGCGCTGAGACCCAGAGCGGTCTTGCGGACATCTTCGTTGGCATCATCAGCAACTCGTGCCAGGACGTCTCCCAAATCAGGCGCATGAAGTGCGGCGAGTGTCCGCAACGCTTCGGCGCGAAGTTTTCCGTCGGCTTGGGTGTCCAAGGCTACGCCACTGACAGCGGCGCTGGCATCGGTCAAAGACGTGGCGACCACCGCATGCAACGCGGCCATCCGAACCGCCGTCGGTCCGCCTGCCAGGAGCTTGGATACCGGCTCTTTCAGGGCGGCCCGGGGTGCCTTGGCATCACGGGGGAACGCTGTGGCGCGCCAAATACCGGTGACACGGTCCCGACCATTGTTGGCGGGCCAATCGGTCAGGGCATTGAGTGCGTCCACGCGACCCTTTTCCGGGAAGGATGCGGTGGAGGCGATACTTGCCAGTGTCTTGGCGGAGGCATCGGTGCCATGACGATAATTCGCATTGACCACCCGATTGAACAGGGGACCCCAGGCGACGCCCTTGAGGTCCAAGCGGGCCAATTCGGCCAGCGCTCCAGCGATCGGTTCGTCATTGATTGCCCGGGCGGCTTCCAGGACGAGGCGTGGACTCTTGTCGCTCAGGAACCGGGCGATCTCCGAGCTTTGCAGTCGGCGAAGAGCCAGAAGACCGACCAATCGGACCGACTCATCTTCATGGGTCGCAAGTGCCGCCAATTGTTCGGTTGAAGCGCAACGGGTCAGTGCCATCACCACGCCATGGCGGACGACCGGGTCGGTGTCGGCTAGACGATGAGCCACGTCGAGCAGGGTTGGAACCACACCCGGCTGAGCGAGCTTGCCAACAGCCAGCGCGGCCAGGGAAACAACCCGCGGATTGGGGTCGGACAAAGCCTTGACCAAGGCGTCGTAGGCACCCGGATAGACGGCATCACTCAAGACCCGGGCGGCATTGGCGCGGACTTCATCAGCCGGATCGGCCAAGAGAGAGATCACCGTGGACATTTCCAGGGAGGCGCTGCGTGCGCCTTGCGGATGGTCCTGGCGATTAATCTGGCCGATGGCCCAAAGGGCATGGACCCGGGCGTGCAGGGAGTCGTTGGCCTTGGCTACTTTGAGCAGGCTTTCCAAAGCCTCGTTGCCCATGGAAGCCAATTGGAACTGGGCATTCTGACGAACGCGCTGGTTCGGATGAGCGAGTAAACCGAGTAAGTCCTTTCGGGACCGTTTTTCAAATCCTTCGGCCAGCAGTTGGCGGGTGCTTTCCACCACTGGATTCTTGTGCCCTTCCTCGTGGGTCAATTTGTAGATGCGGCCCTTCCCGTTCTGATTCCAGCCTTCCACCCAGTCCAAGACATAGAAGGCACTGTCGGGACCCCAATCCCCATCGGTGGCCAGGATGGACCAAATCATCTTGTCGGCTTCGATCAATTCGAAGGACGCACCTTTCGGTTTAAGTTTGAACCGATGAATGCCACTGCCGCCGCTGCTGCCCCGGAAATCTGCTAAGGTAAATGTTCCTTTAAAATATTCCGGTCCACCGGTGCCGGGATAATAGCTGACGCCGCTCGGTCCGGAGGCAATATTTGCAATGGGCGGGACGACATACAGCGGTTGCTCCGGGTTTTTCGGAGCCCACATTTTTTCGGCGTTCCATGGGCCGCGTGCTTCATGCTGTGCTGAACCTTCAATGAACTGGTATCCGATTCGCCAGCCGTTATCGGAGTTCTCCACCAGGTAAACCCAACGAGCCTGGTCGCCACCGTCTGAATTGTTGTCGCCAGTGAACAGGTTGCCAAAGTCGTCAAAGGCCAATTCCTGCGGATTGCGTAGTCCGTAACAATACACTTCGAGGCCTGACCCGTCGGCGTTGCAGCGGAAAACTGCGCCGCAATCGGGATTGCCTACGTAATGACCATCGACCAGCACATTGCCGGCCCGATCGCCAATGCTGAAGTAAAGGCGACCGTCCGGACCCCACGCCAGCCCGTGAAGATCATGACCTAAAAATCCACCGCGGACTCCGTAGCCATAGCTGAGGCTCTTCCGTTCATCCGCAACACCGTCGCCATTGGTATCGCGCAGACGCCACAGGTGGGGAATATTCGCCAAGTAAACATCCTGCCCGCGCGCGAGGATGCCGGCCGCGATTCCGTCGAGGACCTGGTTAAACCCTTCGGCGTAGACTACCGAGCGGTCCGCCTTGCCTAGCCCCTTGGTATCCTGAAGGAGGCGCACGCGTTCTGTATGCTGGGTGTAGCTCGACAAATTGTTGTTGTAGTGACGCCTGAGCAAGGCAATACGGTCTTCCACCGTTTTCGAGGCCAACTCTTCGTCCAACCAATCGCCGTGGCCTCGGATATCGTCGACCCCCTGGCTATGACGAAAGGTTTCGCACACATAGACTTTGCCGGTGTCGTCCATGTAGAACGAGACCGGTTGGGCCAGATCAGGCTCTGCCGCCCAGAGTTCGCACTTCCATCCTGGAGGCAACTGGAAGCGCTTGATTGCCTTCACTCCTTCATCGGAAGCCGAGGCGAGCTTGGGGACATAGGCCGCACCCGCGAGTTGGTGCTGGGCCTGAACAGGGGCCAATGCGGCCAGGACCAGCGAGCCCGCCAGTACCGTCCGTCGAGAAAACAGGGAGGAAATCGGCATAAACGGTTGCAGCGTACGGGCGAAAGGCCGGGATGCAAGCCACACCATCATCTGAAACCTTTTCACGACCGCGCTCGTCTGATCGGATATATGTTGGAGGTCCTTCCATCGGCCCGCTGGAATTTTTCTTCCGCCGCCCATTTGCTCAACCGGGCTGGATTCGGCGGGACTCCTTCGGAGATTGAGTCCCTGGCCGCCCTTTCCGTTGGGGAGGCCGTGGATAGGTTGGTCGATTTTACCCCCGGCCCGGCGGATGTTCCCGACGCGACTTGGTCGCGCTTTGACCCAGAACACGTGGGTTATTTCCGGCGAATGAAGGCCGCGACACCGGAAGAACGGCAGCAAATGGCCAAGGATTACCGTCGGCGCACAGTACGTGAAACCGTGGCTATGCAGCACTGGTGGCTGGAGCGGATGGTCCATACCGCCACTCCTTTTCAAGAAAAGCTGACCCTATTTTGGCACGGGCATTTCGCCACCAGCATGGTCAAGGTCAAGGAGCCCTACTTGATGTGGCGGCAACAGACGTTGTTTCGCCGTCATGGACGAGGCTCCTGGCGGGCGCTTCTGGGTGAAATAGCCCGTGATCCGGCGATGCTGGTCTGGCTCGACCAAGCCCAAAGCCGCGCCAGCCATCCCAATGAGAATTTTGCCCGAGAATTGATGGAGCTGTTTGCCCTTGGCGAAGGCAATTACACCGAAAAAGATGTGACCGAAGCCGCGCGCGCCTTGACGGGACTTTCCGTGGATCGCGCCACCTGGGAGCCGATGTATCGCCCACTGATGCACGATCGGGGAGAAAAAACCGTCCTGCACAAGACCGGACGCCTTTCGGCTGATGATGTTCTGGATTTGATTGCTTCATCCAAGCAGAGCGCCCGGTTTATCACGGCTAGACTCTGGCGCTTTTTTGCTGGTGGCCTTCCTTCGGAGGAGCTTCAGGCGGCGCTGGCCGATGCTTTTGAACGCCAGGGGAGGGAGTTCCGGTCTTTCCTGCGGACCGTCTTCCGCTCTTCAGAGTTCTACGACTCTTCCATCGTTCGCAAACAGATCAAAAGTCCTGTGCAGTTGCTGGTGACGGCTTGCCGACAACTCGAACGTCCGCTCCCACCCGCTCCGCTTCCTTCCAACGCCTTGCGGTTGCTCGGCCAGGAATTGTTCCTTCCGCCCAATGTCAAGGGATGGGATGGCGGTGCCGCATGGATCAACACCAATACCCTACTCACCCGCGACAATCTGGCGCTCCTATTGGTGGAAGGCCAAAATGTGCTTCCGATTTCCGCCGCCCGTCCGGCGGTTAAGAATACCATGGAGAAAATGGTTCAACATTTGATAACGGAACCCGCTGATTTGACCAAGATTCTAACCGAATCGGATCGTGCCACTCCAGAAGCCATAGTCAATGCCATCGAACGCCGCTTCCTACAGCATTCGCTGACTCCGCGCTCTGCCAAGACCATCGCAGATTTCCTTCGAAGCCGCGGAAAATGGGATGAGGCCAGTCTCTTGGGAGCCGTCCGCCTCGCCATGTGCACGCCCGAATATCAACTTGTCTGAAGACTCCTCATTCCGTGTTTTTATGAATCCGAATCTTAATCGCCGACAATTCCTCGGTCGTGCACTCCTGAGCGGTGCCATCGCCCGTACGGTACCAAGTTTCTTGGCGGCCACCTGTCAGCAACTTCAAGCCTTCGGCGATCCATCAGCCATCGCGGCTCCTACCGGGCACGATGTGCCGATTCTCGTGGTATTGCAGTTAGCGGGCGGAAATGACGGACTCAACACCGTCGTGCCATTTGCCAACGACGAATATCATCGCGCCCGACCCAAGCTGGCCTTGGAGCGAGGCCAGGTCTTGAGGCTAACCGATGAGGTAGGTTTACACCCGGCCCTGACGGGACTAAAGTCGCTGTTCGATGACGGACACCTCGGCGTTATCCAGTCAGTCGGATATCCGAATCCCAATCGTTCCCATTTTCGCAGCACCGATATCTGGATGACGGCGTCCGCCAGCGACCGGGTTGAAAATCACGGTTGGATCGGGCGTTATTTTGATCATGCGTGCGCCGGGGCTGATCCCACCGTGGGGATCGCAATCGGGCGTCAGGCTCCCCTCGCCTTTGCAGCCGGACACCCCTCCGGAGTGTCATTGGAGAATCCAGAATCCCTCCACTATATCGAAGGTGAACTGGAAAACGGTCCAAACATGAAGGGTCAGAATGGCAGTGAAAAATATTACCGCCAGTTCGGTGTTGGTTCCACTGAGACGATGGACGTTCATACAACCAATAGCGGAAGCAGCATCGGCTCGGTTTCTGGCTCCCATGTCGGTCATTTGGATTCACCGCTTGATTTCCTGGAAAGGACTACCGCTGATGCCCAGTCCAGTGGTGATCAAATCCGTCAGGTCGCCGCGAAAGGCCGAAACCAATTAAGCTACCCCGCATCGCGCCTTGCCACGGACTTAAAACTGGTGGCACGGCTTATCTCGGGCGGGTTACCCACCCGCGTGTATTATGTCAGCCACGGTGGATTCGACACCCACACCAATCAATTGCCGACCCATCAACGGTTGCTGACGGAATTGGGCGAGGCGACCAAAGCTTTTCTGGCCGATCTGAAGGCGATGGGACAATTGGATCGGGTGTTGCTCATGACCTTCAGCGAATTTGGGCGACGGGTGGCCGAGAATGCCAATGGCGGTACTGATCACGGGGCCGCCGCGCCGCTCTTCGTCGCCGGTGGAAAGGTTAAACCAGGCGTCCACGGAAGTGCCCCCTCCTTGGCACCGGAGAATCTCCTGAATGGTGATGTGCGTTTCTCCACCGATTTTCGCTCGGTCTACGGCACGGTTTTGGAGAAGTGGCTAAAGACGCCGTCTGTTCCGATTTTGGGTGCCGTCTTCCCCCAATTGAATTTCATGGCCTAATCACGAACTATGAAAACGTTTCAAGGTTATCAACTCATCAAGCCTGAAGACCTTCACTGGCGTCACTCCAACCTGATGCGCATCCCAAACGCCGATTATCTGGAGCGTACCGGAAGCGAGAATCTCGGTGCCAGACTCTGGAGGCTGCCGCCCAAGAGTGCTAACACGCTGCATAAACACATCCGCGCGGAGGAATTTTATTTCGTGCTGGAAGGTACGGGCCGCCTGCGCGTGGGAGACAAAACCTTGACTGTGCCGCGCTACGGCGGTGCCCTGGTCGGACCCGATCAATTGCGCCAGGTTTTTAACGACACGGATGCCGAGGTGCTCTGGCTTATCATCGGTGGGCCAGAGGAACTCGAGTTTCTGCAAGGTTCAAAATCCCAGATGGACCTTTCCCTCATCTATCCGGTTGACCCGAAGCAACTGCCCAAGGAACTCACCGGTGTTCAGTGGCCGCCGCAGACATGATTTGGGGCTCGGATCAGCCAAACCCCAACAATAGTCTACGGGTAAAGCACGCCCCGATAAAAGGCGTGCCCGACAACGGAAGACGGCGCGATCAACAGTCCTTGAGGCGGTAGCGACGTCGTGATGATTGGAGTCCAACCCGAGAAATCAGCAGTCGTGTCCAAACGCACCGGTTCGCCGATGGGGCCGACCAGCCGCCACGTTGGCCGGGAAAAATCGGCCCGAATTTCCAGGCCCGCCCAACGCGCCGCGAAGAACCCACGGCCCCCTGTTCCCAGCACCCAGAGATCGGGATCGTGCGGGTCCACGGTCACACACTCGACCCGCAGTTGGGCGAGACCATTGTTTTGCTGCCGCCAGGTCACCCCATCGTCCTCGCTGGTCCAGATACCGGTGGCGTATTGCTCGTCGTGATAGGGATCGTCGTTGCTACCAGCCATCATCCGTCGGGGATTAGCCGAATCAATGGCGACACAGGCCAGGAACTTGTCGTTGCGCAGGAGCGTCCACCGGTTCGTTGCGAAGCGCCACAGACCGCCCGTCGTGACATTGCGCCAGGGTAACGCATAGACCCGGCCCCAGGCGTCCACCGCCAGCCGCTGTGCATCGGTCGGCGAGCCGATCATTTTGGCGAATGTGGTGCCGCGATTCGTCGTGGCATAGACGCCATCCTTGGTGCTAACATAGAACTGCTGCGGCGCATGCGGGTCAGCGGCTATCCATCGCGAATCGGTTCCGCACGGCTGGTTGGTCCAGTGGTCGCCGCCGTCGCCAGAATGCCAAAGTTGGCCGCCAACCACCGCCCAAACCTGTGCCGGAGCATCCTGGAGTGCGTGGATACCCAGCGGTTGCCCAGTGGTTGGTAAGCCGACGGTTGCGCCGATGAGCATCTGAAAATTCGCCCCACCGTCGCGGCTCCTGGCGACGCCACTGAAACTTCCGAACTGGCCGCAGTTCAGGTAGAGAGTGTCGTTGGTCGTCCAAGCAAGATCATAAGCTCCCTGGTATTGAGGAAGACCCGCGCCGCGCTGCCAGGAATTGAGTTCATCCCGGCTTTGGTGGCCGAACCCGTGATCCAGGGCGGTGAAGGTTGAGCGCTGTGGGTCCACGGGATGCCAGGCAAACTGCGTGCAGACCCAGCCCGCGTAGCCCCGTCCCCGAATGCCTGCGGCACCTGCCGGAAGGAAGGAAGTCACATCCGTCCAGCTCGCTCCGTTGTTGGTGGTCCGCACGCAATACTCGCTTTGGTAGGCGTAGAAAGTGTTGGCGTCGGTCGGGTCGGCGGAAATGCCGGTATAATTCGCACCCGACGAGGTGAACACCGGGGTCACGGACCGCTTCGTCCAAGAGGCCCCACTGTTGCCGCTGAGATAGACCCCGGCATTGTCATAGGCCACGTCGGAGGTGACCAAACGTGACGGATTAGTCGGCGATATTGCGAGTGCTTTCATCCGCGTAACGAAGTAGTCCGTGGTCCCGGTGTTCTGACGGATGCCAGAATTTCGGGACGACCAACTGACTCCAGCATTTGTGCTCCACCAAATTCCTCCTGCGGTGAAGCCACCGCTAGGCAGGGGGGCGTTCCATAGGGCCACATAGAGCGTGTCGGGGAGGACCGGATGCGCCACCAAGTCCTTGGGATGCAGATGGGGGAGTCCGGCGGTTCTGAGCACCCAATTCGTGCCCCCGTCCTCGCTGAAATAAACACCTGCGTCGTTCACAGCGGCATAGAGCTTGGTCGAACTCCCGGCCGCAAAGGCGGCGGCCATCACGTTACCGCCGACCTTGACGGCACCGAGCCGTTTCCAATTCGTACCCCCGTTCGTGCTAGCCCACACTGCGCCATAGTCGGGCGTGCCGGGAGAACCATATTCCCGGTGGTTCCCTCCGAAGGCCAGCAGCCGGTTCGCGTCGTTTGGATCAAACAGCACCTTTTGAATGGGTGTGGAATACATGCCCGGATCGGGCGGTGGGAACCCCGTCCGTATGGAGGTCCAGTTGTGACCGCCATCCCGGCTCAGGTAGAGGCCCCCCATTGTTCCCGCCCAGACCGTGTTTGGGTCGGTCGGATGCCAGGTAAAATCGGCAATTTCCCAGTTCTTCAGGCCAAAAGTGCCCTGCCAGGACTCGCCCCGATCTTCGCTGAGACCGATGCCCAAGATGTCGCCGCCGATGAGGACACGGTTGTGATCATGCGGCGACACAGCCAGTGACGTAATCCAGCCGCCTGCGGACGGCTCGTGCAATGGGGTCCAGAGCAGGTCGGCTGCATTCGACCCGAACCATCCCGATAAGGCGGCAATGTAGAAGAAAGCGATTTTGCGGAAATCCATTTACGGACGTTGATTCAAAGCGATTGCGGTGCCAACTTTTGAGCACTGCTCCCTCTAAGATAACATCCCCTATGAGTTCAAACCTCGTCGCTCGTTTCCGATGCCTTATTTGCCTTTCCGTGATCTTTGGGATTGGACTGGGATCGTTGTTCGGGGATTCGTTGGATAATGACTACACCGGGAAGATCAACGGTACTCAGCGTCATTTTCGTGTGCGTGGTCGGGATTCGTCCAGTCCATACCTTCTCATACTGCACGGTGGTCCCGGCTTTTCAGCGCACATGTTTTATCCCTGGGGCAAATCAGTCGAGGCATTGGTCAATGTGGTATATCTCGATCAACGCGGATGCGGACAATCCACCCGCCTCGTCCTGAAGAATCCGATGCAACCCGAGCCTGGGGAGGTCCGGGACTACACCATGGACAATCTCCTGAAAACAGCGAGCTCGGACGCTTAAGCCCTATATTCCCTACGCACGGGGATTGCCAGCCGGTCCGGCCCGGTTGACGTCCTCAATGCAGTTTGCTATGAGCCAGTTTAGCGAGATTTATTACGCCGATGGAGCCGTGGGAGCCGCCTACAATGAACAAATTCGAAAAGCTCTCAGCGCCTATCAAGTTCCCCTCGCCTCGATTGCTCCCGCGAATGAGCCAGCGACGGTACTGATCCAAACCGCCAAATGCGCTACCCGGGACGACTCCTCAAAGCTGGCGCAGATCAAATGCCGCACGCTGGTAATCAACGGTAGGCAGGACGGGCTAATCACGCCCGCCGCCGCGCAAATCGTCCAGAAGGGCATTGCCAATTCAGAAATTCTACTGCTGGACCGGTGTGGTCATTTTCCATTCGCTGAACGGCCGGACGCATTCACCCAGGCTGTTCTCAAATTTGTATCTGCTCGGTGAACGAGTTGCCAGAGCCATGAGCAAACGATGTGCGCCGGGAGGGGAATCGCTCGCTCGCTATTTCTCCGAGTTTTGAAGTGGAGTCAGGCGCACAGCGGGGACAAGCTTCTTACCCATGAAGCTGACACAGCTCGCCCTTGCTTTCGTTTTGGCAGCCGGACTGGTTGCGGTGACGACAGCGAAACCGACGATCACCCATCAGGATCTCTGGTTGATGAAGCGAGTCGGGGCACCCGTGCCGAGTCCTGGCGGGAAATGGGCGGTATTTACCGTGACTCAACCGGCGTATGATGCCAAGGACCAGACCGCCGACCTCTGGCTGGTGCCGCTCGATGGCAGCGCACTGCCGCGCCAGCTCACACAGACCAAATCGACCGAGAGCGGCGCGGCATGGAGTCCAGATGCGACGAAGATCGCCTTTTCAGCGAAGCGGGAGGGCGACGAGGTTGCCCAAATTTATGTCCTGCCCCTGGCGGGCGGTGAGGCCGAGCGCGTGACAAGCCTCACGCTGGGTGCCCGCCAGCCGAAGTGGAGCCCGGACGGGAAGCAACTCTTGTTTGTGAGCGACGCCTTTCCGGATTGTGCGGACGAAGCGGAAAACAAAAAGGCCGCGACTGAGCGGAAAGATCGCAAATACAACGTGCGGTCCTACGAGACCTTCCCGATTCGATTCTGGGACCGATGGCTCGACGAAAAGCAGGCGCACCTTTTCGTGCAAGAGGCGAAGGCTGGCGCGAAGTCCCGCGATCTATTTGCCGGCACCAAACTCATTGCGTCACCAGGATTCGGCGCACCGAACACCGACGAAGGACAGGTACTCAATGCGGAGTGGTCACCTGACGGTATGAGTGTCCTCTTCACCGCTCTGACCAATCGCCATGAAGCGGCGCGAGCACCGGTGCCGACGCAAATCTTCGAAATTGCGATGGCGGGTGGCGAACCACACAATCTCACCAGCGACCAGAATGGCTACTCACAACTGCAGTTCTCTCCAGACGGGAAAACCTTGCTCTGCACGGCGACTGAAGAGCGGCGCGATCAGGTGTACAGCCTTTCGCGGTTGACCAGTTTTCCGTGGCCGTTCGATGCCGCCAAGCGAGTGGTGCTGACGGCAGCGCTCGACCGATCAGTCAATCGCTTCGCCATTCCGGTCGGCGGTTCCAGGGTTTGGTTCACCGCCGAAGAGGCTGGGCTGGAAAAACTTTGGTCAGTTGCGCTGGCGGGGGGTGAAGTGGCGGAAGAAAAAGTGACGGACCATGGCTGTGTCACCGGACTGGTGGCGGGCGGGCGTGTGCTGGTAGGCGCGTGGGACTCGGTGGCGAATCCACCTGAAATAGCGTCGTTTGGCACGAATGGTACCGGCATCAAACTGCTGACCCACTTCAACACGGACAAGGCGGCTGAGTTGGACCTTGCGCCGGTCGAGCATTTTTCTTTCACGAGTCGCCGTGGCAAAACGATACACTCCATGCTCGTGCGTCCGCCGAACTTCGATTCCACAAAAAAATATCCCCTTTTCGTCGTGATCCACGGCGGTGCCGCCAGTATGTGGCGAGACCAATGGGTGCTGCGCTGGAATTATCACCTGCTCGCCGCGCCCGGCTATGCCGTCCTGCTCACCGATTACACCGGCTCGACTGGTTATGGTGAAAAATTCTCCCAGGACATTCGGTTCGACCCGCTCAAGGGGCCTGCTGAGGAAATCAACGAATCAGCGGACGAGGCGTTGAAACGATTTCCATTCCTCGACGCGACTCGGCAGGCGGCGGGTGGGGCGAGCTACGGCGGCCATCTCGCCAACTGGCTGGCGGCGACGACCACCCGCTACAAGTGCCTGGTCTCCCATGCTGGCGAAGCCGATCTCCGAATGCAGTGGGGCACCAGCGACACGGTCTTTGGTCGTGAGATCAACAGCGGCGGACCCATCTGGGGTGACAAAGCGGTCTGGAATGAGCAGAGCCCGGCGATGCTTGCGGGCAATCACGACAAAGGAACGGGGTTCGTGACGCCGATTCTCCTGACCGTGGGCGAACAAGATTTTCGCGTACCGATGAACAATGCGATCCTGTTCTTTACCCTTCAGCAACGGCTCAACGTGCCGAGCAAGCTGCTGGTATTTCCTGATGAAAACCATTGGATACTCAAGGGCGAGAACCACAAGTACTGGTTCAGCGAGGTTCACGCCTGGCTGGCCAAATATCTTTAGGCCGTGTTTTCAAAATGGCTTTGTCTATATGCGCCAGCTAAAACAGGCGGGGGCGAGGCGCGACGAGGGAGCATATTGCGACGAAATACGTGACCGAGATGATGGTGTCGGTGGAGACAATCCCCGAAACCGAACCA
>CAILNN010000197.1 GCA_903835555.1 uncultured Verrucomicrobiota bacterium
CGGCGACCCGAACTCGAAGTCCTCGATATTGGGATCAAGCTTTCCAGCGCTCTTTCAACCGCGTTGAAGCACGGACTTCTTCACCTGGATATCAAGCCCGGCAACATCCTTTTCAATAGCGATGGGGAACCGAAACTGGTCGATTTTGGTCTCGCGCGAAAAACCGACGCTGAGAAGGACCACTATGCACCGGTTTTCGGCACTCCATACTACATTGCACCGGAGCGGGTCCAGCAAACGGGGGAAAGCTTCCTGAGCGACATCTATTCCCTGGCTGGTACGCTCTACCACGCATTGGTTGGACACGTTCCGTTTGAGGCGCAAACGGTCGAAGACGTTGTGGCCGCCCATATTAGCACGGCATTGACCCCTGCCCACGAAGTGCTGCCCGAGATTTCGCTACCGACGAGCGAGGCGCTGACTAAGGCGATGGCCAAGCGCCCGGAAGACCGTTTTGGCAGCTACGAGGAGTTTCGCATGGCCCTCGAAGCAGCGAGAAGTCAGCTTTTGGTGGGCCAATTGACCGGAAGAGCAGGACCAGTCCAGGGAGGTGTACGTGAGCGTGGAGGCTGGTGGCGGCGATGATACCTATTACTTCTCCACTGCCACGACCAACGACCATCTGGTTGCACCTTTTTTCCTTCGGAACATTCTCCACCCATGCACGGTGAGTTCTTGGATGCCGACCTTGTCATCGTCGGCCACGGTTCAACCCTGAATGCCGAGTCGGCGGCTCCCACGTTGGAGCACGCCGAGACCATTCGTCAGCGAGGGCTTTTTGCACAGGTCCTTGAGGGATTTTGGAAGGAACACCCCACCTTTGCCGGTGCCATGAGGGGTGCCTATGCGCCACGGGTATTCATTGTGCCCCTGTTCATCAGCGACGGTTACTTCACGGAACAAGTGATCCCCAGAGAAATGGGGTTTTGCGAGAACGGGCAGCGAGATTTCCCTCGAATTCAGGTGCACAACAGCCAGACTTTCTACTACTGCGATCCGGTCGGGACCCATCCCAGCATGACGGGTGTTATCCTTTCACGAGCTGCGGAAGTCACCCATCGATTTCCGGGAGCCAATGGAAAACCACCGAGCCCGGAGCAAACGTCGCTATTCATTGCCGGGCACGGGACCGGCAATAACGAGAATTCGCGCAAGGCCATCGAACGGCAGGTCGAGCTGATTACGGCGCTGGGGCGATACCACGATGTCCATCCCATCTTTATGGAAGAGGAGCCTCGCATTGCTGACTGCTATCAGATGGCATCCTCGGAAAACGTGGTGGTGGTCCCATTTTTCATCAGCGACGGACTTCATAGCTATGAAGACATCCCGATGATGTTGGGTGAAACCGAACCAGAAATTCGTGCGCGGCTGGCGTCGGGTCAGCCGACCTGGGTGAATCCGACCCATCGAAATGGACGCTGGGTCTGGTATTCATCGAGCATCGGACGCGAGCCTTTAGTTGCGGATGTGATTCTTGAGCGCGTACGGGAGATAGCCGAGCGCGCGGTCCTGACCTAGCGATTTGGGGATGCGCGGGACCCTTTCCCTCTTATACCGGATACAGCTTTGGTTCTTGCGCCGGGGTCCTATTCTCCGACTTGGCGCTTAATGGAGGCACAAATCAACTGAGCCCAGCGCTCCAAGGCGGAAAGTTCGGGGCCTTCGAGGAGCAGTCGCGCCTTTGATTCTGTACCGGAATAGCGGAGGAGGACGCGTCCACCGAGAGGCTTCAAGACCGCTTCGGCTTGACTGACGAGCTCGGTGACGCCGTCGAGATCATCAAACGGCGTCTTGGTTCGAACTCGAACATTTTGTACCAACTGTGGGAAGCGTACCCAGCAACGGGCCAATTGTGAAAGCGATTGGCGGCGGGCTTTCATGGCACTCAACACCTGTAGGGCCGCCACCAAGCCGTCACCGGTGGAGCTGTGGTCCCGGAAGATGATGTGTCCACTCTGCTCGCCACCGAGGTTAAATCCACCCTCCAACATCTTGTCGATGACATGCTTATCGCCAACAGCCGTGCGAATGACCTTTCCACCCGCCTTTTCGATGGCTGGTTCCATTCCAGCGTTGCTCATGACTGTTGATACAACGGTGTTATGCTTAAGGGTTCCCTCCGCCAGCATTTGAAGGGCTGCGATGACCAGAATATCGTCTCCGTCCACCAAGGTACCGGATTCATCGCAAAGAATGAGACGATCGGCGTCGCCGTCGTGGGCAATGCCGACGTCTGCGCGATATTCCCTTACGCGTGAGCGGAGGAATTCCGGGTACATTGAACCGCATTCCTGGTTGATATTCGTTCCATTGGGTTGGTTGCCAAAGACGATTAGGTCGGCACCCAATTCCTGAAGAACGGCTGGACTGGTTTTATAGGCAGCACCGTGTCCGCAATCAATGACCACTCGCATGCCTTCCAGGGTGCCTCCACGGGGAAAAGAAGCCTTGGCATGTTCTACATAGCGCCCGATGGCGTCATCAATTCGAATGGCTTTCCCGATCTGATTGGCGGTTGGTCGGATGCTTTCGATCTCGCCGCTAAAAACCAAGTCTTCAATTCGGTGCTCCACGGCATCCTCCAATTTGAAGCCATCGGGACCAAAGAATTTGATCCCATTGTCGTCGTATGGATTATGGGAAGCCGTAATGACAATTCCAGCGTCGGCTCGAAGAGACCGGGTGACGTAGGCGACGCCGGGAGTTGGTAATGGACCGATAAAGATCACATCCACGCCCATGGAGAGAATTCCGGAGGAAATGGCGTTCTCCAACATATAGCCAGAAAGGCGGGTGTCCTTTCCGACCACAATGCGGTGCCGGACGCGATTTCTGGCCTCACCGGCCTGCCTCTGAAAAACGTGGGCGGCAGCGCGCCCCAGTTTAAGAGCGGTTTCAGCCGTGACTGGTTCAATATTGGCGCGCCCGCGGACGCCATCGGTTCCGAAAATGCGTGAGTTACTAGACATATGGATAGTGGAAATATTAATGAGTTGACTCTGCCGGGGACAGCCGCTGGACGTCGACGCGTTTGGGAACGACCTCGACTACGCGGACAGTATCGGGGGCATGCACGTGCAGTTCATGTGGGCCAGATGCGTTCACTTGTCCCAAGACATTGACAAACACCTCGAGTTCCTCTGGTTGAAGCGAAAATCCGGTCTTGGACTCAATCCGGTACCTCACCCGAACCGACGAGGGGTTGAGTCGATAAACTCCGGTATCTGCCGGTGCTGCGAGGACCGCGACATCAACCGACGACAGTTCATGGTCTTCCCCCGTTGGATCAAATCCCGATCGTACCGTCAGCCAAATCATGGCTGCCAGAAAAACCGCCAAACCCTTTTGCCAGCGGTTCCGGGTCAATATTTCGCGCAAAGGCATGCCTAGAGGAGAGTGCTCTTGGTTCCACCGCCATAGCGAGCGAGCAAAGCGCGAAGACGCTGGCGCAACCCGCGCGGTTCCTGCCTTCTAACGAGGGCCGACGTCAGAAATGCCCGCAACTCGTCGACCGTGACATTACGGACGAATTGTCCCCTGACAGCGTAGGATATGCCCCCTGTCTCTTCAGACACAGCGATAACCACGGCATCGCTTTCCTCACTGAGTCCGATGGCCGCTCGATGACGGGTCCCAACCGATTTAGGAAGGTCTTGACGCTGCGTCAACGGAAAGATGGCGGCGGCACGCAATATTCGCCCATCGCGGACCACCACCCCGCCGTCATGGATGGCATTGTTGGGGAAGAAAATCGTTTCCAGCATTTCCGGGGTTAACTCGCAGTCGACAGCAATTCCTCCTTCGACAAGTTCGTTGAGTTGCTGATTTCGCTCCACGGCAATCAAGGCACCGATATGAACAGGGGCCAGTCGATCGACTGTTTGGACGATGTCTTCAATGTTCTCGCGTTGCTCCCGAACAGGATTGAGTATCGGCAGGTTTCCCAATTCGGCCAGAATCCGTCGCAACTCGGGCTGAAAAATAACCACAACCGCAGTTGCCAATACGCCAAAGAACTGACTGAGGAGTGAGTTCAGGACCTTGAGTTCGAGAACTCGGGTGACGATGGTCAACGTCAATAGGAGGGCCAAAAAGCCAGTTACCACCGGAGCACCGCGCGTGCCTCGGATAAATAGGAACGCATAGTATAGCCCCACGGCGAGAATAAGAATCTCGACGGCTGGCCTCCATACCGACTGCCCTATGATCCAAACAAAGTTCACTTTCCCGTTCCTCACTATCCGTCACCCAAGTTGACTCACAGTAGACTGACTCAGAGCTGACTGCCTCAAGGCCGACCACGTCCATAATGCCTGAGAAGTCTCCCGAACATCGTGGGTCCGGAAGATAGCACACCCTTGGTCGGCAGCCCTCAAAGAACAAGCCAAAGCTGCGGGAAGCCGATACGATGGCCCGCCACCAGCCACTTCGCCCAAAAAGGACTTGCGAGAAACTCCGATGACCAAGGGACGGCGAAGTGGACTATAGACATTCAAGTGAGTGAGCAATTGCAAATTCTGTTCAACTGTTTTTCCGAATCCAATTCCCGGGTCTAGCGCAACCTGGTCCGGGTGCACACCCGACTTTTCCAATCGAGAAAGGCAATCGGCAAAGAATGCCCCGACTTCTCCAACGACCTCCAGATAGGATGGAGCCAGTTGCATGGTCTGCGGGGTTCCCTGCATATGCATGACCAAATAACCGACCCTGGCATCCGCAATGGCTTTCCACATCCGAGGGACCTGCATCACGGCACCGATATCATTGATGAGGGATGCCCCGGAATGGATTGCCGCTTCGGCAACCTCCGGTTTACAAGTGTCCACAGAAATCGGGATGGGAAACCGGGGCACGAGTCGCTCAAGAACCGGAAGTATCCGCCTCAACTCCTCCGCTGGGGCGATTGGTTTCGATCCCGGTCGGGTCGATTCCCCTCCAATGTCGATCATCTCGGCACCCTCCTCCAAGATCGCCCACGCACGGTCAACGGCACGTTCCGGGTCGCTGAAGAGGCCCCCATCCGAAAACGAATCGGGGGTTACGTTGAGTATCCCCATGACCACAGGGGGGCGGGGAAAATCAAAATGGAACCGACCGATTCGCCAGAGCATTAGGGCGGATTGGATGGAGAAATGGATGGACCTCGCTGAATCAACTCAATCTCGTACCCTTCCGGGGCATCGATAAAGGCAAAACCACCGCTGCCATCGTCTTTATAGGTCGGGCCATCCGAGTATTTCAATCCAAGGGACTGTAGGTGCCGCTCAAATTGCGCCAGCGAATCGACTTGAAAGGCCAAATGCGTCAAATCCGGCTGGACCTCCACCGGCCCTGAAGTTGGGAAATGGCACAATTCAATCGTCTCATCGCTTTCTGGAGCCTTCAAAAAAACCAGCTCCGAGCCTCTGGGCGACTTGTGCCGACGTACTTCTTCAAGACCCAGGACTTCCTTGTAAAACCGCACCGAACGTTCGAGGTCGTTGAGGCGATATCGGGTATGGAGCAGTTTTCGAACGATCACGGAGCAAGACTAGCGTCCTGTGACAAACACGCCAACTTCACGATTTGAATATTCGTCTCGAAAACGGAACCCGATTTGTCTTTCGATGGTCCCGGTCCACCGACCCGTTGTACGACGTCTCTGAACCCTGCGCCCCCACTGAACTGTGAACCCAGCCGAAGCTTCTGAATTACTGGACCGACTTGTCCGGGGAGAAATCACCCGCGAAGCCACCTTATCGGCATTTCAAGCCGCGCCGGTCATGGACTTGGGCTTCGCCACGGTCGATTTGCAAAGGACTCTGCGTCAAGGGTTTCCCGAGGTTGTATATGGTGCCGGCAAGACACCGGAACAAGTCCTTGCGATTTCGGAGGCGATTTTGACGGACAGTGGTCGAGTCTTGGTTACCCGGATTACGCTGGCGCACGCCTCCTTGTTCCTCAGTAAGTTCCCGGGCGCAGTGCACCACGACCTCGCCCGCTGTCTCACTTGCGAAGCCACAGCGTTGCCCAAGCGACCTGGGGAAATTGTTGTGATTTGTGCGGGAACAAGTGACCTGCCTGTTGCTGAAGAGGCGGCGCTGACAGCTGAATTTATGGGGAATGCCGTTCGCCGAATCTACGATGTCGGCGTTGCCGGACTCCATCGATTGCTCCGGCGTTTACCGGAAATACAATCAGCCCGCGTGGTAATCGTGGTTGCGGGTATGGAGGCCGCCCTGCCGAGTGTCGTGGGTGGTCTCGTTGGGTGCCCATTAATTGGAGTGCCCACCAGTGTTGGCTACGGAAGCCACTTTGGTGGACTAACGGCACTACTTGGGATGTTGAACTCTTGCGCGAGCGGACTGACCGTGGTTAACATTGACAATGGATTCGGGGCCGGATTTGCGGCGAGCCGCATCAATGCCCTGTCAGAAAACACGCCCCAGCCAGTTCTGCCCTCCGAATCCCGTGCCTGATATTTCCCAGATTTCAAACCTGCCTGAGCTTCCGGATATTCGATCGGTTTCCCGGGAGGAGCTCGCGACCCGGCTTTCGGATTGGAAAACCCCGACCTACCGGCTGGAACAATTGATGGCTTGGCTCTATCCGAGTCGGGTGACCACCTGGGATGAAATGACCAACCTGCCGCGAACGCTTCGCGAGGAGTTGGCACGAAATTACCGGTTGGTTTCACCGAGCCTGGTTCAAAAACAAGGCTCGGCGGATTCGACGCAAAAATTCCTGTGGCGACTCGAGGATGGGAATTTGATCGAAAGTGTGTTGATCCCGGCCAATCCGGACCTCTATGGAGAGAGAGCCGACCGACACACTCTTTGCGTCTCTACACAAGTCGGGTGTGCCTATGGATGCCGATTTTGTGCGAGCGGGCTTGATGGCTGGCGTCGAAATTTGCTGCCGCATGAAATCGTGGGACAGGTGCTGGCCGTCGAGCGATGGCATGCTGGGCAGCGGTTGACCGAGACGCCTGCAGTGGAATCGGTGCCCCAGACTGCGCGGTTGATAAACAACCTCGTGATCATGGGCATGGGAGAGCCGCTTGCCAACTATGAGCACCTCATGGTGGCCCTACGCGCGTTGAACGCACCCTGGGGAGGTGGGATCGGAGCTCGAAAGATAACCATTTCGACCAGCGGCGTCGCCCCCAAGATTCGAGAATTGGCGGACGATCCGCTGCAGTTTCGCCTCGCGATTTCCCTCCACGGCGCGAGGGATGAGGTCCGCAATCAGATCATGCCGATCAATCGGAAGTTCCCCCTGTCCGTCTTAACGGAGGCATGCCAATATTATGTGGAGAAAAAGGGGAAAATGATCACTCTGGAGTACATCCTCATTGCCGATGTCAATGATGCAGTCGGTGAAGTGGTTCCATTGGCCGAGCTCGCCCAACTGCTTCACGCCAAGGTTAACCTCATACCCTACAACCGGGTCGAAGGACTGTCTTGGAACCGTCCGGAGGAGGAGCATTGTCGGGCGTTTTCGGATGCATTGCAGAGCCAGGGAGTTCCGACAACGCTTCGGCTGGAGAAGGGCCACGATATCGAAGCGGCCTGCGGTCAGCTTCGATTGAAGTCGGAGCGAAATGGAACGACTTCGGCCTAAAGGTCATTGATATTCTATGTCCACCACGGCTCCGATTCCGCCCTCGAAGGGAGCAACCCAGGTTATTCATCGTAAGAGTCCCGGCTCAACTCCTCGTACTGGGGGTCGTGGGCTCCGTCCGTTTGACATTTCACTGGGGGTGAGTCGATTTGCGGCGATCGTTGGGGGCATTTTGGCCCTCACACTGTTGGGCATGGAGTTAAGCCGACTCTGGTTCACAGGCTTGCGCAATGATCTGCATGGGATGCCGGAGGACGATCTCTTGTTGGAAGGGATGATCTTTTTAGCACTCGCCACTGCGTTGCTTGCGGGAATCCGAGCTCGAACCCGTGAAAGCCTCGCCGCCGCCAGCGTGCTTTTTCTCCTGCTGACGCTCGTTTTCGCCCCAACCCAACTGGGACTCCTCACCGGACCGGCACCCGTGAATCTCCGCCCCAGTTGGACCGCCGTTTTCCTCCTGTTGTTTGCCTTGCTGGTCCCTGCCCCAACGTGGTTTCACACCTTGCCAGTTGTGTTTGCGGGTCTCTGCACTCCAGTTTGGCTTGCGGTACTTATTCTATCGGCCCGATTCAACGGCACCACCCATTCGCTTCGCTATTCGCCCCCAACGCTTGGCAGGAGGGTATTGATCAACATGCAGCCGACATGGACGTGCGGCATTGTTGGACTTGGCATTGCTTTTTATCGTCAGCGCGAACGTAGACGCTGGCTCAGCATGGTTGCCCAACTCAATGATGCACAAGGACAGTTGAAGCAACTTGGCTCCTATCGACTTGAACGCCGACTTGGACAGGGAGGGATGGGAGAAGTTTGGCAGGCCACGCATCAGGTTCTTGCCCGCCCGGCGGCGATCAAGTTGATGAACCCGAATTTCCTTCAAACACAATTGGAACATGACGGAGCACTCGAACGTTACCTCCGTCGATTTCAACAGGAAGCAAAGCTAACCGCCCGACTTACCTCTCCGTATACGGTACAGGTCTATGATTATGGGCAGACCGACGACGGTAGATTGTATTACGTGATGGAATTACTCCACGGGATCGATTTTTCCGCGCTGGTCCGAAGACTGGGGATTCAACCCCAAGAGCGGGTCGCCGCCTGGTTGATACAAATCTGTGATTCCTTGGGAGAAGCCCATTCACTCGGCTTGGTCCATCGGGATATCAAGCCCGCCAACCTTTTCCTTTGCCGACAGGGCGTTCGGCAGGAGGTGGTCAAAGTGCTTGATTTTGGGTTGGCAGGTGCACGAATTCGATCTACGTTAGAGAAAGGCGAACCGATCACCGGTTCACCCCATTTTATGGCACCTGAACAAATTCGGGATGACCACGAGGTTGACGGCAGGTCAGACCTGTATGCACTCGGGTGCGTCGCCTGGTATTTGCTCGTGGGCGATTACGTGTTCCCAGGACTCGGTGAAGACAAAGTTTTGGCCTCTCATTTGGCCGATCGCCCCAATCAAATTCAAACCGTCTGCCGCCAGCCGCTGGACCCGCATTTTGCCGATCTGGTCAACCGCCTCCTGGCAAAAGACCCGAATGATCGCCCTTCTTCGGCGGGCGGGGTAGCCGATGAATTGCTTGCATTAGGATTTCAGGCCCCAACCAACTGCCTGTTGGTTCCCGAATTGATGGAATTGGACAACGATTTTCTCGCAGAGAAAACGTTGATCGTCGTTCATTCGCCCGAATTGAGCGCGGGCCATTCTCCCTAAGCAAGCCGGTTAACTCCTTGGGTAGGTTACGAACCGTTTCCTTCGTTTCCCCGACCGCGTGCTCCGATCCAAGTGAAACAGCCCAGCAACACACTTGGGTGCAAGACATTTCTGGCTTGCCTAATCGGTTACGAAGCGGACCTAATAAGGAAAATGACTACCTGAGGAAGTTGCTCAAAAAAACAACCGTGAAATCTGTGGACACCTCAGATGTTGAATTAGTCCCGTGCAGCGAATTTCATTCGTCGGAAACCCCGATCGACGCCAATCTACTTTTTGGCTTGTCGCGCGATTTGATATTTGTGGCCGATCTGAAAGGTTGTTTTCGACTAGTGAATCCGGCTTGGGAGCTAGTGCTTGGATGGTCGGCGGAGTGTCTCCTTAATGAATGCTGGCTCGACTGGGTACATCCTGAGGATCGTGAATCAACCCGGCAAGTTGTCGAAGAACTGCGGCGCGGAGAAAAAATCCGAGATTTGGAATTTCGACTTCGGACAACCAATGGAACCCACAAGACAATTGGTTGGGACATGGGCTGGCAACTGGAGCGAGGCACCCTTCTGGGAGTCGGGCGAGACCTCAGCCGATTGCGGGCGATGGACATTTCCCAGCGAAAGGAGTCTGAAGACAGACTCCTTTCTTACCAACGCCTCCTGGCCGAAGCGGAGATTGCGTCAGAATCGGGAGCGTGGTCCTGGGAAATGGAAGGAGATACTTGGGCTTTTTCAGATGGATGGCGCCGAATCCATGGAGTTGGGACTAGCAATCTCACAACGGAGCAATTGGTCCAAATCGTCCATGAGAACGACCGCGAAAATATCCGACAGGCATTTAAAGCCACGGCGCAGCAAGGGGTGCCCTTCAGAATCAATATCCGGATCGTCCGCCAGGACACAAAGGCCGAGCGATGGGTCGGCACCCACGGGGCATTATATGTGGGCCCGGACGGAAGGAAGCGGGTTTATGGAGCAGCCAGGGATATTACGGATAAAGTATCCGACCAATTGGCCTTGCAGGAGAGCAAGGAACTCTTCTCCAACGCTTTCCTTTTTGCTCCGATAGGGATGGGGCTGGTGGACATCAACGGACAATGGTTACAGGTCAACGAGGCTTTGTGCCAGATGCTTGGGTACTCCGAAGAGGAATTGTTATCAAAGAATTTTCAGGCCGTTACCCATCCGGAGGATTTAGCCTCCAGCACAGAAGGAGTCCGGCTGATGCTCAGCAGGGAGATTCCCGCCCGAGCCTTCGAAAAGCGGTATCTGCACAAGAATGGCAGTTCAATATGGGTTCTACTCAACTGCTTTTTGGTTAGGGATTCACAAGGGCATCCAAAATATTTCATTTCGCATATCATTGACAATACCGAGCGAAAACAGGCGCTCGATGCGCTCCGGCACGCCAAAGAAGAAGCGGAGGCGGCCAATCAAGCGAAAAGCGACTTCATGGCGATCATGAGCCACGAAATTCGTACGCCCATGAATGGAATCCTCGGTTTCTCCAGTCTGCTTTTAAACACTCCACTGACCGAGGATCAGCGGGTATTTGCGCGACACATTCAACATTCTGGCGATGCATTGCTTTCGCTCATCAATGATATATTGGATTTCGCGAAGATTGAAGCTGGAAAAATTGAACTCGAGAACAGCGATTTCGATCTGTTGGCAACCGTGCGGGATGTTGTCTCGTTCTTGAGTCCAATGGCCAATGAAAAAGGGTTATCGATCGATTTTGCTTATGCCGAAAATGTACCCATTAGAATCGCGGGCGATGCCGGGCGGGTCCGGCAGGTGCTCTTAAACCTCGCCAGCAACGCGGTTAAGTTTACGGCAACGGGGTCTGTTCGAATACGCGTTTCGCGGGACGGGAAACGGCTTTGTCGTATTTCGGTTTTCGACACTGGCATCGGCATTCCTCCAGAAAATCGACAAAAACTTTTCCAGACTTTCTCTCAAGTGAATACCTCGCCGACGCGAAAATACGGAGGCTCGGGTTTGGGTTTGGCCATCAGCAAACAACTGGTTCACCTATGGGATGGAGAGATAGGCGTCGAAAGCCAATTGAACGAGGGATCGACGTTTTGGTTTACCATACCGCTGCCGGAGGAACAACTGGAGCTCGGTGCTATTCGCCTGACAACGGAATCGAATGTTAGCGGCGATACTGCCTTCGAATTGAAAGAGCGTCTAAGCCTGCGAGGAATCCGTGTCCTGGTGGTCGATGACAATGCAACAAACCAGTTGTTTACTGCCTATATGCTCCGGAAGTTGGATTGCACCGTTGACGTGGCGGCCAATGGCTTCGAAGCCATCGCTATGGTTTCCAAGGTGTTATACAATATTGTATTGATGGACTGCTGTATGCCGGAAATGGATGGCTTTGAGGCGACTCAAATCATCCGTGCGCAAGAAGGTTCCTCGAGATCTGTTCCAATTATCGCTGTCACCGCTAATGTGACGCCCGGCGACCGCGAACGGTGTCTGAACTTCGGCATGAATGATTTCCTGGCCAAACCGTTTTCGCCATCGACGTTAATTCGCTTGATAAACAAGTGGATGCTCCCCCACCGCTAGTGGTGTTGTGAATAACTTTGCCCTACAGCTAGCGGTTTTGCCCTTGCAGCGTTGAACTCCAAGCCGTTCACTCTGGTTTTGGAATGTACCTGAAAGCGTTGACCGTTCTGGGGTTTAAGTCGTTTGCCGACAAGACGACCTTGCAGTTTCAGCCGGGAGTGACGGCCATTGTGGGTCCCAATGGGTGCGGCAAGTCCAATGTGTCCGACGCCATTCGATGGGTTTTGGGCGAGCAGTCAGCAAAAGCACTCCGGGGGGGGGAAATGGCGGACGTTATCTTTAACGGTACAGATTCCAGAAAACCGCTTGGAATGGCCGAAGTCAGCCTCACGTTGGGGGATGTGGACACCGCTCAACTCCGGGCCGCCGGCGTCCATGTGGATTTCAATGAATTGACGGTCACACGACGGGTATATCGGGATGGCGGATCCGATTATTACGTCAATAAGGTGAGCTGTCGCTTGCGGGACCTTCAGCAACTGTTTGCCGGTACCGGCGTCGGTAAGTCGAGTTACTCGGTGATGGCACAGGGGAACATCACCCAGATTCTCTCCAGCAAACCGGATGACCGACGACTTGTTTTCGAGGAAGCCGCTGGCATCACCCGATTTCGTTCTCAGAAAAAGGAGGCACTCAGAAAGCTGGAGCATACGGAAGCCAACCTTCTGCGCGTGCAGGATCTGATCAAAGAGGTCAAGCGGCAGGTCGGGTCTCTGCAACGCCAAGCAGGCAAAGCCAGGCGGTACAAGAACATCGCCACAGAGTTGCAGCATCTCGAAACCCAGCTTGCGCGCCATCAGTTGGATGTTTTGATTGGAGAGATATCGAGTCGGCAAGCCGCGCGAGACCAACTGCAACTGGACCTCGAAACCGGGCAGGCGACGGTGTTGCGATTGGAGGATGAACTGCAAAAGCTACGGACCGACCTTGCGGAATTGGAGCAGAAAGCAGCAGCGGGACGGCAGAAGGGGACCGAACTAAAAGCCGAAGGGGATCGGCAGGCCAATCGCACCTTTTTCAATACGGAGCGTCTTCAAGAATTGGAGACCCAAAATTCACGGGCCGTCGCGGACATCGCCCAGGCAGAAGAGCGTCAGCGGGTGAGTCAAGAGGAACTTCGACAGGTCGTGGACCGGGTAAACGAAACCCAGGCCAGCGTCCAGCGGTTAAGAGCCCAACTGGAAGAGCGCCGACAGGCGTTAGTTCAGGTGGAGCGCGATCTCCAGCAACGACTGGAAGCATTGCGCGCCGCTCAATCCCGTTCATTCGGAATTGGCCAGCAACTCAGTCGCACTCGAAACGAAATCCAACAGCTCAACCTCCAAATTCAGGGCAATGCCATTCGCCTGGAAAAGCTGAATGCGGAACGGGCAGCTGTTCAGGAGGAATCGGTTCGAGTGGAAGCCCGATTAACCGAGTTTTCGGCTCAGGTTGAAACCGAAAAACTGCAAGTGACCACCTCGCGGGGAACTCTTGAGGAACGCCAGCAGCGCATTCGGGCTCTGCAGCAGGAAATCCAAGTAACTCAGCAAACATTGGACCAAGCCCTGCGGAAGCAGGCCGAAGTTCGAAGCCGACTGGGAGTACTCGAACAGTTGGATACGCAGCACGAAGGATTCGGTGCCGGGGCGCTGGCTGCGTTGCGTCAGTCCACATTGGTTCGAGGATCACTGGTGGATCATCTGCGAGTCACGCCCGAGTACGTGACCGCAATTGAAGCGGCACTGGGCGCTCAACTGCAGGTGGTCCTGGCTGAACTGCCGGAATCCGCCCGACAAATCCTCGACGACTTGAGCGCCCAAAAGAAGGGCCGGGCAACCATCGCGGCACTCTCCTTGTCGTCCGGATTTGGTTCGATTGAGCCCACGTTGGACGCCCTTCCGCCAGAGGGTGTGTGGGCCATTTCGGCGGTAACCTGCGATGAACCGGTGCGTGAACTGGTTACCGGGCTTTTGGGGCGAACCATTATCGTGCCTGATTTGGTCACGGCCACGGAGGCATTTCGAGCCTCTGCCGGGGCCTACGATTTTGTCACCAAGACGGGGGACCTGCTCACCCATGGCGGATTGTTCACCGGCGGCCAGGCTACTCCCTCGGGAAAGGCTCCTGCCAGTATCCTTGGACGGAAAAATCAAATCGCCGAATTACGCACTGACCTTGCCCGCATTGCCGAAGAAGTGGCCGAGGCGGGGCGGATTCGCGGGGCTCATCAGGCGGAATTGACGACGTTGCAAGCCAGCCTCGAGCAGGCGCGACAAGAGCTTCGTACACAGGAAGTGGCCATTGCCACACGCCAAGGCGAATTAAAGGCTTTGGAACAGTCGCGGCGCACCCTAACACAGAAGCTGGAAACAACCAGTTATGAGCTAAAAACATTAACCGCGTACGAAGCGGAGGGTGGTGAAAAGCGCCAACGCCTGGCCGTCCAACTGGCCGATTTGGAACAAAAAGAAGGGTCGGCAGGAATCGAAGTGCAGGAACTGAGTTCGACGATCGAGACATTGCGCCAGCAGCGCGAAACGGCAAATGCCTCCTCAAATGATGTTAAGGTGGCCTTGGCGACCGAGGAGCAATTATTGGCCAGTCACGGTCGGCAGCGAATGCCGCTGGAGGCTCGACTGCGCGAATTGGCGGCTCTCATCCAACGGCAAACCGCAGAGACGGCTTCCTACACAAGCAAAAAGGCGCAATTCGAGGCTGAGATCAAGAGCTCAAAAGAGGAGGTCGAACGGCTGAACCAGGCGAGAACTGCCGTCAGTGAAGAAGTTGCGTCGCTCACCACACACATCAAGACTGCCGAAGCAGAGATTGGTACGCGGGAAAGCACGTTGCGCGAAGAACGGACAAAGCAAAGTGCCGCGCAGATTCGACGGGGCGAGTTGGAAGTAGAACTCGCTCAGAAGTCCATGAGTGCACAAAACCTTCGCGAGCGGATTCAGGCAAAATATCAAGTGAACCTGGATGAAGTACGGGGTGAGGGCCTGAAAATCACCATCGCCGACGAAGGGCAGCCCAAGATTGAAACGGTCACGCCGGAAGAACTGGCCGAGGCGGGCCTGAGCACGGATTGGCACGAAGTGGCCGCGCAGGTGACGGCATTGCAAACACGAATCGATGAACTGGGGCCGGTAAATTTGGTTGCCATCGACGAGTTTGAGGAGACGGACCAGCGCTATAAATTTTTGACCGCCCAGCATGACGATCTCCAACAGGCAAAGCAGCAACTGGTGGAAGTGATCGGCAAGATCAATGGGGAGACACGCTCCATGTTCATGGAGACCTTTGAGAAAATTCGGGATAATTTTCGCACCCTGTTTGTCGAGGTTTTTGGTGGAGGCAAGGCCGATCTTCAATTAGTGGAGGGCGAGGATATATTAGAAGCGGGCATCGAAATCATGGCTCGTCCGCCCGGCAAGCAATTGCAGTCCATCGCTCTGCTGTCGGGCGGTGAACAAACCATGACCGCCGTGGCCCTGCTGTTCAGTATTTACCAAGTCAAGCCGTCTCCATTCTGCGTCCTGGACGAGTTGGATGCTCCGCTGGACGAATCCAACATCAATCGATTTGTGAAAGTACTGAAGCGGTTTATCGACCACAGTCAGTTCATCGTGATCACGCACAATAAGCGAACGATTGGAATGGCCGACGTTTTGTATGGGGTCACGATGCAGGAGCAAGGCGTCAGCAAGATCGTTAGCGTCCGGTTTAACCGGGAGGAAGGGGCACCCGAATCGAGGACAGAACCTGCTCCTCGTATCGAAGCGGCTCCTGGTGAGTCGTCTGCTCAACTTCGTCCGGAGGAAGGCTATCCCGTCTCCTTACTGACCGATCGTTCCAATTCGATCGACTCGACTGAGCCTCAGGAGGTGAGCGGAACCGAGGGAACCGACCCGGTTGTTCAGGAGGAAAAGGGCGTCACCTCAACCCAAGCATCCGTCAGAGGCGGCCCAGATGACCCCGAGCATCAAGTCATCATGGCCGAATAGTTCGCCGGTGTCGGTTTGCCTGCGTCCGACCGATTTCCCATGGCATTCGGTGGTGCCATCGGCTTTACTGGTGGCTGCCTAATTCATGAAAGTAACGGTCAACTGGCTCAAGCAATATGTGGACTTCGATTGGTCCACGGAGGAACTCACGGAACGTTTGACGCTCCTCGGGATTGAGGTCGAAGGCGTCCAACCCATTCGCGGAGACTTCGAAGGGGTCGTCGTAGCGCGGGTCATTACCCGCGATAAACATCCCAACGCCGACAAGTTGTCGGTGTGCCGGGTCTCAGATGGTATCGGTGAACGTCAGATCGTGTGTGGGGCGCAGAACTTCAAAGCAGGGGACAAGGTTCCGCTCATTTTGCCGGGCAGCACGCTCCCAGCAAAGCCGGGTGACAAAGAGCCGTTTACGATCAAGGTTGGAAAAATTCGTGGCGTTGAATCACACGGAATGATGTGTTCGGCGGATGAACTTGGCCTACCTCCAGGTGAAGACGGTCTCCTCATTCTGCCTTCCGCAGCCACCATCGGGCAGCCCTTTGGTCAGTTCCTTGGACGTCCGGGCAGTGATACCGTTTACGACTTGGAGATCACTCCCAATCGGCCTGACCTCACCAGTTTGATTGGCATTGCCCGGGAGATTTCCGCGGTCACGGGAAACCCGCTTCGGATACCGGTGGTTGAGAATGAATCGTTCGCAACCGCTCCCGGAGATGCTCAAGAATGGGTGGCGGTTCACCTGGAAGCTCCCGACCTCTGCCCGCGCTATACCGCCCGGGTCATTCGCGGGGTGAAGATTGGCCCAAGTCCAGAATGGCTGAAGGCTACTTTGGAGCGGGTAGGACTGCGAAGCATCAATAACGTGGTGGATGTGACCAATTACGTGATGTGGGAGACCGGTCAACCGCTTCACGCTTTCAACTATCATTCATTGGCGAAGGGTAGCTCGGGCAAACCGACCATTGTGGTTCGTCGTCGGCAAGACGGCGAAAAGTTGGTGACGCTCGACGGACAAGAGCGGGCACTACCTGCTGAGTCCCTGCTCATTGCCGATGAGAACCAGGGAGTAGCGCTGGCGGGCGTGATGGGGGGCCGGAATTCTGAAATCACCGCCTCCACGACGGATGTTCTGCTTGAATCAGCCTATTTTGTCCCGACTGGCATCCGGCGGACGAGTAAGCTGACCGGCTTGAGGTCAGATGCCAGTTACCGGTATGAGCGGGGGGCCGATATTGAGGTGGTCGACTACGCCAGCCGTCGTGCGGCAGCACTACTGTCGGAGTTGGCTGGCGGAACCATCGTCAGTGGGGTCGTGGATGCCTATCCTGTTCCTGGCAAGCGAAAGTCGATCGCCCTGCGCTATCGCAAGGTCAATGAACTATTGGGCACCCAACTGTCGTCGGATGAAATAGCTGGGTTTCTCGGACGGCTTGAGTTGCGACCTCCGGCTAATGTGACTTCCTTGGAACCGACGCACGCCGATGAAACGTTGAGGAGCGAGGAATGCCTGATCGTGGAAGTTCCTGCGTTTCGCGTCGATCTCAAGCGGGAGGTCGATTTGATTGAAGAGGTAGCCCGCCTGTATGGTGTGGATCGAATCCCGACAAGTGCTCCGCGCGGCGCTCTGGGGTCTCACAAGTTCGACGGCGTATTCGACGAACTGACCGAAGTTCGCCGTATTTTGACTGGGCTCGGGCTGGATGAAGCGCAAGGCCAGACCTTGGTGAATGCCAAATCGGCCCGCTCGACGTCTGCAGACGGCAGCGAACCCGTGGCATTGGCCAATCCATTGAGCAGCGACATGGACCTGCTGCGGCCAACCTTGCTGACGGGGCTTTTGGATTCCCTGCGCCACAATCTTCATCAACGAAATCTCAGTGTCCGTCTATTTGAAGTCGGTCGAACCTTTTCAAAAAAAGAGGGTCAACTTCGGGAAGGATGGCGGCTGGCGGTCCTGATGACGGGCGTTCGGCATCTTCCTTTCTGGGAGGGTGACGGACGGGACGCCAATCTGGACCTGTTTGATCTGAAAGGGGTTATTGAAGATTTTGCAGAAGCGTTCGGAATTTCCGGTTCCAATTGGAAGACGGCGATCACAAGCGATAGTTTCTTTCTCGAATCGGTCGAAATGACCCTGGGCAACAATATATTCCTGGGCAAGCTAGGCCAGTTGGCTCCCCTATTGGCCCGGCAATATGATGCCCGTGACCCGGTTCTCCTGGCTGAGTTGGACCTGGACCAACTGCTGCGACGCCGTTCCCGCACGGCCAGTTTCAAACCATTGCCCCAATTCCCTTCCATCCGCCGTGATTTGGCTTTGGTGGTGCCAGAATCGGTCACCCATCAAGCAGTCTTGGACGTGGTTCGAAAACTCAAGGCACCCAACCTGGAGGCCATCGATCTCTTTGACCTATTTCGGGGTAGCCCAATTCTCGACGGCCAGAAGAGCATGGCCTACTC
>CAILNN010000198.1 GCA_903835555.1 uncultured Verrucomicrobiota bacterium
ACGGTGCCATCAGGCCCGACCGAATGGGTAACTTCCAGGCTTGTCGAGACCTGGTAGTTGGTACCCAGATGATCGAGGGCGAGTGCGGCTACAAAGAGTTTGGTGTTCGAGGCCGGGACGAACCGTTGTGTTGAATTCGTCTCAAACAGCAACTTCCCATCGGTCGCCCGGACCACTTCAACCCCCCATACCGCGTTTGTATCCTTTGACTCGCCGAGGGCCAGGCTGAGCTCGGATTGCCAGTCGGAAAGGGAAGAGGCGTACAGGCTCGGTGGCCTTGCCGCAACCCACCCGATCGAGAAAAGAACGAGCAACCGCCCTCGAATCGCCATGATCACAAGATGGGCGATCTTGTGCCGCATCCGTTTATTACCAATGGCCTGTGGCCTGGATTGTCCCGTATGCCCGACCCGCATACTCACGGTTTGCTCGTGATTTGCTCCCAGTCACGGTGGGTTGCTTCCGCATATTTCGCAAATGCCTTTTCGTGCAAAATCAAGACCGCGCGCGCGATACTCGAATCATCGGCTCGCCCCAAAGTGTTCACGAAATCCGGGATGATATCGTGCTTTCGGTGGGCGTAGGTCAGGGCAAAGACTGCCGAGGCCAAAGCATGGTATGGAAGCTCTTTGTAGGCACCCTCGGCTACGTCTTCGACCGCGTCGGCCAGGAACTCCAACTGGTCTACCAAGTGGGGAAATTGCGGAGCGTTGATCTGGGCAAATTCAACCTTCCAGAGGGGAAGATTCCGCAGGATTTTTTCCAAAGTAGCAGGCGTGATTTGAGCCGCTCCGTGGAGAACGTAATTGGCGATTTCAGACATCGCTGGAGAGTAGCCGGAAATCTCAATGGGGGACAATCCGCAAGCCGTCGCGCTGACGGATTGTCTTTGTTTGAAATTCCGCCACATCCTTGTGCATGACGGCAACTTCTGAATGCATCGTGGTGTTGGTCACCGGCCCCGATATGGAAACCGCCCGCCGCTTGGCGTCCATCGTCCTCACCGGACGATTGGCTGCGTGCGCCAATCTGGTTCCGGGTATCGAATCCCACTACTGGTGGAAGGATAAATTGGAGTCATCCGCAGAAGTTCTGATGATCTTCAAGACCACCCGGGTTGCATTGGCTTCCTTGGAACGATGTGTTCTGACTGAACACCCCTACGAAGTACCCGAATTCATTGTTTTGCCGATAACCGATGGCGGCCCAAGCTATCTCGACTGGCTAAAGGCACAGGTGCAGTCGTCTATCTCGGTCGAACCATGAATAAATCGCCTGTGGACCCGCCAAGCGGAAGCACGTAACCGATTGATTTAAAGCAACATCGGTGGGGCTAGACTCCATCGAGCCGTAGGCGGTCCGAACCGCACCTTCCGCGCAAGTTATCCCTCGCCTGGTGCCGAGTATCACGGGTGGGATTCTGCCAACCACTGGTGCATTTTAGGCGCAACCCGCAGGGCCGCAGTTCTTTTCGGCTCCCGCTTCAGGGGGAGAAATGTCACCTCAAACAGCTTCTGGGACCAAAAAACCATCATTCCAAACCGCAAAAACAGGAAACACCGGAAAAAATCGCACCTCTCTCGAAAATAGATCGATACAATTCAACCCATTATCAACAAGGGACTTACATGCCATAGAACGAACACCACCAATTCGCGGGCGCCAAAAAACATCGAAAAGCCCTTGCGCGGGAGGGGCTCGTGGCGTATTTCTTTTCTCGTTCTTTCGGTACATGCAAGTCGGCCACCAACTGAGGTGAAGCAAGCGATTGAAGTTGATGTTAATTCATC
>CAILNN010000199.1 GCA_903835555.1 uncultured Verrucomicrobiota bacterium
TGATTATATCGTTAAGTCCTCAGATGTTCTCGTTAGCGGAGCAACCCAGCTTGACCTGGACTTGAAGAACGCACTGGCGGATTTAGCCGCGAAAATCCTGGCACTGAGGAGCGACCTCGTCACGATCAGCACCAAGACTCGTGCATATGACGATTCCCTTCGGGCGTACCGGTCGATGGTGGCCAAGGGAGACCGGCTTCAATTGGAGCGGCAGACGTTCCGCCAGCGGGCCGCCGTCGTCATTCAAGGATACCGGACTCGGGACGCCGCTTTGCGTCTCTTCCGAAATGAAAAGCTAGAGCGCTACAATTCGTTGTTTGACCTGGCGTCGACCTACTCGCTGTTGGCTGCTCAAGCGTATGATTATGAGACCGGTCTGTTGAATACCGACAAAGGGCGATCTTTCCTCCGTCGAATCGTCAGTTCCCGCGCCATCGGAGTGTTCACAGGCGGGAACCCTCAATTTGGAGGTAGCGACAGCGGCGACCCTGGCCTGTCAAGCGCTTTGGCCGAAATGAAGGCGGATTGGGACGTTTTGAAAGGCCGATTGGGATATAGTAATCCCGATAACTACGGAACCATTGCCTCACTCCGTACGGAAAAGCACCGTATCCTTCCCGGCAAGGATGGCAACCTGGCCTGGAGCGACCTCCTGTCCCAGTCCCGGATGGATAACATCCTCGATGATCCTGATGTCCGTCGCTATTGCCTTCAGATTGACCCGGGAGGCGGGCTGGCCGTGCCTGGTATTGTCTTGCCTTTCTCGACCACTATCAGCAAGGGGTTGGACGTCTTTGGAAATCCTGAAGCCGGCGGGGATCACAGTTTTCCGTCAACCGCCTTCGCTACCAAGATTTTCGCGGTAGGTGTTTCGTTTGAAGGTTATATTGGCATGGATGGGCCCTCCGCCAATAGCGGTGCCGTGACTGGCGGCGGCGGAAGCTCTCCCGGGGACCCGTCGGCAACTTATCTGAATCCCAATGCCCTGGCAGCTGACCCTGAGGTCTACCTGATTCCCGTTGGTGTTGATTCGATGCGCAGTCCGCCGCTGGGGGATACCAGCGACGTGCGGACGTGGAGTATCGCGGATATCGCCGTCCCGGTGCCCTTCAACATTGGCGGATCCGACTTTTCAACCCAAGCCCTCTGGCAATCCAGCCAGTCGCTCTCGGAACCACTGTTTGCCGAGCGAAAACATCCGGCATTCCGCCCTGTTGGAGGTTCCTCGGTGTTCCAAAATAGCGTCCTCTCAGGCTCGGGAGCGTTGCAGCGGTCGCAATACACCAGTTCGCGGCTGATTGGCCGATCCGTATGGAACAGCCAATGGAAGATCGTCATTCCAGGGAACACGCTTCTGAATGATCCGAATGAAGGACTCGATCGCTTTATCCGGACGGTGAGCGATGTTCGTATTCTATTCCAAACCTATTCCTACTCCGGCAACTGAGTCGACAGCCAACCTCGAAACAGACTATTCCATGTCCCCTTCCCCCCTTAACCGGTTTCGACGGCTTCGATGGGTCGCTATCCTCGCTCTTGCCGCGTCGACTCAGGCTTTTCCACCAGCTCCGCACCATGTCATCTTTGGTTTGGTTCGCGACCAGATTGGCAATCCCCTGACATCCGCCACCGCACAAGTGACATTGACCGCCAACTCTGGGACCAGCCTGACGGACTTGGTTGTTCCCAATATGGAGCCGGGTGCCAATTATCGTCTGCAGGTGCCCATGGATTCGGGTCTCACGTCCGATCTTTACCAGGCGTCGGCATTACTACCTGCCGTTCCATTCAAACTATCGGTTAAGGTTGGCAGCGTAACATATGTGCCGATGGAAATGACCGGGGATTATGCCGTCTTGGGCCAACCCGGCGAGGTCACCCGAATCGACCTCACACTTGGCGTTGACTCGGACAACGACGGACTGCCGGATGCTTGGGAACAGGCGGCATTCCGACAATTGGGGAAGACATGGAAAGCTGGCGCATTGGATCCGAACGCCATGTATCCCGGAACCGGCCTGACCTTTGCCCAGGTGTATGTTGCAGGTACCTACAACTATTCACCCAAGGATGGATTTGTTTTGAATCTGACCGGAGTGGTCAACGGGAAAGCTCAGTTGGCGTTTACGGCAGTTAAAGGGCGCAGTTACACCATCGAATCGGCGGCCAACCTCGGTAGTTTTGCCCCTGTCAATTTTCGTCTCACGAGTGATGATCCGAATGTGGGCCTTCGCTCCTATTTTCAAGCCACTGGCACCGCCAAACAAAGCATTGAAGTTCCACTGGACGCCACAGGTACGCCCGCTCGTTTCTATCGCCTGCGGGTCGAATAGCCACTTTGGTATTCCATCGACCGAGGTGATAAACCCTCGGGTATCGGGCCATTCCATTGATGGAGATAATCGGTACGCGATGGAGCCCGACCTTAACCCGAAGGCCCCATCGACGATGCCATCGGTGGCCACTGTCTGAAGCGCGTCCCTCCAATCGGCGGTGCCCCAATGGAGGGTAAGCAATCGGCAAAATCGGGTGAGCCGAACATCGCAAGGACGGCTATTCTGACCATGTCCTATGAAAACAAGTGTTTTATCCGCAGCGTTGGGTGTCGCCGTGGTTGCGTTGGGTGCCGATTCCCCCACTACTGGCTGGCAAGAGCAGGCAACAGTGCCAGTCGCCAACCCGATATTCTTTGAGACGCCCATGATCCAAACGGAGGCGCATCCGTTTTATATGTACCATCGGATGAACCCGTCTTTCTTGGGAGTTCCGACCGATGTCGATGTCTATGCTTTGCAGTTGCGATATGCAGTCAATGATCGCCTGGCCATTATCGCTACAAAAGACGGATATATTGAAATTCATCCCAAGGGCGGACAAACCCTGCATGGGTGGGGAAATATTGCTGCGGGCCTCAAGTATGCAGTGGCCCAGGATGAAGCCGAGCAATACATCATTACCCCGGGTATCACCTTCGAAGCCCCCACCGGAAGCAAACAAGTCTTCCAACAAAGCGGGGGTGGCGTTGTCAATCCCTTCATATCCGCCGAAAAGGGCTTCGATAAGCTCCATTTCACAGGAAATATCGGTGTGCGAGTGCCGGTGAACTGGCACGCCGATACAGCGTCGATTCATTACAGTGGTCAGGTCGACTACTGGTTCTGCCGGTGGTTTATTCCATTCGCCAGCATCAATGCCTTCACCACACTGAGCGACGGCGGACA
>CAILNN010000200.1 GCA_903835555.1 uncultured Verrucomicrobiota bacterium
ACCGCGATCCGGTTGATGCGGGCCGGGACACCGGTCTTGGTCGTACCCACCGTTACGCACGTCTCCGGGTTCTCGGGTTCGTGGTTGAGAACGCGGTAGTTGGCGACCACCTCTGGCGTTAACATCTTTTCCAACTCGGCCCGCGTATTGGGACGATGAGTGCCCAATTGATTGAGAAGGGTGATCTGGTCTCGGGTGACTCCGTGCTCCGAGAGATATTCCAACAGCCAGGGGATCATCCGATGATTCGGAGTTGCTCGCGTAATGTCCGTAAATAGGATGACGATCTTGGCTCCGGGGCGCAGGTGATCGCTGAGCGGAGCGGATCCGATTGGGGAATCTAGTGCCGCCCGAAATGCAGAGCGCTCGTCGGGTAACCCGGGACGTGGAGTCGGGGAGATGACCGTGGTACGAAAATCCGGGAATTCAACGGGCAAATGTCCTTGGCCGTAGGCAAGCGAGACGTGCATGACGCGAGTGTTCCGCAGCACGAGAGTGGACGCAATCTTTCCGCCGCTGCATTACCCAACCACTTTCAAGCCACCGACGAAAGCCGCTTTGCCTATTGAACGCATTTTTTCTAGGCTCTCCGGGTCATGCTCGACATCAAGCTACTGCGCGAACGACCAGATTTTGTACGGGAACGCCTCGCTCTCCGCCATGGAGACGACGCCGGAAAAGTGACGGAGATATTGGCTCTAGACGAACGACGTCGGGCCTACCTGTCCGAAGCCGAACAGCTCAAAGCGCAGCGGAATTCAGTCTCCAAGGAGATTGGTGGACTGATTGGACGCAAGCAGTTTGCCGAAGCCGACGGAAAAAAGGCCGAAGTACGGACCATCGGCGACCGCATCACCGAATTGGACCGCCTCATCACGGAAACCGAGTCGTCCCGGGAACAACTCCTCTTGACCGTTCCCAACCTACCCCATAGTTCGGTCGCGGAAGGGCGTACCGCCGAAGATAATCCGGTCATACGGATCTACGGTGAACCGGCAACGTTTGGTTTCTCCCCGTTGAACCACGTCGAGCTATGCAATCGTCTGGGCCTGGTTGATTTTGCCCGGGGCGCGAAGCTCAGCGGAAGCGGCTTCCTGCTATACACTGGTTGGGGAGCCCGCCTTGAGCGCGCCCTGATTCAATTCTTGCTCGACCTGCACACCACCGAACACGGTTACGTGGAAGTGGCTCCACCCTACATCATCAGTGAGCACTGCATGGTGGGCGTCGGTCAATTCCCGAAATTTCGCGATCAAGCCTATGCCGTTCAAGAGGGGCTTGATGCTTCTACCCTGGGGAAGTTATACCTCTTGCCCACCGCCGAAGCTCCTGTCGCCAATATCCATCGCGAGGAGTTACTCCCGGCCTCGCAACTTCCCATCCGCTATGTGGCCTATTCCCCTTGCTTCCGGGCGGAAGCGGGGGCGGCCGGACTGGGAACCCGCGGCATGATTCGTGTCCACCAGTTTGATAAAGTGGAATTGATCAAGATCGTCACGCCTGAGACCGGCTACGAAGAGTTGGAACGGCTGGTAGCGAATGCGGAGACCGTTCTTCAGCGGTTGGGGTTGCACTATCGGGTCATCAGTCTCTGCACGGGCGACATGGGATTTGCCTCGGCCAAGACCTACGATATCGAGGTTTGGGCTCCAGGGCAGGGGCAGTTTCTGGAAATTTCCAGTTGCTCGAACTGTGAAGACTACCAGTCGCGCCGCATGAACCTCCGGTACAAAGCCGAAACCGGCGAGAATCGGTTGCCGCATATTCTCAACGGCAGCGGTACCGCCTTGGCTCGACTGTTTGTGGCTCTGATCGAGACGCACCAACAACCGGACGGCAGCGTTCTCGTTCCAGAACCGTTGCGTCCGTGGATGAAAGCCGACCGGATTCCGGTCCAAGGATAGCCGCCCACACAATTCACACGTAGTGCACTTATCGAAGCAAAGCAGCATCGGTAGCGAGACTCTGTCGAGCCGGAGGCGGTTCGAGCGACGCCCACCCAGCTAGGCATCCCTCACCAGAGCTCGAACGCCCCGGATGGGAGGCTTCCGTCGAATGGCGGAAGCCCATGTCCCCCTGGAATATTACCCCCGGTTACCCGACGGCGGGCTTACTTCCGATGTCGGCACCAGTGGTGTTAACCGGGCTAGCAACTTTCGGCCTTAGCTGCGGGAAAAGAATAACGTCTCGAATGGTGTCTTGCCCGAGAAGCATCATGCAGAGCCGGTCGATACCAATTCCAATGCCACCGGCCGGAGGCATCCCATGCTCTAGAGCCACGAGAAAGTCTTCGTCTAGCTTTTGCTGTTCTCCGCCCGCCTGTTGTTGAAGTCTCTCCCGCTGTTCAATTGGGTCATTTTGTTCGGTATATCCTGGCGAAATCTCCTGTCCATTGATGCAGCATTCAAAAACCTCGACTGTCTCTGGGTCATCGGCAGATAGCTTCGCCAACGGGACCAATTGATAGGGCAAGTGGGTTACGAATGTGGGCTGAATCAACGTCGGTTCAATCAACTTCTCGAATACTGCGGACGTCACCTCGAAATCTTCGTAGCTGGCCGCGATATCGCCGGCCAACTTGAGGTCCTCAATGGCGCGCCGTCGACGCTCCTCTGGGCTGACTTCAAACCAGTCATTTCCTGCCACTTCCCGGACTAAATCCCGATATTTTGCCCGTCGGAAATGAGTCAGGTCGATGGTCTTGACCACTTGTCCGGTGGCATCCTTATGTTCAATCGATAACGTACCGACGACTTTTTGCGCCACACGCTGAATCAACTCCTCAACCAAGGTCATCATGGTCGAGTAGTCACCAAAGGCCTCGTACGCCTCCAGCATGGTGAATTCTGGGTTGTGGCGACGCGATAGTCCTTCATTTCGGAAATTTCGTCCGATTTCAAAGACCTTGTGGAATCCGCCAACAAGCAGGCGCTTAAGATAGAGTTCCAGAGCTATGCGCAAAAAGAATTCACAGCCAAGGGCGTTGTGAAAGGTCCGGAATGGTTGCGCTGCCGCTCCACCGGGAATGGACTGCATCATCGGTGTTTCGACTTCCAGAAATCCGCGTTCATGGAGGAACGCACGGATCTCATGGACGACGGCAGAGCGTTGCTGAAAGACTTTGAGCGTTGCTTCGTTGGCCATCAAATCCAGATACCGCTGGCGATATCGAATTTCGGTGTCCTCGAGTCCATGCCATTTGGCCGGAGGAGGGCGAAGTGCTTTAGCTAGAACGGTAAACGACTCCAGCCGGACACTGGGCTCACCAGTTCTTGTCTTAAAAAGCGAACCTTGGACGCCGAGAAAATCCGCCAAGTCCAGTTGTTGAAAGATTTCCATGGCGTCTTCGCCCACCTGTGCCTTTTGGACATACACTTGAATTCGCCCGCTCTCATCCCGAAGATCAAAGAACAGGCTCTTTCCCATGTCGCGATAGGCTGTCATTCGGCCGGCGATCCGCACAGAGGAGCCCTCCGACAAAACGCCTTTCTCAAACTGGTCTCGAGCGGTTCCACAGCCCACGTCTGGACTGAATTTGTTCTTGAAGGGGTTGATCCCTTTTTCACGGAGCGAGGCTAACTTGGCCTTCCGCTGTTCGACTAAAGCGTTCGTATCGTCCATACCAGACGACCATCAGTACACACGGACGGAAAACCCGGCAAGCCTTCGGATGGGGGGAATCGAACTTGGGTGCCCAAAACACGACACTAGCTTGTAACGACGTCAAAAATGCGATGCATTCGCGTCAGTTCCAAGATTTGCCGAACTTGGGGCGTCGGATTCAAAATGCGAAGATTGCCTCCCTGACCGCAAAGCGTCTTGTGAACGGCGATGAGAGCACCCAAGCCTGAACTGTCCACGAATCGAGTTTTGGAAAAATCAAGGTCAATCCGCTGATGATTCGCCTTTAACGCCCCCCGGATTTCGTCTCGAAATGTCGCCGCGCCAGCAGAATTGAGCTCAGCCAAACCGGTCACATGGAGCGCGTTATCGATCGTCTCAAAATGCATAATGCAAATACCAATAGATGAAGTGTCCCAGCGGTTCTTGCTTCGCAGTCTGGAAAGCAGAACCTATTTGCCCTCCACCCCGCGTGGAGCATCGGATAAAATGACTCGTCGGTCAATGCCTCCCAAGCTCATGGGGTACATTATCCAAAACGGTTACGGAACGACCAAATTCATCGGCAATCTTGGACATTTCGGACGAAATATCGGCAAAAGCCGTGGCAATGGTTCCAGCGATGCGAGCCAACTCGGCTCCTTCACCCTGGAGTGCGCGGTGCTCCAACTCCCTTGCCAGAGTACCGACTCGCATCAGACCAAGGGGCAAACAACTTCCCGCAAGCGAGTGGGCGAGCCTCGCGATTTTCTCGAGATTCTCATCGTTTATGGCTTTCCCAAGTTCGGCAATTTGCCGGGGAATCTCTTGAAGCGATTCCTGAATGAGGACTGCGACCTCTCCCCGCCCTAAGTCGGCCGCCAACGTTTCCAAGGCCTGCCGAACCGTTAATTGATCGGACTTCTCCATTTTCGGCGAAATAGTATCGCCGCCCGAATTGTCTCTGGCCTCCAAGGTTTTCTGCAAATCACTCATATCCACTGGCTTGACCAGATATCCATTCATTCCGGCTTCGAGGCAACGTTCCCGAACGCCCGGAAGAGCGGCGGCAGTTAGAGCGATAATCCGAACCGCCCTTTTCGATGGGTGGTTGGCCTCCCATTTTCTGATTTCTCTCGCAGCGTCATATCCGTCGAGTTCAGGCATATGGCAATCCATGAGGATCACGTCGAATTCGCTCGCGATCGCGGCTTCGACCGCTTCCCGACCATTGGCAGCTAGTGCGAACCGATGTCCCAGCGCCTCAAGCATGAACACGGCCAGACGGCGGTTGATGTTATTGTCTTCCGCCACTAAGACTCTCAAACGATGCTTTGATTGCCGGGACTCTTTGTGAAATTGGGCTTCCAATCCTCCAGGAGTGGCTGCCCGCTCCTGCGACAGCCACTGGCGAACGGATGTTCTTCGGATAGGCTTGCTAATAAATCCGTCGATGGCCGATACCTTCCGCGAAAATCGCAAGGAATCGGTAAGGGCACCTGTTAGAGCAACCTTGGTCACGCTTCCCGCAGATTCGACATGGCGCTGATTCACGGCTTCCATTGCTGTTTCGCCATACCAATTACGATCAATCAACGCGGCATCCCAATGGCGCGATAACAGGGTTTCCGCCCATTCCGTTTCCGTTTCCGCCCATGTCGTTTTCCAACCCTCAGATTTCAAGATTGCCCCAATGCAACGGCGCACCGATGGGATCCCTTCGCCGACCAGGATATGCTTATTCCCCATAAGTGGAGGTGCCCAGTCGGCGGCACCTTCCAGAGGAAGGACAAAGGTAAATGTGGAGCCCTCGCCAGGAGTGGTGGCAACCACAAGAGTCGAGTCCATCAATTCCAATAAGCGTTGACAAATAACCAATCCGAGTCCGCTCCCTCCAAAGCGGCGGGTTGTCGATGCGTCGGCCTGGCTAAAGGGCCGAAACAGCCGGTGAAGTTGGTCCGGACGAATGCCGATTCCAGTGTCACGTACGCTGAATTCGATTCCCTTGGCAGCGTCATCACGCCTGATTTCCAAGACGACCTCCCCGTGGGCTGTGAATTTTATCGCATTGCCGATCAGGTTTAGAAGGACTTGGCGGATTCGGCTGGAGTCCGCCGCGAATCGGAAGGGAACTTCAGCGGATACGATGACGGTAAAATTCAATCCCTTCTGCTGGGCCTTATGCCCTAGAAGATCGATAATATTGTCCAGGATGGTGTCAAGGCAAAAATCCTCAATAAGCAAGTCCATCTTCCTCGCCTCGATTTTCGAAAAATCCAATATGTCCTCAATAATCGCCATCAATGCTTCACCCGAACTTCGGATGGCCTCGATCATTTCGCGCTGTTGAGGTGGCATTTCTGATGATAAAAGGAGGCTCGACATGCCAATGATTCCATTCATCGGCGTTCGGATTTCGTGGCTCATCATGGCCAGGAACTCACTCTTCGCGCGATTGGCCGATTCGGCCGCCTCACTTGCCTCTTGAAGTGCCAGCTCATGCCGGCGCTGTTCCGTGAGATCTGTGATGGTCTCGATGACGCCTGAAACGACGTTGTCCTGCCATCGAGGGACGCCCGTGATTAAGGCGCTGGCCACGCTACCATCCGATCTTAGCAGGCGCAGGGGTATACTGGTTGATTCACCAGATAAATTCCTCTTACGAACCTCGTTCAATATCGGCAGGTCGTCCTTTTGTGCAAATTCGGTCAGGGAATGTCCGGTAAGGAGGGAATCTGTTATGCCTACCAACCTGCCGAGGGCAGCGTTACTGAAAACGACGGCGCCCGATCGATCGGTAATGGTAAGCCCTTGTCCCATCAGGTTCATGACTTGAACGGCAAAGTCTCGCTGTTCCTCCACCTCCTGTTCTGCCTGCTTGCGAATAATGAATTGACCAATTTGGTTGCCCAACGCAGTCGCGAGTCGGAGAAGGTCATGATCGGGCGCTTCTACTTCATTGCCAAGGAAGTCCATGACCGCCAACGTCATTTCATCGGCTCGACACGGGAAAGCCATCGCGGTCCGCAATCCCGCCGCACCAGCGAGAGCATTCCGTCTAAATGTGGCTGAGATAGAGGCATCCGATACCCATTCGGGAAGCCCGGAGCTCCATACCTGGCCAATAAGGCCTTCCCCGGGCTCACGAACGCACCGGCGACTGCCTTCGGCGAACGCTGCGTATTCTGCAGTTGGCTCGTGCCAGGTTTGTTCGCACTTCAACCGCTGGGCGGTATCGTCCCATCGCCAAAGCCCCGCATATTTCCAGCCCAAGCCCCGGGCGATGGACCGGAGGCATCTGGAAAGGACGGTCATTAATCCGTCTGACCCGGCCAATAATCGGGCGATTTCGTATTGCACCCCCCGTCTTTGATCGATTCGAATCCGTTCCGTGACATCGGATTCAATCGCCATGAAGTTGGTTAGTCGACCTTGCCCATCGCGCACGGGTTGAGCCTCGATTTGGACCCAATATTTTCGCCCCGTCTTATGGTAGTTAAGGACTTCCGTCTTGAATCCTTCCCCCAAGCGAACGCGGTCCCGCATCATGTTGATGGTGTATGGGTCTGTCTGGGGACCCCGCAGAAGTGACCCGGGGGTCCGTCCTTTCGCCTCGTCTAAAGAATACCCACTCAGTCGTGTGAAGCCATCATTGACCCATTCGACCCGTCCTTCGGCATCGGTGAGGATGACGGCATTGTCGGTTCTTGCCGCCACCATCGCTAATTTTTCAGCTTCGATCTCACGGGCAACGAGCTTCCTCTCCAGCTCCCGTACGGCGTATTCACGCTCGGCAAGTAGCGATTGCGCGACCATTAATTCCGAGGTTCGATCCTGAATCTGCTGCCGAAGATAGTCGAATCCCTTTTCTTCGGTAAAATCTGTTTGATCAAGTATGGAGGCCTTCACATCAACCGTCGACACGTCTGCCAGGAGTCCGGCGGACGAGTCATCGGTCGGTCTTAAGCCCCAAGTTGCGGCCTCTGCAGTGGAAGAAATTGGCTCAACGGATTCACTCATGCAAATGAAGGTTCGAGTAATGGAATATTCAATTTCATATTAATGGATTTAAGGTGTGGCGCAATGAGTGAGAATTCATCTTCCAGCTGCTTTATCAGTTCGACCGGCGGCGAAATGGGTGCGGAAAGCGGATATTCCCCGACAGTGGACTCCAATCGGAAGGAAAGATTCCGCATAGCCGATAGACCAAAGACTCCACAACTTCCCTTGAGCGAATGCGCAGTCCTTCGTAATTGGTCAATTTGCCCGGCGTCCCCGGCAAGTCGCCGACATTCTTCCAATAGTCCGGGTGTTGTCGCCAGGAACGATTCGATCAGTTCAATTGCTGATTCCCGTCCCAATTGTTCCGCAAGTTGATGGACTGTCCGCTGGACCTCATCGGCGGACGAAGAATTTTCTCCCCTTGTCGGGTTTGAAATCGTGGGCAGAGGCGTCACTTTCTCAAGCGACAGGCGTAATTGCCCCAGGTCCACAGGTTTCATCAGGTAGTCATCCATTCCTGCGGCCAGGCATCTTTCCTTTTCACCTGCCGTTGCGTTGGCAGTGAGGGCGATGATCCGGGGCGGCTTTCGGTCTAGATTTAGACTGAAGAAGTGCCGAATTTTTGCCGTTGCTTCGTAACCATCAAGAATGGGCATGTGGCAGTCCATCAAGACCACATCAAAGGATTGTGCCACCACCCGGTTAACCGCAATTTCCCCGTTTGCCGCGACCTCAAAGGAATGGCCCAGTTTCTGCAGTATCAATGTGACCAGCCGTTGATTGACCGAATTATCTTCGGCCACAAGGATGTGCAAGCGATGGGGTGTAGCCTCAACCTGCGTAAGGAATGCGGATGGGTTTAGTGTCTCTGCCGGGAGCAGTAATTGTCGAAGCCGCGAGCGCTTCACTGGTTTTGTGATAAATTCGTCAACACCACTGAATTCGGGCTTGTCGCGAAGTGAATCCACCAAAGAACAGACAATGGCGATTTTGGGACGGGCTGCATTTCGTGATATCAAATCTTGGAGCAGGTTGAAAAGCGTTTGACCAAACAGATTTCGTTCGACTAATATCCAGTGGAATTGCGGCGGTTTGGTGGTGAGGGCCTCAACAATTTCTGTTTCAGTGTTCGCTGTTTGCACCGTAGCACCCAGGGAGCGCAACTGGTTCGTTAAAGCTGTTCGCCCGACGGCGTGGGTGTCAGCGATTAGAATCGAATGGAGTCCAGAGGAAAATTCCTGCGGAGCCCCAACCGCAGGGAAGGCCACCGTGAACCAAAACCGGGACCCGACGCCGACCGTGCTATCCACTCCGATCGTGCCTCCCATCAGCTCAACCAATTTCTTGGAAATGGCGAGTCCCAGACCTGTTCCACCAAAACGGCGCGAAGTGGATGAGTCCACCTGAGAGAATGGCTTGAAGAGGCGCTTTCGGTCCTTCTCAGAGATGCCCAATCCGGTGTCAATGACCTCGAACCGAATCCGGTTTGTTCCAACGACAGGCAGGACCTCAAGGCGGACCTCCCCTGCTTCGGTGAACTTGATTCCGTTGCCGAGAAGATTGAGTAGGATTTGGCGCAGGCGTCCGGCGTCGCCCATCAAATTGACGGGTACGCTGGGGTCGATGATGATGTTGAGTTCCAGGCCTTTTGCCTGGGCGCGATACGCCAGGAGGTCGATGACCCCATCCAAGACGGATTCGAACGGGAAGGGTGCCCGTTCGATTTCCAGATTGCCGGATTCAATCTTGGAGAAGTCAAGTATATCGTTGATAATGGTCATCAACGCGTCGCCGCTCGTTCGAATGGCTTCTACCATTTCTCGCTGCTGAACATCCAGGCGTTGAGAAAGCAAGAGTGATGACATGCCGATGATTCCATTCATGGGAGTTCGGATTTCATGGCTCATGGTGGCCAAGAATTCTGATTTCGCTTTGCTCGCAGCATTGGCAGCAACAGCAAGTTCCCGTGCTTCGGTGGTCGTCTGCTCCAATTCCCGGGTCCTTTCCGCCACCCGAAGTTCAAGCTCGTTGTGAGCCTGTTGCAAAGCAGTGTTCTTTTGTTCAATTTCCGCCACCATTTCATCGAAACCCTCAAAAAGTCGCCCGATCTCGTTGGTTCCGGTATCCCTGGATCTTACGGTATAGTCGTGGTTTACCGCCACCTGCTGCATCAATCCCAGCAGCCGCAAGATAGGCCCTGAAATGGTCCGCTGGAGCACCCACGAAAGGAGCAATCCGATAACGATGGCCACCGCACTGGCAACGGCGGCGTGATTTTCAAATCCATCGATCCGTGTCTTCCAGTCCAATACGTCTGCTTCCAAATAGAGGATTCCTGCCGGCTCTTGCACCGAACTCCCTGTTGCGCCAGAGAATAGATTTGTCCGAAAGCAAGCAACATTGGCGGGGGCTCTGTTTGTTGAATTAGGACCGAGGGTATCAAAAAGGTTGGTCACTCCACTTCGAACAGACTTGACGAAGAATTCCTCATTATCATGGTAAAGAATAGCTCCGCGGATTCGTGGGTTCCGGACGAGAAAATCCAGTTTTTGCTTGGCTTCATCCGCCGTATTCAAAATCAGGTCGGCTACCAGAGAGTCCCCCACAAGGCGGGCATCCAGCTCCAATTCTTTTTCGGCTATCTCCACTCGGTGAGCCCAGTCGTAGGCTGCAACTGCCCCGATGGCTGATAAGAGGGAGACTACGCATGTCGCCAACGCCAGCATCATCAGGCTCAACTGCAAAGAGGGTGGCCAGAATTTTCGGAAAAATTGTCTCGTCATTTGGTGATTGCTCCCGATTGCTTGGAGAATAACACGCTTTAAGATGGTCGCTGGATTCTCCCGTGCAAGGTTCTACTCCGATCCAAACCAGCCGGTCCAAGGCTATTGGATTTCGATCTGACGGTCATGATAGAGGTTGCCAGTAAACTGCAAATGGGCGGTTTCCACGGCATGACGACTGATTTTCAGATATGGACTTTCCTCCTTAATCAATATGGAAACGGCTCCCCCGTGCTCAATAAAATCAGCCTGCTCTCCCACCAGGAGTACCGACTTGTTGTCCCACTCCCGGTGGATGGCAGCCCAGTCATGCGATTCCGCCCTTGGAATGAAAACAACCTGGCAGCCCTTGAGTTGTTCGGGTCTTGAACCAGATACGACCTCACAGTAAATCTTCTGCTTTCGGCGGGCTCGGATTTTTCGATCAAATGCCTCTCCGTAGGGATTGGACCCAAGCACCCCGATTTTCCACGGATTTTCTGGAGAGTTGGAGGCTGGATTTGGCCAGATAAACAGTGTTCGAAAGCGGAAAACCAATTCCGCCTTGATATCCGGTTCCTCAATTATTCGATTCGACGAGTTGATCGCTTTCGGGCTCGGCTCAGACGGCGCGGAGACTTTGGTGTTTTGTCCATAACTCGAAACGGGCTGCAATAAAGATGCCAACATCGATAATGAACTCAGGACCTGCACAGCCCGCCATGCGAACGACTGAATGGCACCTTTCATGCTGGTCTGCTTCTAGAAATGTGCGGTCAGCTTCACGAGGAACGTTCTTCCATCCTGCTCCAGGATGGTCTGCTGCAACCCAAAGGGAGCAGGGTCAAAGTATCGTCGCCCCAGCAGATTGTAAATGCTTGCGGAAAATTCCAGGTGATGCCAGACGGGACGGCTAAAGAGCGTCAGATTTGTGATGAAATAACCAGGACTTTCCGAACCCGAATTTCCTTCCCGGTTGGAGATGTAGCGAATCTCAGCACTTGCGGAAAGACGATCTTCAAAAAATGGGATAATCAGATGCCCTTGGATCATATGCCGGGGTGAGTTGTTGAGTTCCGAGGATGTCACTTCATTCACGGCTTTTTGGAAACTGTAACTCAAATTACCTCGGATACCTCCGCTAAACTCGCCTTTAATCTCCGCCTCCACACCCCGACCCCGGACTGTCGAAATATTCTGATAGACATAAAGACCATCCACGGGATCGGTCACTTGGTCGATAAGATCATGGGCAATATAATAATACGCGGACAGCGATGCGGTAAAGTGCTGCCCCAATTGTTGTTCTCCAACCCACTCATAGGTTTCAATGGTTTCCGATTTCAGGTCGGGATTCCCCTTTTGTGTTTGTCCGCCGTCCCCAAAGAATCGTTCGTACGCGTTAGGTCCCCGGAAAGATTGTCCATAGAGCAGTTTCAATGTCGTCGTCTCAATCGGAGAATAGATCAGCGAGGCACGTGGGCTCAGGGATGATCCCGTGAAATCCCCTTGGTCAAAGCGAAGGCCGGCAGAAATAATCACATTTGTCAATATTGCCCATGAGGAATCGGCATAGGGCGACCAGACCGTCGAATGATGGTTGGCGTTTAGCAATTGTAGGTAAGGAGGGGTCTGGTAGTTCCACTGGTTTTGATCGACATTCTCTACGATCTGAAAACCCGCAGTAACCGTTAGCTGGTCAAACAACGTTTGATGGGCGTGGATGTCCTCGGTCCACCATCGCCCAAGAAGATGTTCGATCGAGTTTGTATTTGGATAGACATAGGTCCCCTTGTAATAGATGGTGTCGTAACTCACTTGGGCATTCAAGGTCACTTCGTTTTCGAATGTGTGATCCAAAGTCGCACTGAGGTAATAATTGCCATCCACTGTCGCATTTCGCGGATCTCCAAAGATGGTGCCATAGGAACCGGTCGGAATATGCTTGGTTCGTTCGATCCAGCCTCCTTCCAGTTTAATGCCATTCCACGATAATCTGGCGAAGCCCGATTCCGCGTCCTCGGCATCGGTGTGGCGGCTGTAGCCGTCGGTCGTCGGAGGTTGGACATATTCCCGATAGAAAAGTTGGTCGTGTCCATCGCTATTGAAGAGGGTCCCCGATGCCAGGAAGTCAATTCCGTGGTCCAACTCGTATCCCACGCTAATCCGTCCCCGGTAACTCCCAAAACTACCGGCTGAGAAAGCGGTTTCCACGCCCGAAAGATCCTTTCCTGTCCGGGTGATGACATTGACCACGGCAAAAAAGGCGTTGTTTCCATAGAGCGCGGAACCAGGACCTCGCACCACTTCAACCCGGTCGATCAGGTCCGAATCAATCATGAAACCGTTACCTAGGGTAACCCCCCCGGTGACGTTGTCATTCATACGATGGCCATCCACCATAACCAGAACCCGCGAGTTGTAGTCGCCTTGGCGATTAAAACCGCGGCTGCCAAGGTAGGTATAATTTCGGTCGGAACTCGTGTAAAATCCGCGAACACCGGCTAGGATATCCGCAAGGCTCTGATAACCAAGTTTTTGGATGTCATCGTGGGTAATCACCGAAACGGAGGAGGGGGCCTCGGAAATAGGCTGTTCACGAAGCGACGCGGAATTAACCGTAATGACTTTCGATTCGAGGAGGTCCTTCAAGGAGAGATTGGACAGATCATCAGTGCTTTCGCTCCCATGAAGTCGGGTCAAGCCAGAAACGATCCATACAATCACCGCCAGCAATCCCCTTGAAAGGTAGCTGGGGGTGCACCGGGCGAGTGGGTGTTTCGATGTCGCGGTCATAGAGACTTCAGGCAGGAGGAATCCAGGCGGAAACGTCTGAAAAATGTACCCCGAGACCCGGGCTCCGAGCAACGGAAAGCAGATGCTGCGCGGAAGCCCGCCTAACTATCGAAATTTGATCTGTTTGCGATGATAAAGTTGGCCGGTCAATTCGAGTCGGACTGAATCAACTGCCCGACGACTGATTTCCAGGAATGGTTTTTCATTTTCGACGCGGATCCAGACCATTCCACCGCGTTCAATGAAATCGGCCTGCTCGCCGACAAGCAGAACCGGTTTGCCGTCCCATTCGCGGTGAATGGCCGACCAATTCTGCGAATCGGCCTGCGGAATGAAGATAATTTGGCAGTCCTTGAGCTGCTCAGGTTTCATACCCGACACGACATCAAAAAAGACCCCTTCTGCCTTTTTCGCAAGGACGACCTGCTCGAATTCCGCACGGTAGGGATTGACGCCGAGCACCCCAATTCTCCATGGATTCGCAGGGGAATTTGCAGACGAATTTGGCCAGACGAACAGGGTTCGAAATCGGAGGACAAATTCCGCCTTAATCAACGGTTCCTTGGCGAATCCTGGGGAGCTATTTGTCGCCGGTGCTACGACGTTCTGTGCTCGTCGTGACGGTAGATTTGTCGTGTTTGGCAGTGCATCCTCGGGGTGGATGGCCGTCGAATCTTGGCCCTGGACTGATGGAACCAGCAGAAGGAATCCCGCCAGAGGTGCGAAACATTGATAATGAATGACCCGCCAAAGGAGTGACAGGATACTGCCTTTCATGAAGGTCCGGTGTTAGAAATGGGCCGTCAATTTGACAAGAAAGGTCCTTCCATCCTGTTCCAAGACGGGTTGAAGAAGTTCGATGGGGGAGGGATCAAAATAACGGCGTCCTAAAATATTGTAGATACTGGCGGACAATTCCAACCGATGCCAAATCGGACGGCTAAAGAGCGTCAGATTGGCGATAAAATATCCGGGACTTTCCCCAGACGGATCCCTTTCCCGCTTGGAAATGTAGCGAATTTCGGCACCTGCGGAAAATCTGTCATCAAAAAATGGGACAATCAAATGTCCTTGAATGAGATTCCGCGGTGAATTGTTGAGTTCCGAGGAAGTCCCTTCGTCCACGGTTTTTTGGAGAGTGTAGCTGATCCGTCCGCGGATTCCGCCCCCAAATTCGCCATCGATTTCCGCTTCCACACCGCGACCGCGGACATTGGAGATATTCTTATAGACAAGAAGCTGGTCCGCCGGATCAATGACTTGATTGATAAGATCGTTGGCGATATAGTAGTAGGCGGACACGGACGCAGTGAAGTGCTGGCCCAATTTCTGTTCTGCCACCCACTCGTACGTTTCGATTGTTTCTGGCCCCAGATTTGGATTCCCTTTTTGCGTCAAACCTCCATCCGAGTAGAACCGTTCGTAGGCGTTGGGTCCCCGAAACGCCTGGCCATAAAGTAATTTAAATGTTGTGGAGTGAGCCGGAGAATAGACCAGCGACGTCCGCGGGCTTAGGGATGAGCCAACGAAATCCCCTTGGTCATATCGGAATCCCGCCGACAGAATCAAGTTGGTCAGGATGGCCCACGACGAATCAATATACGGTGACCAGATGATCGAATGGTGGTTGGCATTGAGTGTTTGGTGGTAGGGCTGGGTTTCGTAGTTCCACTGGTTCTGGTCGACATTCTCCACAATCTGAAACCCGGCTGTTATCGTTAGTTGGTCAAACCAAGTTCGATGCGCATGGATGTCCTCCGTCCACCAGCGACCCAGAAGATGCTCAATGGACTCTGTGGTTGCCCCAGGAATTGCGGAGGATGCGTCCGCATAGACATAGCGACCTTTGTAGTAGATGGTATCGTAACTTACCTCGGCATTTAGAGTCAGGTCGTTTTCGAAAGTGTGATCCAAAGTCGCACTAACATAGTAATTGCCGTCCACCGTCGAATTTCGCGGATCTCCAAAGACAGTGCTAAATGAACCGGTCGGGATATGCTTGGTCCTTTCCACCCATCCTCCTTCCAGCTTGATGCCGTTCCATGAGAGTCTTGCAAAGCCTGATTCCGCCTCCTCTGCATCGGTGTGACGACTGTAGCCGTCGCTGGTTGGAGGTTGGACGTATTCCTTGTAAAAGAGTTGGTCGTGTCCGTCGCTGTGGAAAACGGTGCCCGATGCCAGGAAGTCGATTCCATGGTCCAACTCGTATCCCATGGTAATCCGACCCCGGTAACTCTCAAAGCTACCGCCGGAGAAAGCCGTCTCCACGCCCGAGATGTCCTTTCCCGTGCGGGTGATGACATTGACCACGGCAAAGAACGCGTTGTTTCCATAAAGCGCGGAACCCGGGCCTCGAACCACTTCAACCCGCTCGATCAGATCCGAATCAACCATGAAACCGTTGCCGAGGGTGACCCCTCCAGTAACATTGTCGTTCATCCGATGACCATCGACTAGTACCAACACCCGAGAGTTGTAGTCGCCTTGGCGACCAAATCCCCGGTCGCCCAGATAGGTGTAATTTCGGTCGGAGCTGGTATAAAAGCCGCGCTCACCGGCAAGGATATCCGCGAGATTCTGATATCCCAGTCTCTGGATATCATCGTGGGTGACCACCGATATAGATGCGGGAGCCTCGGTGCTGGGCTGTTCCCGAAGCGACGCGGATTTAATGGTGATGACTTTCGTTTCAAACAGATCGTCCAGGGAGAGCTTCGACAAATTATCGGCGTTTCCATCTCCATGCAATTGAGCGAGTTCGACACTGAACGAAATCAACAGGAATAGCGCTCCCTTCAAATGGCCGATAGGCAGCCATCGGGAGAACGGGGGAGGCGATGGGGTGGTCATAGGGACTCCGATACGGCCATGGGAAGCCGAACCTTCTGGAAGAGCAATACCACCAATTCCGGCCTCAAAGCGACCAAAATTACCGAATGTTGTTTCGCCGAGACTTGTAAATTACTGTCATCAAGCTTGATTTTCCACGAAAAGCGCCACCACATAGAAGGTGTGTGTTTGGTGTGAATCTATGAAAACCAAATCTTTGACAAATTCGCTTTCCGCGCAATCCCGCTCCAGGCGGGGTTTTACCTTGATCGAGTTGCTAGTTGTGATTGCGATCATCGCAATTCTGGCCGGAATGCTTCTTCCCGCTTTGGCCAAATCGAAAACCAAGGCCCAAGGCATCATGTGTATCAATAACCATCGGCAACTCTTGCTTGGGTGGACCTTGTACGCAGCCGATAATCAGGAGCGAATTCCGTACGCTTACGCCAACGATATTGATCCCCGAGGGTCGAATGGAGCTTGGGTGCAGGGGATTATTGACGTGAACAATCCGTCTACGCCCGATAATTGGGATACCAATTACCTTTCCCGAGGCCCGATTTGGGGTTACTCGGGCAAGTCCATCGGAATTTGGCGATGCCCTGCGGATCCCAGTTTTGCCATCAATGCTCTAAAACAGCGCGTGCCGCGGACCCGCAGCATGTCCATGAGCATTTGGGTGGGAGGTCGTAATCCAAAGGATACCGGGGGTTCCGGTATCGATGGAACCGACGGCGGATGGGGTAACAACCTATGGAGGGTTTTTTCCAAAACCACAGGCTTTACCGATCCAGGGCCATCTATGACCTACGTGCTGCTCGATGAACGAGAGGACAGCATCAACGACGGGTTCTTTGTCGTATCGATGGATAGCTATCCGGATAAGTCCAAGACAAAAATGATCGATTGGCCAGCGAGCTACCACAATCGGGCTGGAGGATTCTCCTTTGCCGATGGTCATGCTGAAGTGCGGAAATGGGTGGACGGGCGGACGACTCCCCCCCTGAATAAGCTTGGCTCCGGTGCTCAGCCAAACAGTCCAGATATCTTTTGGATGCAGGACCATTCCACTCGGCATATTTAGCGTCTAAGCGGTTACTCCCAGTCGAGTTTCAAAGAATGGGGAGTATTGCTCCCCATTTCTTGGAGTTTGGCGTGCTTGTAGTCACCGGCCAAACGAGTGTCGTGTTTCCGAAATAGCTTACAGTTTGCGGCGAGGGATTTTCGGCTCCCGCGATGCGACGAACGATGAGCATACCCGCAGTGGTCTGTGAGGAGTGAGCAACGAAGCGGGAGCCGAAAAGAGCTGCGGCCCTGCGGGTTGGGTCTAAAATGCCCCAGGACTTCGTTGCTCGTCGGGCACAGACCGCTGGCGGGGATGCTCCCTCCTAGCCCAATGGACCAAAGAGGAAATCTATATCCTCGGCTCCTAGCTCCAGTTTCCCAGTATTTCCTTCGCTGAGTAGTCCTTCCACCAATGCCCTCTTTCGGTCTTGCAGTGCAGCAATCTTTTCTTCGACCGTGCCCGTTGCAATGAGTTTGTAAACGAAGACATTCTTCGCCTGTCCAATCCGGTGGGCTCGGTCTGTCGCTTGGTTTTCAACCGCTGGGTTCCACCACGGATCATAATGAATGACCGTATCGGCCGCAGTCAGGTTCAATCCAGTTCCACCCGCCTTTAGGCTGATGAGGAACACCGGTATCTTCCCCGACTGAAACTGCTCCACAGGAGTCGCGCGGTCTTGGGTATCTCCCGTTAAAATAACAAATCCAATTTTCTCTGCCCGAAGTTGCTCCTCGATCAGGGCGAGCATCGAGGTGAATTGGGAGAAAAGCAGAACGCGGCGGCCTTCGGCGACCATCTGGATCAGAAGCTCCATGAGCAGGTCGAGTTTTGCCGATTCCTTCACCTTTCGGGCCGCCGGTAGGGAGAGCAGTTGAGGGTGGCAACAGATTTGTCGAAGCTTCAACAAGGCATCGAGGACGATGATGTGGGAGCGGGCCAAGCCTTTCTTAGCAACCTCTTCACGAACGCGGCTATGCATGGCCAAGCGCACGCTTTCATAAAGGTCACGTTGGGCAGAGCCCAATTCCACCGCCTGGGTAATTTCCGTCTTGGGCGGAAGTTCAAGTGCCACTTGCTCCTTCCGTCTACGCAACAGAAAGGGTGCGATGCGACGGCCTAGGACCTTACGTCGATCTTCATCTTGGTGCCGTTCGATTGGGCGGCGGAAGGCGGAATTGAAGCGGGGCTCGTCTCCCAGGAAGCCAGGCAGGAGAAATCGAAAAAGTGACCACAATTCGCCCAGATGGTTTTCCATGGGCGTTCCAGTCAGACAAAGGCGATGCCGAGCCTTTAATTCAAAAACGGCCTGGGCATAGGTGGTCTTGGGATTCTTGATGAACTGTGCCTCATCCAGGATTACGTAATGAAAGCGTTGCTCGATTAAATGGGGTAGATCGCGCGGAAGAAGCGGGTAGGTCGTCAATACGAGATCGTGCTCACCCATTCGCTCAAAGTGAGCCTTCCTGTCGGATCCATGCAGCACCAAAACTCGCAATGCGGGCGCAAAACGAGCCGCCTCTTGTTTCCAGTTTGTCATCAGGCTGGTGGGCGCGACCACAAGGCTCGGTAGGTCGCCCCGCCCGCTCTCCTGTTCGCAGACCAAATGCGCCAAGGTCTGAATGGTTTTCCCAAGACCCATGTCATCGGCCAAGACACCGCCCAATTCAAATTCGCGAAGAAACTGTAGCCAATTGACTCCCTCCTGCTGATACGGACGCAAGGACGCCTGGAGTCCTTTTGGCGGCGGAACTGGCTGGATACCCTTAAAGTCCTGAAGCTTCCTCGCCAGTTGGGTCAGCTCGTTGGGCCCCAACCAACGCCATTCGCTGGTTGCCGCCAACTCCGCAGCGCGTAATCGGTTCACCCTTAGCCCCCCATTCTTTCCCAGCGGTGGGCTGTCGTATAAATCCAATAAGACTCCGAGCATTTGCCGCGCCCGGGTCAAAGGGAAAAGGAGGTTCCTTCCGTCCGGCAAACGCAAGGGTATGACCGCGTTGGGGTCGGTTTTTTCCAGTCGTTCGCGACTAAGTCCTTTTGGGTCATTTGCCAGAAATTGCATGAGCAGCGGTAGGAGATTGATCGTTGCTCCTTCGACTACCACTCCCATTTCGAGTTCGAACCAGGCATCCTGACCGGATCCATCGGATTCCGGTCGCGCATTCGTGGTCCATTCCTCTGCCTCCACAACACGCCACTTAAAACTCGGTTCTTCAATGATCCGCCATTTTTCTGCCTTCAACGTTGGCACGACTTGGCGGACGAACTTGATCCATTTGTCGATGTCATCAGAGACAAAGTCATTGTCTCCGAGGTCAAAGTCATCAAACCCAGGGAAGAGGGCTGCCGGTATGAGCCCGGTCGATTCCATCGACTTCGCGTGGCGGTTTTCGAGGTTTGGACGGCGGACTATCTCCCGAATCACTTCGCCTTCTATGACTTGAACCGAGTCACCGCGTTGGCGATAGGGCACTATCACGCCTTCGTAGTCGAATTCCAAGCGCGCCGAGCTGATTTCATCGGGCGATGTTCCATTCTCGTCATCCTCTTCATCTTCCGCGCCTATGGCGCGCATGGTCAACAGTCGGAGGCAAGGAATCGGGCGGCAGTCCGGTACATGTTTGACTTGAAGCCGCTTGGGCTTTGGTACCGATAGAGCCAACGGGGCCTTATCAAGGGTTATCGCCAACTTGGCCCCTTCGTCAGCCTTGATTTCAGGTGCCTTCAACCAGACTCGCGCAACGGCAGTGGGAACGGGTAGCCGCACCGGTCCACAAACAGAGGTTGAATCGTCTACATACCAGAATGGATCCAAGGAGAGAACCGCTTTGGGCTTGGGGCTGATCAGAATGGCCGCACGTTGCTGTCCTGCCGTTCCCGTTTCCCATCCAAGTTCTCCGCTACGCTCAGGTCCCAAGGACAGAGGTTGTCGATTTTTCCCCGACCCCAACCAATAGCAGCGTCCAGTGGCGATCAATCGAGCCAAGAGCGACGCACCCTTTTCTCCCTCGAGATATCGAAAAAGTCCCCCCGTTGTTTCCTGTGCCCACGCCAGTTCCACGGCCAGTTGACGGTCTTCCTCTGGGGAATTGGGATGAGATTGAGATTGCTTGATCAGTTGCTCCCAAGTCCAAGCCTCCTGGGCACCCCAAGCTCCGCTAGTCAACATCCGCTGCCGGGCAATATCCACCAGTGTCCGGCCAAAATCTTGCCGGATGATGAACACATTTCTCCGGGCCGCATCCTTTGACGGCTCAGTTTGCTCCTTCGGATTTACCGCTGCCTCGGTCGTGAGACGGAGTGCCTGCAACCAGTCGTCGACCACCGGGGAAAGGCCCGATTCGGGCGCTTTGGTGGACATCCCATACTGCCGACGCAGCCAAGCGTCGACCGCCGGGTCGTAGTGTAGTTTCCTTTTCTCCCAATGTCCGCTTGGTTCTGGCACGCAAAAACCTTGGCGGTAGTACCGTCCAGTGCAAGCAATTCCATTGAATTTGAAGGTTCAGCGTTGATCGCCTTTAGGGATCACATTGAGCCAGTAGTAGCCAATTGGATGAAGCAGCGGTTGACCGCTTTGATTCCGAACTCCCGCTAGCTTCAATTCATGAACGTGACCCAAGACCAAATCTGTGGTCAGCCGAACACTTCGCCCATCTTTGCCGAGTGTCACTGACTTGATCGGTGGCTTGGTCTGGTCCACTTCGGGCGACCCATACTCCGCCCGATAGACGTAGGTGTAGGTGTCCATTTGATACGACTGCGGATTCGAGGCGGTCGCCGGGTCTACCGGGTCGGTAAAGGTTACTTCAAAGCCATCGGGTAGAACGTGCATGGTTTGGACCTCGAAGACAGGCTTGCCTGTCCAGCGGAGCCGCTGCAGGGCAAACGGCTTTCCTCCTCGCGCACCCCATCCGCGGTCGGTGCCACCCACAAAAAGGGAACCGTCTTCACACATTTCCAAGCTGAGAGTGCCTGAATCCAGACCTTCTCGAAATGGAAACGTTGCTCCTTGGTAGACCCCATCCACTTGCTCCAAGGAAACCCGCATGACCGTGCTCCAAGTCTGGTCACCCACGAACAGTTGATTCGTGAACGGGCCGAATTTCCCGGCTGTGAAGTCATTCTGAATGCCGCTGGCACTTTGCCCCATCCGTTGATAGGGAAAGGCTGCCGCAGGGGGAACCAATTCAGGCACACTTTTCCACTCTAAGGCGATACGACTGCCGCTCTTGGGGTCCGCCGGGCGGGGGCCTAAGTTGGGTGCCAAATTATACCACTTATTCCCCTGCGGATTGCCCATAAACCCGCCCGGTTTGAGATGCTTCAACCAGCATGTGCCATTCCAGGGGCCTTGGTTATCGGTATAAAACATGTCGCCGAGATGATTGGTGGCCACACCGCCGGGCGAGCGGAGCCCACTGCAGGTGGGGATGGCTTTTCCATCCGGCGTTACTCGCAAACACCACCCACGAAATTCAGATTCACTGGTGAACGAACCCGTCAGGCACAGTACGACCCAGATGTTGCCCTCTCGGTCAAACTTGGAGCCAAAGGCGTACTCATGATAATCTCCATTGATATCCCATCGGTCGCAGACGGTTTCAAAAACATCCGCCTTGTCGTCCCCATTGGTGTCCTTGAGGCGCGACACCTCACCCCGCTGGGTGATGTAAAACCAACCGTCTCCCCGCGTCGTCAAGCCCAGAACCTCATGCAATCCAGAGGCGTAGCGAGTGAACTTGACATTGGCGGGGCTCATCGATTTACCAAAAGCCCCATCGATAAAATAGATGTCCCCCAACCGAGTTGAAACCGCCAATCGTTGGTTTCCAAAATGCTGAATGGCCCCCGCTTCAAGGACCACCCCGTCAGGAATCGGCACCGTCGCCAATTCGTAATACTCATTTTCGGTCGCCGCCAGGCTGGCGGCAGCTGTGGCTATAACAGGAAAAAGGCTTAGAACCAAACTCAGGCGGATGGTCCGAAGAAAGGCAGAAATCGAGCGCATAAAGGGGAGGGGATTACCAAGTGATGACTTCCGTGAAACCTCCTGTGGCGGGCAATTCCACCCGGAGCTCGTTACCGACGATTCGTGCGTTTGAAACGCCCGTGAATTTAAAGTGAACGCGTCCGTTGGCGGTATATTCGCCTCCAGCGGCTTCTTGAATCTCTCCGACTGCAGCTCGCATCCAAAGCGGCCCGTCCGCTGAATGGCCGGTGAGGGTGAATGTCCGAGTCAGAATGATATCGACACCATCCGTTCGGACGGTCGGATAATCCTCGATGATCACTCCTTCCACTTGATAGCGAAATGTGGGTCGCTGTTTGGAATCAAGTTTGTAGCCGAGGAAACTTCCATGGGTAGCCCGATGAGTTGGCATCGGCCACGGGGAATTGCCATCGGGCAAAGCCAGGATCGATTCGCCTTCTGGCAAGCGGAACAAATGGTCACCCAAGGGTGGTTCATACCCGACACCGCGATCGGTGCTATGGCGAGCTGCATCGATAAAGGCTCCCTGCCAGATCATGGCCAAGCGGAGGTTGTTGGCGTCAAAAGCCAGACTGGCGTGTTCAGGAAAACCGACTCCGATGGCACGCGGACCGGCTCCTTCGATAAAGTTGCGATAGATGACGGCCTCATCTCCCACTATGATTTCTTTTCGACCCCGAATCAGGCCGGCGGGTATCTCGGCTTTGGGGCCGTCTTTCATCCAGGCCCAGATGGCTCGAATTTGAGCGTCTGTGTTGCCTCCTAATAGTGCCGTATTGACGGCTTTACCCTCCGGCCAAAAACTCGGCATCCGGGTGCCTGGGCGGAGTGCCGCTGGATCGGGGAGGTAGCGTCGGAACCAGTCAAATTCGAGCCGTTCATGCATCCGTTCCAATCCCAGCGCCGGAATTCCCATCGATCCATACTGCGCAAACGTGTGGCAGGACACACAACTGAGGCCGTCCCGTCCAACTAGTTTTTGGCCAAATTTTACGGCCCGATCCGTAATAGTTGGTTCGCTGACCATCTCCGCCCGTCGATCGGTACTCGCGAGGAGAGTCGGTAGCCCCCCAACAGCCGCGTTTCCAAAGACTGGCATGCGGGTCGCCATATAGGGCCGAACCTTGGTGCCTTCTCTCAGCAGCCGTTCAATCCAGTCCGTTCGAAGTTTTGATCCCACCTCGTTCAGATGAGGCGGAAGCCGCCCTTCTTCCCCAAGATCAGCCTCACCAATAATGGAAAACCACGGTGTCTTGCCGTGGACATCTGGGCCACCAATTCCTCCCCTTTGGTGGCAGGCGTAGCAGTTGAGCCGGGAAAGAGTGGCGTCAACTTCGACACTCGGGGAACGAACCTCGACGAGGGTTTTAGCAATTGCCACTGCTTTTCGTAACGCTCGCCGTTGGTCAATACTCAACCCGTACTTAGGTGCCTTGGCTGGGATTTCGTCCGCCAGGCAGCCTGATTGCGGATGTGAAGCCAAATCAGCAAGATTCGGAGCACTCGTCAACTCCGCCAAGTCGCCTTTTCCGTCACCGGTGACGTGGCAGGCTTGGCAGTTGAGTTGCACGAATTTGAGTCGGCCTAGGGCGGCTTTCTGCGTGTCGACCACAAAATCTGTGTATCCCAACGGACGCATGACTGCCCCACTTCGCTTCAATGACTCGCGGCCAATCGGCTTGCGATCAAATCCAGGCCCCTCCCAAGACACGCTCAATTCAGCCCCTCCGCCTCCTTGAAAGAAACGGAGTTCAAATGCTTGATAGCCCTTTTGAAGCATTTTTTCTCCCTTTCGCTCGCGGGGAGCATGGGTTCCGTCGTTCTCGACCACGACCTGGTCGCCGATTTGGAGCGTGGACCCGTCGTCGGATGTGGTCCAAAAGGTGTATTTGCCGTCTGTGGGGATTTCAATCAACCCGGTCAGAATAAGCCCATAGTTGCTATCGCGTTCGGGCAATTTCTGGGGAATTCCATCGCTAGTCTGCACGGACTTGGGAGACGCGCTTGAAAGGTCTGCACAGCGCGAAAACGATCCCTCATAATATTTCAGTTTCAGCCCGGGAACGAGCCCACTCGCACCATCGCCCGAGTTCCTTGCTTGCTCCCGGACCAAATAGGTGGCCACGGCCAGCGCTTCATCGGGAGCTAGATTGAGTTGAGGCATCCGG